>JBIJBP010000127.1:0-15047 GCA_044345155.1 Prosthecobacter sp. | reverse complement strand
TTCGTTGGTCCATTGCTTGGGTGTCTTTCCATGGCATCGGCAAAGCTCGCTGCCGCGAGCCGCCAACGCCATTGTGTCACCCATGTTCTGAACCTGTTTTGTCACCTATGTATTGAACCTGGACCAATGACTCAATGCGCCAAGGTTCAGGCAGGCTCCAGTGGGCGATTCTGCGTGGAAAATCTTGTCGCTCAGCCATGTGATCTGGGCCTTGGAATTTCCTTGGTCATTGCCCCCTGGACATTGGTCATTCCCTAACGGTCTCTTGCACAAAACATCACGCCCCCCGCCTGATGCCGGGTTCCTCACCCAAAGCCTGTCAGCGGTGATGGATCGTTTTGCGAGATGCAGCCACCCTCCAGCGTATCCTGGAAACCCCATGTTCAGCGCCCCCCTCTGTTCACGCCGCCATTTTGTCCATGCCAACGGTTACAGCCTTGGCACCCTGGCGCTCGCCTCCCTGCTTGAGAAGGAAGGCCTGCTCGCCGCGCCGGTGAAACCGGAAAGCTTCGGGGAGATGCGCTATGATCTGACGCCGAAAAAGCCCCACTTTGAACCGAGGGCGAAGGCGATGATCTCTCTCTTCATGATGGGCGGCCCGTCGCAGATGGACCTCTTCGACCCCAAGCCCATGCTGACGAAGTACCATGGGCAGAAGTTCCCCGGAGAAATCAAGTACGACAACCTTGCCCAGGCTTCCTCAAAGTGCTTCGGCTCGCCCTGGACCTTCAAGAAGCACGGCCAGTGCGGCATGGAGCTCAGCGAACTGCTGCCCAACCTCGGCAAGGTGGCTGATGAGATCACCCTGGTGCGCTCCATGTCCTCCGGGGTCAGCAATCACGCCCAGGGGCTGTATGCCATGAACGCCGGCCGCATCACCGCCGGCCGCCCGGCCCTTGGCTCCTGGCTCACCTACGGCCTGGGCAGCGAAACCGACGAACTGCCCGCCTACATGGTGCTCGCCCATCCCAGCGGCCTGCCCACGTTCCAGGGCGAGCACTTCACCAACGGCTGGCTGCCCGCGCTTTACCAGGGCACCCTGGTGCGCCCCACCGAGCCCAGGATTCTCAATCTCGACCCGCCCGCCTCCCTGGCAGGCGGCCCGCAGGCACGCCAGCTCGCGCTGCTCAAGGCCTTCAACGAAGAGCACCTCGGCGCACATCCGGGCGAGCTCGACCTGCAGGCCCGCATCTCCAGCTATGAACTCGCCGCCAAGATGCAGACCGCCGCCAAGGAGGCCCTCGACATCTCCGGCGAACCCGAGCATGTGAAGAAGCTCTACGGCGTCGACAACCCGGCCACAAAGGACTACGCCACCCGCTGCATCATCGCCCGCCGCCTTGTTGAACGCGGAGTTCGTTATGTCCAGGTGCTCAACGCCGGCCAGTCCTGGGACCAGCACGGCTCGCTGATCACCGCCCTGCCGAAGAACTGCGAGGCCACCGACCAGCCCAGCGCAGCCCTGGTCCTCGACCTGAAGCAGCGCGGCCTGCTCGACACCACCGTCGTCCACTGGGGCGGCGAGATGGGGCGACTGCCCGTCCTGCAGAACGATGCCGGCCGTGAGAAGTGGGGCCGTGACCACAACACCTACGGCTTCAGCATGTGGCTCGCGGGCGGGGGGTTCAAAAAAGGTTATGTCCACGGCGAGACCGACGAGTTCGGCCACAAGGCCGTCATCGACGAGGTGAAGCACTACGACTACCACGCCACGCTGCTGAAGCTCTTCGGGCTCGACCACTCGAAGCTGACCTACAAGCGCAACGGCCTGGCCGCCAGCCTCACGGACAACCAGGGCGCCAAGGTCGTGGACAAGCTCCTGGCCTGATGAGGCCGGACCACGCCCGCCGTAGTTCCCGGACAATACCTGGCCAGCTTTCGCGCTTGAAGCGGCCACCGGGTCACGTTTAACACCTTTAGAACATGTTTTTTGCCGCCCTGCCAGAACCCAGCCGCCTCGGGGACGTCCTGATGGCCTTCCTCAGCATCGTCTTTGAAGGAGCCCCCTACATCCTTGTCGGAACCGTCCTCTCGGGACTGATCGCCGCGTTCCTCGACTCCCGCCTGCTCGACAAGGTGCTGCCCAAAAACGGCGTGCTCTCCACCCTCGTCGCCGGCGTCCTGGGCCTGGTTTTCCCGGTCTGTGAATGCGCCGTCGTGCCTGTGATCAAGCGGTTGGTGCAGAAAGGCCTGCCGGTTTCCTGCGCCGTCACCTACATGCTGGCGGCGCCGATCATGAACCCGATCGTCGCGGTGAGCACCCTGACCGCCTTCAAGGAGTTCCAGCTCGTCACCGGCCTCGGCAGCATTGGCAACGCCACCATGACCATCTCACGCCTGTCCCTCGGTTATGCCGTGGCGGTGATCGTCGGCCTGATTGTCCTGCGCCTCCGGCCCGAGCAGATCCTCAAGCCGCGCATCATCGAAACCATGGGCCGCGGCCGCACCGCCGACGGCCAGGCACACGCACAGGCGGCGGGCTTCAACGCCAGGCTCGTCCATGCCATGCGAGCCGCCATGGGCGACTTCCTGGACACCTCCATGTACTTTGTCATCGGCGTGATCATCACCTCCGTCTTCAACACCCAGGTTGACCAGTCGATCCTCAACTCCGTCGCCCGCAATGAATGGCTGGCCCTTCCCTCCATCATGGGCCTCGCCGTCGTGCTTTCCCTCTGCAGCACCTCCGACGCCTTCATCGCCGCCCCCATGGCCGTGTTCTCCATGGCCGCCAAGCTCGCCTTCCTGGTCTTCGGCCCCATGATGGACATCAAGCTCCTCTTCATGTACTCCGGCGTCTTCAGGCGCCGCGTCGTGCTCGCCCTGCTCATCGGCCTGTTCATCCTTGTCGGCACCCTGTCCGAGCCCTGGATGATGATGATCCAGAAGCTCGCCACGAAATAATCCCGCTCGTCTTTCCACGCCTCACCGCCCACCGCCATGTCCGGAACCCGAACCACCATTCACTTCATCAGCGTCCTGATCATGCTGGTCTGGAGCGCCGTGCTTCTCTACTTCCACGTCTCCGGCCGCGTCGCCGCTTACCTACCCCCCGACGGCATCTTCCGTGACATGGTGCTCATCGCCGGCATCGGCATGGGCATCGTGGCGCTCTTCAACCTGTTCACCACCCAGGCCGACGACGGCGGCTGCTCCTCCCACGGCTGCGATCATGACCACGGAGACGACAACAAGCACGGTCATGACTCCAAGGAAGGCTGCTGCGACCACGGCCATGAGCATCATCACGGCCCCTGCGATCACGATCACGATCACGATCACGATCACGATCATGGTCACGGCCATCACCACCCTCACGAAGGCGGCTGCGGGCATGACCATGGGCATGAACACAAGCACGAAGGCGGCTGCGGCCACGACCATTCCCACGATCATGGCCACGCTCATTCTCACGGCCACGACCACGATCACGGCCATGGCATCCTGGAGGAAAGTGGCTGGCCGGGCCGCATCGCTGCCATCCTGATGCTTATCGCCCCGCTGACCTGGGCCGCCTTCAGCACCCCGGACCGCTACAGCGCCAACGCCGTCGTCAACAAGGGCCTCTACAACCCCAACTACAACGACCAGACCAACGCCGACAAGTTCGCCCTGCGCCCCGCCGACAAGACCAAGCAGGCCGCCGTGGCCAAAACCACCGCTCCGCTGCCTCCAGCGACCACAGATCGCGCGGCTCCGGCTCCCACGCCCATGCCGGCAGGCCCGTTGCCCCCACCCGCCCAGTTTGCCGACCCGGCCAAGGTGGCCCAGGCAGCCCCGCCCCCGCCGGACAAGGCTCAGAGCTACGGCAGCTTCACGCTGGAGGACCTGAAGAAGCAGGTGCCGCAGAGCAAGGAAGGCAACTTCATCCTCGAAGTGCCGGAGATCTATTACACCGCCGGCGACCTGGAAGTTCAGAAGGTCATCACCGGCCAGGCCATCGAAACCGTGGCCCAGGTGCTGCCTGAAAAGGTGAACAACGAAAACGGCCACCGCCTGCGCGTCTTCCGCTTGATGGTGCAGTGCTGCGCCGCCGACGCACGCCCCTACTCCGTGCCGGTCGACTTCGGCAAAAAAGCCCCTGACTTCAAGGAAATGACCTGGGTGAAGGTCGTCGGCAAAATGGGCTACAAGAAGGAGGGCGACCAGACCGTGCCCATCATCGAGGCCACCAAGATCGAGGAAACTCCGGCACCGGCGGACGCCATGATCTACTGACTCCAGCGGCTTCGTCCAAGCGGGCATCCGGTCAATTTCAGCCTAACCTGGCCCTGTCAGTGCTCTGCTGGCACTCGGTGGGAGTCTCCCTGGGGTCGTGAAAGACACACAGGCCTTGCACCCGGCCCCTTTCTTGCTCCCATCGGGCTCCCCGAACCTCTAACTCCCTAAAAAACAGATGCCCGTCGCCACCCCCGCCCAGTATCGTGCCATGCTTGATGCCGCCCAGAAAGGCGGATACGCCTACCCGGCCATCAACGTCACCTCCCTGCCCACGATCAACGGCGCCCTGAAGGCCTTCGCCGAGAGCAAGTCCGACGGCATCATCCAGATCTCCACCGGCGGCGGTGAATTCGCCTCCGGCACCGCCGTCAAGGACATGGCCCTCGGCGCCATCGTGCTCGCCGAAGCCGTGCACACCCTCGCCGCCAGGTATGACGTCCTCGTCGCCCTGCACACCGACCACTGCCACCCCAAGAACGTCGAGAAGTTCCTCAAGCCCCTGCTTGCCGCCACCAAGGCGCGCCGCGAGGCCGGCAAGGGCAACCTGTTCAACTCCCACATGTTTGACGGCTCCGAGCTGAGCCTGGAGGAAAACATCAAGGTCTCCAGCGAGCTGCTCAAGGAATGCGCCGCCCTGGACATCATCCTCGAAGTCGAAGCCGGCGTCGTCGGCGGTGAGGAGGACGGCCACGACACCTCCGGCGTGGCGAACGAAAAGCTCTACACGACCCCCGAGGACATGCTCGCCGTCTATGAAGCCCTGAACGGCATCGGCCGCTTCATGTTCGCCGCCACCTTCGGCAACGTCCACGGCGCCTACAAGCCCGGTGCCGTGAAGCTCAAGCCCACCATCCTGCGCGACGGCCAGGCGGCGGTGACCGGCAAATACGGCCCCCAGGCCGAAATGGACCTCGTCTTCCACGGCGGCTCCGGCACCCCCCTTGAAGAAATCCGCGAAACCCTTGGTTATGGCGTCATCAAGATGAACATTGACACCGACACCCAGTACGCCTTCACCCGCCCGATCGTCGGTCACATGATGAAGAACTACGACGGCGTCCTCAAGATCGACGGCGAAGTCGGCGACAAGAAGGCCTACGACCCCCGCTCCTACCTCAAGAAGGGCGAACAGGGTCTCTGCGAGCGCATGAAGGAGGCCTGCGACGACCTCCTCAGCACCGGCAAAACCATCTTCGGCACCGTCTGACGCCGGACAACCTGCCTGGTTTCGAAAGGGTCATGCCTCGGCATGGCCCTTTTTTTGCGTCAGGCCTCCTCATTCGCCGCCGCCTCCAAAACGTGACTTGCCCGCCGCCCCCGGACATCGCATGGGACTGTTCGTCTGATGTCCAACGACTCCCCCTCCGTGCTGTCCGCCATCACCTCGCGCATCCGGGAGGTGTTCCGCCAGAACCTCCTGCCCTGCCTGTTGCTGAACCTTCTCGTTCTCCTGCTTGTTGGCAGCTACTACCAGGTCCCTGCGATGGCCGAACTCTGGCAATCCGTCGGCGACTTCAAAACCCGCTGGTCCTACAGCTTCTCCCTCACCTCGACCGTCTTCGCCGCCGTGCTACTGCCAAGCCTGGTTCAGGGGCTCATGGGAACCCTGCCTGCGAAAGGCCGTCTGCGCCGCATTCTCCTGCTCCTCCTGTTCTGGGGCTATCGCGGCATGGAGATCGACCTTTTCTACCGCCTCCAGGGATGGATGTTCGGCACCGGCAATGACGCGGGAACACTGCTGACCAAGGTATTCTTCGATCAGTTCGTCATGAGCCCCCTGTGGTTTGTACCCACCTACCTCATCACCTTGCGCTGGGTGGACATGGGCGGCTCCTGGCAGCAGACCCGAGCCAGTCTCAACCGAGAGTTCTGGACCCTCACCCTGCCCACCGTGATGCTGACCAACTGGCTGGTCTGGATCCCGGCCCTGGCCCTCATCTACAGCCTGCCGCCCGCCCTTCAGTTCCCCCTGTTTTCGATGATCATGTGCTTCTTCATCCTGATCGTCACCCTGCTGGCCAGGCCCGCCCAGGAACAGGCCGCATCAGGCCAGGCCCGCTGAACCTGGCTCGAACTCATTTTCTTTGTCCGATTTTCAGGTCTGGCGCGGTATATGGATTCCTGTCCATGAAACGCCTCCTACTCGCTCTGCTCTCCCTTGGTTCCCTTTGCCAGGCCGCCCCCCTTGTCTTTGAAGGCTCGGATGGCCCGGGAAAGGGCAAGCACATCGTCTTCATGGCGGATGACCACGAATACCGCTCCGAGGAATCCCTGCCCGCCCTCGCCCGGTTGCTCGCCAAGCACCAGGGCTTCAAGTGCACGGTCCTGTTCGGCATTGACCCGGCATCCGGGGAGATCGTCGGCGGCGATGCCTCCAACATGCCCGGCATCAAGGCCCTGGACAGCGCCGACCTCGCCGTGGTGTTCCTGCGCTTCCAGAACTTCCCGCCGGAGCAGATGAAGCACTTCGACGCCTACCTGAAGCGTGGCGGCCCGGTCGTCGGCCTGCGCACCGCCACCCACGCCTTCAAGATGCCCAAGGACGCCGCCTTCGCGAAATACTCCTTCGACTACAAGGGCACCGATTATGAACTCGGCTTCGGCCATCAGGTGCTCGGCCAGACCTGGGTCGGACACTACGGCACCAATCACAAGCAGAGCACGCGCATCGCCGTGGTTCCTGACAAGGCCTCCCATCCCATCCTGCGCGGCGTCAAGGACGCCTGGGCGCAGGCCGGCGGCTACGTCGGCAAACCGGTCTCAGGCGAGGTTCTGACGATGGCCCAGCCGCTCAACGGAATGACACCTGATTCACCCGCCGACGCCACCAAGCCGCCGATGCCCAGCGAATGGACACGCACTTACAAAGGCGAAAACGGCCGCGAAGGCCGCGTTTTCACGACCCTCTACGGCACCTCCGAGGACATCACGAACGAAGGCTACCGCCGCCTCGTGGTGAACGGCATCTTCTGGACCCTTGGCCTCGAGGACAAGATCACCCCGGATCTGAACATCGCCTTTGTCGGCCCCTTCAAGCCCAACACCTTCGCCGGCGGCGGTTATGCCCGCGGCATCAAGCCGGAGATGTACGGCGGCTGGGACTCCCCCATCCCCGCGAACAACAACATCCGTAAACCTGAGAAGAAGAAGGACGCCAGGCAGACCGCCTCCACCGCTGCGCCCACGACCATTGACGCGAAGCCCACCCTCGCCACCGGCAAACCTGCGCGTTTTGTCCGCATCGAGATCCCCGGCGAAAGGCAGTGCCTGCAGATCGCGGAGATCGAAATCCTGAGCGGCGGCAAAAATGTCGCCAAGGGGGGCAAGGCCACCCAGTCCTCCACGGGCCATGGCGGCGATGCGAATCGTGCCATGGATGGCGACAAAAGCCCGAACTACGGCAAGGGCATGACCCACACCATCGAGAACAAGCCGAATCCTTGGTGGGAGGTCGATCTGGGCTCCAGCCTAACCATCGACTCGATCAGCCTTTGGAGCCGGAAAGGTTTTCCGGAACGCCTCGGCGGCTTCACGCTGAGCCTGCTCGATGACGCCCGCAAACCGGTCTTCGAAATCAAAAACGTCGCGCCCGGCGAGTCGCTGTCGATCAACATCAAGGGCGATGGCAAACTGACCTACCTGACCTTTGATGGCAAGCCCGGCAAACCCGCCGTCAAAGGCCCTGCGGGCGCGCCCGCCAAGCCGGAGCCCGCCCTCGTCGAGGTGCCTGCCGACTACAAGGACACCCTGCCCTTTGCCTTCAGCAAGGGAGACACCGTCGCCATCCTCGGCAACGGCCTGCCCGACCGCATGCAGCACGACGGCTGGATGGAAACCGTGCTGCAGAGCGCACTACCGGAGCAAAACGTGAGCTTCCGCAACATGAGCGCCAGCGGCGACCGCCCAAACTCCTTCCCGCGCAGCAGCGGTCACATGCACATGACCGACTACCTGCGCCATGTGAAGCCGGACGTCGTCTTCGCCTTCTTCGGTTACAACGAGTCCTTTGAAAACAAGCCGGACGACTTCAAAAAGCAGCTCGTCGACTTCGTCAGATATGTGCGCGGCACCAGGCCGAACGGAAAGTCCTTCCCCCGCATCGTCCTCTTCAGCCCCATCGCCCACGAGGACACAAAAAACCCGAACGTTCCGAACGGGGCTGAGCACAACCCGCAGCTCGAAGCCTACACCAAGGCCACCGAGGCCGCCGCCCAAGAGGCGGGCGTGGCCTTTGTCGACCTCTTCCATCCTTCCCTCGACCTCTTCAAGGCCGCCAAGGAGCCGCTGACGATCAACGGCGTGCATCTCAGCGCCGAGGGCAACCGCCAGCTCTCCGAAGTCATTGCCAAAGCACTGCTGGGTCGCGAAGTCACCGCCTCCGCCTCGCTCGAGGAACTCCGCGAGGCCGTGATGGACAAGGACGTCTACTGGAACGCCCGCTACCGCGCCCGTGATGGCAACGATGTCTGGGGGGGGCGCTCCACCCTCGCCTTCACCGATGACCAGACCAACGCCGTCGTCCTCCAGCATGAGCTGACCATGTTCGACGTGATGACCGCAAATCGGGACAAGAAGGTCTGGGCCCGCGCCAAGGGCGGCGACCTGAAGGTCGATGACAGCAACGTTCCGAAGTCTGTGCCGGTGATCTCCAACGTCGGCGGTGGCAGCAAGAGCAGCAGCTCCATGAAGGAGGGCCGGCTCACCTACATCAGCGGCCAGGAGGCGATCAACCACATGGCCTATGACCCGCGTTTTGAAGTCAGCCTGTTCGCCGACGAGGCGAAGTTCCCGCAGCTCGTCAATCCCGTGCAGCTTCAGGTGGACACCAAGGGCCGCCTCTGGGCCGCCGCATGGCACACCTACCCGATGTGGGAGCCGCTCAAGGAGATGAAGGACGCCCTGCTCATCTGCCACGATGACAACAAGGACGGCAGCTGCGACCGCATCACCGAGTTCGCCCGCGTGCAGAATCCGCTCGGCTTCGAATTCTGGAACGGTGGCGTCATCGTCACCTGCGCCCCCGACATCCTCTTCCTCAAGGACACCGACGGCGACGACGTGGCCGACGTCCGCCAGATCATCCTTCAGGGCGTGGACTTTGCCGACACGCACCACGGCGCCAACAACCTCGTCATGGGCCCCGACGGCGGCATCTACTGGCAGAGCGGTGTCTTCATGCAGCACAACCATGAACACCCCTGGGGCCCTTCCCTGCAGACCGGTGTCAGCGCCATGTACCGCTTTGACCCGCGCCGCTTCACCATCGCCAAGCACGCCGACAACTCCCCGAACCCGCACGGCATCAGCTTCGACCGCTGGGGCTACCTCTACGCCACCGACGGCACCGGCGGCCGCGCCTACCAGGTCCGGCCCGAAGGCAATGGCTTCAAGATGCACGAACTGCTCAAGAAGGAGGTCCGCCCGGTCACGGCCAGCGAGATCGTCAGCAGCACCCACTTCCCCGACGACATGCAGGGCGACTTCCTCATCTGCAACGTCATCGGCTTCCTCGGCATCAAGCACTACGACCTCGCCCGCAACGCTGAAAACGGCACCGTCTGGGGAGAACCTGCCGGTGCTGAACTCACCGTCAAGGTCACCCAGGCCGACGGCAGCATCACCGAGGACAAGTCACGCGGCCTGCTCATGAGCGGCGACAAAAACTTCCGCCCCAGCGACGCCGTCTTCGGCGAGGACGGAGCCCTCTACATCGCCGACTGGCACAATGTCATCATCGGCCACATGCAGCACAACGTGCGCGACCCCAACCGCGACCACAAGCACGGCCGCATCTACCGCATGACCGCCAAGGGGCGTGAGCTGCAGAAGCCCGTCGCCATCGACGGCCAGCCCATCCCCGCCCTGCTGGAAAACCTGAAGCACCCCGCCGACGGCGTCCGCCACCGCACCCGCGTGGAGCTCAGCGAACGCCCCACCGCCGAGGTCATCGCCGCGACGAAGGAGTGGATGAAGCAGTTCGATTCCTCCAAGAAGGAGGACGCCCACCCCCTGCTTGAAGCCCTCTGGCTGCACCAGCAACACAATGTCCGCGACACCGCCCTGCTCGCCACCCTGCAGAAGTCCCCCGAGCTTCACGCCCGCAACGCCGCCAATGTCGTCCAGCAGCTCTGGTTCAACGTCGAGGCCAGCATGAAGGGCGGAGTCATCGCCGGTGAAGCCGAGGAGAAGGCGCAGAAATCCGGCATCCTCAGCGATACCGCCGACCTGACCACCATCCGCATCGCCACCATTCGCGAACGCCTCATGTATGACGTCAAGGAGCTGAACGTGAAGGCGGGTAAAAAGCTCCGACTCACCTTTGCCAACACCGATGTCATGCCGCACAACCTGCTTGTGGTGAAGCCCGGCAAGGCCGACGCCGTCATGAACGCCGCCATCGTCATGGGGGCTGCAGGCTTTGAAAAGGGCTTCATCCCGGCGGGAGAGGATGTCATGCATCACACGAAGCTGCTGGATGGCGGCAAGGAAGAGGTCCTCGAGTTCACCCTGACCTCCCCCGGCGACTACCCCTTCATCTGCTCCTTCCCCGGCCATGGCATCATCATGCGCGGGGTGCTGAAGGCCAAATGAACCTTGCCAGCACCTCACGAAAGTGGGGGGCCTGCCTTGCTGAAAACAGCCAGGTTCTGACGTTGTTAGGGCATGACCCGTCTGTCATTCGTCCCTCTTTTCCTCCTCGTCGCCTCCGCCCACGCCCAGAGCGACTCCGGCGGCAATGATGTCGCGGACAAGCCTGTGGCCACGCCGGTGATGCAGTGGCGCTTTGATGGCGAAAAGGCCCCAGGCCCCCGTGCCCCCACCTTCCCCGGCTTCTCCCAGGCCAACACCGCCCGGCTCTTCTCCGGCGACGGCAAAAAGTCCGCCATCACTGTCCCCGACAGCCCTGAGCTGCGCTTCGGCCTGAATGAAACCATCACCCTCGAGGCCTGGGTCAAGCCCCAGGAGGCCTCCGGCGTACCCTACATTCTCGGCAAGGGCAGGCTTGGCACCAAGGAGTTCGGCCAGGATAACCAAAATTATGCTTTCCGCCTCCAGCACGGCAAGGAGGGCACCCAGGTGGGCTTCCTCTTCCGCAGCGCCGACGTCCCAGGCAAGAAGGGAGACTGGCATCGCTGGTGGTCAAAGGAAACCGTTCCCACCAGCGGCTGGCATCACATCGCCGTCACCTACACCTTCGGCCAGCCCCGGAGCATCAAGGGCTTCATCGACGGCCGTGAAACCGACGGCACCTGGGACATGGGCGGCGCCACCGACCGCGGTCCCGTCACCGACGGAGACGCCCTGGTCATCGGCAGCGGCTCCACCCTAGCCGCCTCCCACAGCTTCAACGGCTGGCTCGATGACGTGGCCATTTATCGCGGCCCCATCGACACCGAGGTTCTCAAGGCCAAGTACCAATTTATTCCTCCGCCCCCCCCGGTGACCCAGAAGCAGGTGCCCGCCGGCAAGGTTCTGGTGCAGATCGCCGAAGAAGGCATGCCCGATGCCAACGCCTGGCCCAGCGAACCTCCCAAGGTCGGCGAAACCTTCACCGAAGACGTCTTCGGCTTCTTCGACTTCCCCCAGAAGTATGTCGAAACCGGCGTCCGTGGCGACCGCCACATCCCCTTCCTGTACCGCGCCGCAGCCTCCGTGACCTTCCCCAAGGGCAAGCACCGACTGCTTCTCCGGGCACGCGGCGCCACCAATCTCTACCTGGATGGCAAGTCCGTCCTCACCACCCCCTTCCCGCCCAAGGACAGCGATGGCCATCACCTGGTCGCCGACCAGAAGGACTACCTTGACCTCGGCCCCGACTTCCGCTTTGCCCCTCCGGGCAACCGCGAGTCCTGGTGCGAATTTGAAGGCACGGGCAAGCCGCAGTTCCTCGTGCTTGAAACCCTCGTCGGCAGCTACGTCGGCAAGGCCGTCCGACGCCCGGAACTCGGTGAAACCGTGGTCGCCTGGTCGAAGCAGGGGACGGACAGCTGGCAGCTCGTCAGCCCCGGCAAACGCAGCGTCCGCTACAATGATCAGGGCTGGGCCGACTACGAAAAGGAACGCAACGCCCACTATGATGAAATGAACGCAGCCCGCCGCGCCGAGCTGCGCGCCAAATCCGATCCCTACTGGGTCAAACGCCGCGAAGCCGCGAAGGCCTGGCTCGCCAAGGCCCAGCCCGTGAAGGTTCCGGAACTGCCCAAGGGCTTCCCTGCCAACAACGAGGTCGATCATTTCATCGCCGCCCGCATCGCCGCCGTCAGCGCCCAGAGCGCGAAGAAGGGCAGCATCGACTACTTTAAGCAGGTTCAGCCGCTGCTGGAGGCCAGGTGCACCGAATGCCACCGCGGCACCAAGGCCAAGGGCGGGCTGCGCCTCGACACGCTCGCCGACGCCCTCAAGGGCGGCGAATCCGACGGCGCCGCCATCGCCCCCGGCAAGCCGGACCACAGCGCCCTTATCGCACGCATCACCACCGACGACGAAGACGCCGTCATGCCGCCCAAGGGCAAGCCGCTGAGCAAGGATGAGGTCGCCCTTTTGACCACCTGGATCCAGGAAGGCGCCACCTGGCCTGACATCCAGGCCGATCACCTCACCCTCACGCCGCTGACCGACGACCTCGCCTTCCTGCGCCGGGTTTACATCGACACCCTCGGCGTCCCCCCCACGCTGGCTGAAATCACCGCCTTCCAGAAGAATCTCGACCGTGTGAAGTTGATCGACAAGCTCCTTCAGGACCCGCGCTGGGCGGATAATTGGATGGGCTACTGGCAGGATGTCCTGGCCGAAAACCCCAACATCCTGAACCCCACCCTCAACAACACCGGCCCCTTCCGCTGGTGGCTTTATGAGTCTCTCAAGGATAACAAGCCCATGGACTTTTTTGTCACGGAGCTCCTGCGCATGAAGGGCAGCGAACGCCTCGGCGGGCCGGCGGGCTTCGCCACCGCCTCGCAAAACGACGTCCCCCTCGCCGCCAAGGGCACCATCGTCAGCACGGCCTTTCTTGGCGTCGAGATGAAATGCGCCCGCTGCCATGACAGCCCCACCCACAAATCCATCCAGCAGGACCTCTTCGAACTCGCCGCCATGATGGGTTCCAGCCCGCTCGAGGTGCCGAAGACCAGCAGCGTGCCCATGGACAAAATCCATGCCGGTGGCCGCAAGCCCCTCATCGCCGTCACCCTCCAGCCCGGCACCAAGGTCCAGCCCAAATGGCCCTTCCCTGAGTTCTGCGACGAATCCGCCGGCGACCTCGCCGAGTTCCCGGAGGACAGCCGCGATGTCCTCGCCGCCATGATCACCGCTCCTCAAAACGAACGCTTCGCCCAGGTCACCGCCAACCGCATCTGGGCCCGCTTCATGGGCCGCGGCATCGTCGAGCCCGTCGAGGACTGGGAAAAAGGCAGGCCGACCCATCCCGAGCTCATCCAGTGGCTTGGCCGTGAACTGGTCCGCAACGGCTACGATGTGAAGAAGCTCGCCCGCATCATTCTCAACAGCCAGGCCTACCAGCGCGCCACCGACAGCGAATTGAAAAGCACAAGCCCGCTCTTCACCAGTCCCGCGCCCCGCCGTCTGCAGGCTGAACAAATTGTCGACAGCCTCTTCGCCTCCACCGACAAGCCCTTCCGCACCGAGGAGGTCTGCCTCGACATCGACAACACCCGCGACCTGAAGAATGCGATCCATCTCGGCAAGCCCTACCGCTCCTGGATGCTCACCAGCACCAGCAACGAACGCGACCGCCCCAGCCTCGCCCTGCCCCGCATCCAGGCCGTTGCCGACGTCCTCAGCGCCTTCGGCTGGCGCGGGTCACGTCAGGACCCCATCAGCAAGCGCGACACCGACCCCAACGTTCTTCAGCCCGCCATCCTCAGCAACGGCACCGTCGGCATCTGGCTCACCCGCCTCAGCGACGACCATGGGGTCACCGCCCTGGCCCTGAAGGATCAGAAGCTTGATGCGTTCATCGATCAGCTCTTCCTCAAGCTGCTGACCCGCCGTCCATCCGCCCAGGAGCGTGAGCTTTACACACGGCACCTCTCCGAGGGCTTCGAGAAGCGCATCCTCAACGGCTCGGCTCGGCTTGCCGCCGAGTCCACCACGCGCAGCCGTGAAAAATACGTGAGCTGGTCCAATCACCTGGATGGCGAGGCCACCACCGTGCGAATGGAGCAGGAGAAGGCCGCACGCCGCGGCGAGCCTCCGACGGAGAAACTCGACGCGAGCTGGCGCGGCCGTCTTGAAGATGTCCTCTGGGCACTGCTCAACGCCCCCGAATGGGCCTTCAGCCCTTGATCCAAGACCCGTTTATCGAAACGCGGCGGCATTGGCCCACGGCCATGCCGCCGCGTGCTTTCTTGAAGCAAGGATGGTTAGAAAGCCCCTCCCCATCCCGTAGGTCTCAGCCCCGTGATGAAGCTGACGCCCGTTGTAGCCCTCCTCCTCGCCCACCCCCTTGCCGTCCCCGGCGCGGAGGCCCTGCTCACGTTCGAAAAGGACGTGCGCCCCATCGTCAAGGCGCACTGCACCCACTGCCATGGTGAAGAGGAGAAGCCTGAAGGTGGCGTGGATCTGCGCCTGCGCCGGTTCATGGACGAAATCCTCGTCCCCGGACAGCCTGCGAAGAGCAAGCTGGTCGAGGTCATCCGCTCCGGCGAGATGCCCGAAAAAGGCAAGCCGCTGAATGAGGCGGAACTGGCGGTGATTGAGAAGTGGATCAGCCAGGGTGCCAAGACCGCACGCCCCGAACCTCTCGCTCTCGCCCCCGGCCCGCTCATCTCCGACGAGGACCGCGCCTACTGGGTCTTCCAGCCGGT
>JBIJBP010000024.1:0-45562 GCA_044345155.1 Prosthecobacter sp. | reverse complement strand
TGGCGGCGGCGGATGAACGGGTGGCGCGAACAGGGCGGCGGGGTGGGTTGGACACCCGCACGAAGATAGCCACGGCAAGCAGCGTACAACCTCTATCTCCTGACTTGTGGGTAAAGCTCAGAGCAGGCTTCCGCAGTCCAAAGCGGCTGTCGCCGCCGGGCCTCTGAGGCAAACGTCCATCAGGGCCCAGTGGTTCACACTCGCTGGGCTCAATTCACAAATCGGAGTCCGCGTGGGCTCCCGACGCCGTGATGCCGCGGCGGACAATGCAACGCTTCAGGCTCGCGCCTGCAACCACACGCGCCCCCGGCCAGATCACGCAGTCCTCCAGTTCCGCATCAGACTCCACCACCGCGCCCTCGCCGATGACGTTCAGCCCCTTCAGCCGCGCCGATTCGGAAACCTGCGCCTGCTCATGCACCGCCGCCGGAGCCCGCCCGCCGACAGCCAGGGCCTGATGCGCTTCCAGGTAGGCCTGGCGGCTGCCCAGGTCCCACCAGTCGCCCTCATCCAGCACCACCGCCCCGATGCGCTCGCCCTGCTGGATGGCCTTTAAAAAAACCGGGATCACCGACTCCACCTTCCCAGGCGTCAGATGCGCGTGAAAGGCCGGACTGCAGACATAAATGCCCGTGAAAAGATGCGTGCCCATGTTGCCCGTGCCCAGCATACCCCGGATGTCGGTCACGCAGCGCGTGGACTCATCCATGCCAATATGAAGGGCGGGCCCCTGGCTGCGCAGGGCCAGCGTCACCAGGTTGCCGCTGTCACGATGCTCCTTCAGCAGCGGCTCCAGCGGCAGCGTGGTCAGGATGTCACCGTTGTAGACGATGAACGGCTCATCCCCCAGAAGGTCACGCACGTTCGCAATGCCTCCGGCAGTCTCCAGCCGGACAGGCTGCTCCTCACGAAACAGCACCGGCCGGCCGCGATAAAGCCCCTCCGGAAAAGCGCGCCCGTATTCCTCCGGCAGATGGTGCGTATTCACCACAAAACGCTCCACACCCGCGTCCAGCAGATGCTCAAACGCATAGGTGATCAGGGGTTTGTGGAAGACGGGAATGAGAGGCTTCGGCAGTTGCTCGGTCAGCGGCCGCAGCCGCTCGCCCAACCCCGCGCCAAGAACAAAGGCTTGATGCACCCCAGCGCTTTAACCGGTCCAACCCGTGGCGCAAGTCCCGCCGCTCTCCGATTCCTGCACTCAGCGAGAAAATCAGAATGATTCCACTCACGGCCCGTTTTTATTCCTTCTCCATGTTCCTGCGTTACCTCCCTCTTTTTCTCGCCCCTGTCGTCCTCGCCGACGGCCCCAAGGACAACCTCGCCGACAACGTCCGACCGATCCCGCCTCCCGGTGTCGCCGTTCCCGAAGCCGATGCCAAGACGCTTCAGCAGGGCCTGGCCGAGCTGCGCGCCGCCATCGATTCCGCCGCCAAGGCCCAGGCGAAAAACCCGCTGCTCCCCGACCTGCTGCCCGACATTGAAATCTATCACAAGGCCGTGGACTGGGCGCTGAAGTACAACGAGGTCCACAAGCTCGCCGAACTGAAGGCTGCTCAGGAAATCCTCGCCGAAGGCAGGCAGCGAGCCGACCAGCTCAAGAACGGCCAGCATCCCTGGACCACCCAGAAGGGCCTCGTCGTGCGCGGCTATCGCTCGAAGATCGACGGCTCCGTCCAGCCCTACGGCATGGTGATTCCGGAGAGCTACAGCGGCGCTCCCTCCCGCCTCGACGCCTGGTGCCACGGCCGTGGCGAAACCCTCAGCGAACTCGCCTTCATCGACCAGCGCCGCAAGCAGACCGGCCAGATCGCCCCTGCCAACGCCCTCGTTCTTCACCCCTACGGCCGCTACTGCTGCGCCAACAAGTTCGCCGGCGAGGTGGACCTGCTTGAAGCCCTCGACCACGCGAAGAAGTTCTACGCCATCGATGAGGACCGCACCCTCATCCGCGGCTTCAGCATGGGCGGCGCCGCCGCCTGGCAGTTCGCCGTCAACTACGCTGAAAAATGGTGCGCCGCCAACCCGGGCGCCGGTTTCGCCGAGACCCCTGAGTTTCTCAATGTCTTCCAGAGCGAGGACGTCAGCAAAATCCCCGCTTACGAAAAAACGCTCTGGCACTGGTACAACGCCACCGACAGCGCCCTCAACCTCTTCCAGGTGCCCACCGTCGCCTACAGCGGCGAGATCGACAAACAGAAGCAGGCCGCT
This sequence comes from Prosthecobacter sp., assembly GCA_044345155.1. Classification (GTDB taxonomy): domain Bacteria; phylum Verrucomicrobiota; class Verrucomicrobiia; order Verrucomicrobiales; family Verrucomicrobiaceae; genus Prosthecobacter. Next base: position 43,351 of record JBIJBP010000024.1, on the reverse strand, counting down.
GACATCATGGAGAAATACCTGCGCATGGAGGACATCGAACTGACCCACATCATCGGCCCGCAGACCGCCCATAAGATTCATCCGGACTCGCTGGTCGAGGTCGAAAAGCGGCTCGCCGCCATCGCCGCCGTCGGCCGTGACCGCAGTCCGCGCGAAATCCACTTCGCCACCTGGTTCCTGCGCTACAACAAGATGCACTGGATCACCGTGGACGAGATGGAAAAGCAGTGGGAGCGCACCCGCGTCCACGCCGAAATCACCGGCGACGCCGAAGTGACGGTCAAGACCCAGAACGTCGCCGCCCTGACCCTCGACATGCCCGCCGGCCACTGCCCGCTCAGCATTCGTGAGAAACCCACGGTGAAGATCGACGGCGCCACCCTGCAGGTGGCACGCCCAAAGACGGATCGCTCCTGGCTCGTCCATCTCCGCCGCAGCGGCGGCAAATGGCAGCAGAGCAACTCCGCTCACGAAGAAGGCCGGCTCGTCAAGCAGCATGGCCTCTCCGGCCCCATCGACGACGCCTTCATGGACAGCTTCCTGTTCGTGAAGCCCACCGGCGCCGCGCTGAATGAAAAGCTCGGCACCTGGACCAAGGCCGAGTTGGAGCGCGCCTCCTTTGAATGGCGCCGCCAGTTCCGCGGCGACGCCCCAGCCAAGGAGGACAAGGCCGTCACCGACGCCGACATCGCCGCGAACAACCTTATCCTCTGGGGCGACCCGCAGAGCAACGCCGTGCTGGCTCGCATCATCGCCAAACTGCCCGTCAAGTGGGCCGACGGCAAGCTCACCGCCAACGGCAAGACCTATGACGCCTCCACCCACGCGCCCGTCCTGGTCTATCCAAACCCACTGAATCCGAAACGCTACGTCGTGATCAACAGCAGCTTCACCTACCGCGAGTACGACTACCTCAACAACGCCCGCCAGGTCGCCAAACTGCCCGACTGGGCCGTCGTGGACATCAGCCAGCCCAGGACCAGCCGTGCCCCCGGCGGCATCGCCGACGCCGGCTTCTTCGACGAAGCCTGGCAGTGGCGGAAGTAAGGCTGCATGCCCCTAGAAACGCCGCAAGGCTGCGGCGTGCAGATTTGGTTTCAATGTCGCGGGAGGTTGTCTCACACGAGATAACCTCCCGTGCTTGTCATGGCGATCATCGTGCCGTGAAAGCCCTCATTGCCACCAACACCCAGCGGTTTTCACAAGATCAGATCCCTGCAATCACATCCCATCTTGAAAAATTGCTTCGAATTAAAAATAATAGGACACAGAAGAGCCTATAACAAAGTCATGATCCGACACAACCGAGACACAATACGGCATAGGTGTTGACCGTTGTTATGGGAGTCATGCGAATCTTCATCCAACTCCTGGCAGCCGGCTCTGCGCTGGCAGCCAACTTGCCCTCGGATCATGCCGCAAAAATGGAACATGGCTTGAGGCTGTTTAACGACGAGGTGGCGGCGATCCTGAAACAGCACTGCCTCAAATGCCATGGTGGCGAGAAGGTGAAGAGCGACTTCGACCTGACAACGCGCGAGGATCTTCTGCGCGGCGGTTCACACGGCGCCGCCGTGGTGCCGTTTGATTCCAAAGGCAGCCTGATCATGGGCCTGGTCCGCCATGAAAAGGAATCGAACATGCCCGACGGAAGCCCGAAGCTGCCCGAAGCCGTGATCGCAAAACTGGCCGCCTGGATCGACGACGGCGCACCTTATTCATCCCCTCTGATCGCCGGAAAAAAGCCCAAGAAGGATCCCAGTGTCGTCACCGAGGAAGACCGGCAGTGGTGGGCCTTTCAACCCCTGAAAAAGGTGCAGGCAAAAAGCATCGACGAGCTGTTGTTGAAGAATGCGAAAGGCATGACCTTCGCACCACCGGCGGAGAAGTCCGTGCTGGTGCGCAGGCTGTACCTGGACCTTACCGGCCTGCCTCCGCCCGTAGATTCAGACACGAAGGCGCTGCCCGCTCTCATCGACCGGCTGCTCGCCTCACCGCAGCACGGCGAACGCTGGGCCCGCCACTGGCTGGATGTGGCGCGCTATGCGGAAAGCACCGGCTTTGAGCAGGACTATGACCGGCCCTTCGCCTTTCATTACCGCGACTTCGTCATCCGCGCGCTTAATGAGGACATGCCCTATGACCAGTTTGTGAAATGGCAGCTCGCCGGCGATGAATACGAGCCGAAGAACCCGCAGGCCCTGGCGGCCACCGGCTTCCTCGGCGCGGGCGTCTTCCCCTCCCAGATCACCGCCAACGAAGTCGAGCGCACACGCTACGACGCCATGGACGACATGCTCAGCACGACGGGCAACGCCATGCTCGGCCTCACCATCGGCTGCGCCCGCTGCCACGACAACAAGTACGACCCGATCCCGACCGCCGACTACTACGCCATGCTCAGCACCTTCACGACGACGACGCGCATGAACGTGGACGTTCATCGTGACGGCAGGGTGACCTCCGCCGTGACGACGATGGACGCGAAGAAGAACACGCCCGTGGTGAAGGACGCCACACGCATGATGATCTGTGCGGAAGGCTACGACCCCATCGTCATGCACACCCAGGGCGGGCCGTTCTTTGACAAGACCTACCTTTTGAAGCGCGGCAGCACGGACATGAAGGACCGCGAGGCCACGCAGGGTTTCCTTCAGGTGCTCTCCAGAACCCAGGACTTGAAACGCTGGCAGTGGCAGCCGCCCGAAGGCTCGAAGTCAAGCGGCAGGCGCCGCACGCTCTCCCACTGGATCACGGACGTGGACCACGGGGCCGGCGCGCTGCTCGCCCGGGTGATTGTCAACCGCCTGTGGCAGCATCACTTCGGCACCGGACTCGTGCCCACTCCAAACGACTTTGGCAAAACCGGCACGCCCTGTACTCAAACCGAGCTGCTCGACTGGCTTGCCGGACGTCTTATTGACGGCGGCTGGAAGCTCAAGCCCATCCACCGCCTCATCCTCAACAGCCGCGCCTGGCAGCAGAGCAGCGCCCGCGATCCGGCAAAGGAGGCGGCTGATCCTGCAAACGGACTCTTCATGCGCTTCGTCCCCTGCCGTCTGGAGGCGGAGGCGATCCGCGACTCCATGCTGGCCGTCAGCGGCAGGCTTGATGAAACCCTGTTCGGCCCGGGCACCCGCGATGAAAACAGCCGCCGGCGAAGCATCTACTTCAACATCAAGCGCAGCCAGCTCATCGGCAGCCTGGTGGCCTTTGACCTTCCCGAGCCTCTCGTCAGCCAGGGCGCACGCCCCACCACCACCGTCGCCCCCCAGGCGCTGATCCTGATGAACAGCCCGCAGGCCCGGTCCTGGGCGGAAGGCCTGGCCGCACGGCTGCAAACCGCCGGTGACGGCCAGGGGCAGATCACCCTGGCTTACCAACTTTGCTTCCACCGCAACCCCTCGGCGGCGGAACTGGACGCCGGGCTCGCCTTCCTGAAATCCGGAGCCTCGCTCGCAGACTACTGCCAGGTGCTGCTCGGCCTGAATGAATTCGTCTACGTCAACTGAACCGCACTCACCTGTCATGAACCCTCTCCCCCTCTCCCGTCGTGAAATGCTCGCCCGTTCGGGCGGAGGATTCGGCATGCTCGCCCTGGCCTCCATGCTCGAAGCAGCCCAGAACCCATTTGCCCCCAGGGCGCCGATGCAGGTCGGCGGCAGGGCGAAGTCCATCATCTGGATCTTCACCAACGGCGGTCCTTCCCAGGTGGACACCTGGGACCACAAGCCGGAGCTCGCCAGGCGAGACGGCCAGACGCTCGAGGGCTTTGACCCCAAGACAGGCTTCTTCCCAGGCTCCGTCGGCGGCCTGATGAAGTCGCCCTTCGGCTTCAGGCAATACGGTCAGAGCGGCACCTGGTGCAGCGACCTGTTTCCCAAAACCTCGATGCACGTGGACAAGATGTGCTTCATCCACAGCTGCTGGACCGGCTCGAACAACCACTCACCCGCCCTATTCATGATGAACACGGGTGCCACCCGCATGGGCTATCCCTGCGTCGGCTCGTGGGTCACCTACGGCCTTGGCAGTGAAAGCGACTCGCTTCCCAGCTTCGTCGTGATGAGCGATCCGCTGAACCGCGGCCTGCCCAAGGGCAGCGCGGCCAACTGGGGCGCAGGCTTCCTGCCCAGCGTCTTCCAGGGCACCTGGCTGAAACCCAGCGGCGCTCCGATCGACAACCTCGCCGTGCCTGCCTCACTGACCCCGCAGCGCCAGCGCGCCCAGCTCGACCTCATGGCGCGCCTGAACCGCCAGGCGCTCGCAGGATCAGCCGTCGAGAGCGAGCTCAACGCCCGCATTGAAAGCTTTGAACTTGCCTACCGCATGCAGACCGCCGCACCCGAGGCCTTTGCCATCAAGGACGAGCCCGAGCACATCCGGAAGCTCTACGGCGTGGACGAAAAGCATTGCGGCCACTTCGCCACCCAGTGCCTCACCGCCAGACGCATGGTCGAGCGCGGCGTGCGCTTCATCCAGATCTACAGCGGTGGCATGGAGAACCAGCAGAGCTGGGACGGCCATCGCGACATCCTCGGCAATCACAGCGGCTTCGCGGCGGAGAGCGACCAGCCTGTTGCCGCGCTCATCAGCGACCTTGAGCAGCGCGGCCTGCTGGACCAGACCCTCGTCATCTGGGGAGGCGAGTTCGGCCGCCTGCCCATCGCGCAAAAGGGCGCCCAGCCCGGACGCGACCACAACCCGCATGCCTTCACGATTTGGATGTGCGGTGGCGGCGTCAGAGGCGGCCATCATCATGGCGAGTCCGATGAGATCGGCTTCAAAGCCGTCCTCGACCGCGTCAGCGTGCACGACCTGCATGCGACGATCCTCGCCGCCGCCGGCCTCGATCACGAGCGCCTCACCTTCAAGTTCCAGGGCCTCGACCAGCGCCTCACCGGCGTGGAAAACCCAAAGGTCGTGAAGCAGGTGTTTGCGTGAGGTCCCGGGGCCTGGATGCCCCGGGGCCGTCCTGAGGGACAGGACACGCCGCCAACCAAATGTCTTTCCAGCAGCAGCCGGCCCGGCTATGCAGGCGGCGGAATCATGAAGCCGGCCCTTCTCACGCCCCTCAAATCCACGATCAACCAATGTGAGAACCTGCACGGCGGCAGTGCCCTGAAATCATCCCGACCACCAGTGAAGCCATGAAACATCTCCTCCAGATGGCCTTTCTCTTCCTGGGATCGCAGATCGTTGCCGGCGACCTCGTCATTGTCGATCCCGCCCTGCGCAGCCGGGCCATCAAGGAGAGCGCCACGCCGGTGCGCGAGGGCCTGCCACCCTGGAACCAGAACGCGGTGCAGTTTCAGTTTGCGCCCTCCTTTGACTTCAAGGCCGTTCCTGGAGCGAAGAGCTATCGTTTCAGCATTCAGCCCGCGAAAGGCGAGCCGCTCGTTTTCAGCGCTGCATCACCCGCCGCCTCGCTCGCGCCGGTCTGGGCGAGACTGAGCACTGGAAAAGCCACGCTCACCGTGCGCGGCATCGACGCGCAGGGCCACGAGACTGGCGAGGCGATGACGCGCAGCTTTCATCGGGCTGCGGTGATTCCGAAGTCCTATCCAGCGCCTGCGATGCCATGGAATGAAAGCGCCCGCACCGCGCTCGATGCCCTGGTGCATTCGCCCGATTTAAAGTGCTGGTTCACTACTGGCCTTCCGGAGGAGAGGTTCCATCTTTACCGCTACCCCTCAAAAATCATCGGCGCAGCCGCCGCCGCGCTGGCCATCCATGCCTCGCAAACACCCACGCCTGTGGATGCCGCAGAGGCCTTACAGGCATCGCGAAGGGCGGCGGACTGCCTTTTGGCGATGTGCTTCGATGCGGAAAGCGCCTGGGCCTTCCATCCGCCGACCTATCACCCCACGATGTTCGCAGAACGAATGAAGGGCCACATGAACCCCGCGAACTACATGACAAACTGCGGTGCGGAGGGCGGCGGCTGTTTTCTCGATGTCCATGCGGCCACGAAGGACAAAAAATATCTCCAAGCCGCCGTGCGCATCGCCGAAACCTATGCCAAACAGCAGCGCAAGGACGGGAGCTGGCTGCTCTTTGTCACACCGCGCGATGGAAAGCCGGTCACGGACAACGTGCTGATCCCGACGCTTGTGATTGAGTTCCTCGAGCGGGTGGCGCAGGTCACGCAGGAGCATCGCTTTGATGAGGTGCGCGACAGGGCCATCGCCTGGATGATGCAGAACCCCGTTCGCACCTGGAACTGGCAGGGGCAGTTTGAGGACGTGCAGCCGCAGCCGCCGTATGAAAACCTCACGAAGCACGAGGCCGGCGATTTTGCCATCCACCTGCTCGAAACCGCCGCCCAGGATGAGATGAAGCGCCGGCTCGCCCTCGATTTGATCCGCTACGCCGAGGACCAGTTCGTCATCTGGTCGCAACCGCCCGCTGACACACCCAACAAACAAAACGACGACGGCACCGCCGCCGCCCGCACAAGGCGCTGGATGCTCCCCTGCGTGCTGGAGCAATACCGCTGCTGGGCCCCCGTCTGCGCCAGCAGCGCGAAGCTGATCCGCATGTATCTCGCGGCGTATCACGCGACCCAGGACACGCTTCACCTCGAAAAGGCCAGGGCCCTCGCTTCCACGCTCACCCTCACCCAATCCAACCCCAGAGCCCCGGGCCGCTACCAGACCTGGCTCATGCAAAGCCCCGGCCCCATGTGGTTCAACTGCGAACTCATGGCCGTGCGCGCGATTCGGGAGCTCGCATCCATGGATAAACCAGCCCGCTGATCGCGTTGCACCTCATCTGAAACCCATGAAAGCCGTCCTCCTTCTTTGCTGCCTCTTCTCCAGCCTCGCTTTCGCGGCCGACCCCGCCACGCTCATGACCACGCGTGGCAGGCTGCTTGCCAGCGAAGACTTCGCCATGGCACCCGCGCCGTTCACAGGCAAGCCGCTGGGTTTTGCGAGCGGCTTCACCGGCTGGCGCTACAACAGCTCGGCCACGGGCGGCAAAGGAGGACGCTGGGAGATCGCGAATGGGGAGTTCCGCGGCATTGAGACACCGGGAGCGAATCATCCGGCGACGGCTTCGTTTGGCATCAGTTATCAGGACGTGATCATTCAGTGCGAGGTGCGTCTGAACGACGTGCCGGACGAAGGCAGGAAATATCGCTCGCTTTTCGTGAAGGCCACGGACGCCCGGGATTATGTCATCTCGCTCAGCCTCGGCCAGGGCGGACTGTTTCTGACGCCTTATGACGCGGACAAGATCAATCCCGCCACGAAGCAGCGCGAGAAAGGCGCCACCGTGAAGCTCTTGAAGCCGGTCAAGCTCAACGAGTGGCACACCGTCGTGCTTGAAATCAGAGGCGATGAAGTTGTCGGCACGCTGGATGGACAGAGCATCACGCTGAGCAATCCGCTCATCGGCACTTCCAAGCACAGCATCATGCTCGGAGCGGGCACGGAGGCGAGCTTCCGCAAACTGCGCGTGTGGGAGGCGCTGCCGAATGCAGAGTGGGGCAGGAACAAGGCGGAACTCAGCGCTGCGATGAAGCCATGAAACACCCGGTTCCCGTGCTTTCGCCATTCCTCATCCTGCCTTTGCCTCGCTTCGCTCGCCCGTTGGCCAGCATCGGCTTCGCCTTGATGCTGGCTGTCTTGGTTTCGCCGCGCCTGTCGTTCGCGGCGGAGCCGCGCCCTAACATCCTCCACATCCTCGCGGATGACATGGGATGGAATGCGCTGAGCTGCTACGGCAACAAGGATCTGCAAACGCCGAACCTGGATCGTCTCGCAGCGCAGGGCATGCGCTTCACACAGGCGTATGCCGATGCGCAGTGCTCGCCGACACGCGCGGCCTTTCTCTCCGGGCAATACGGGGCTCGCACGGGTGTGTTCAAGGTATTGAACGAGAAGGAGCCGTCGTTTGCGCGGATGCGCTCGGCGCAGGCGAAGGACGCGCTGGGGCCGGAGACCGCCACGCTGGCCGCCAGTTTGCGAAATGCGGGCTACACGACGGGCATCAGCGGCAAATGGCACATCGCGAACAACTACGCCGTCGCGCCGCTGCGGAGGCGTGAAGGCTACTTCGATGCGTATGGCTTCGATTTTGCAGGCCCGGCGAACGACAGCGAGCATCACGAGGACAAAAGCGTCTCCGCCATCACCGACGACATCATTGGCTTCATTGAGTTGAATCGCAGCAGGCCCTGGTTTGCGTTTGTGTCTCATTTCAGCCCGCACACGAGGCTGGAGGCCCCGGAGGCATTGATCGCAAAACACGTCGCCCGCGGCTTCAAGCGGTCGGCAGACGGCGAAGGAAAGTCCAGCGAGCGCCCCATCGCCAACTATCTCGCCATGCTGGAGCATCTCGACAACGAAACGGGCCGCCTGCTTGCAAAACTCGACGCCCTCGGAATCGCCGACAACACGCTCGTCCTATTCACCAGCGACAACGGCGGCCTCTCCCGCGTGACGAACAACGCCCCGCTCCGCGAAGGCAAAGGCTCGCCCTACGAAGGAGGCATCCGCGTCCCGCTCCTCGTGCGCTGGCCGGGCAGGGTGAAAGCCGGCAGCGAGTGCTCCGAAGCGGTGCATGCGGTGGATTTTTATCCGACTTTCATCAAGGTGGCCTCGGCTTTAGCCGGATCGAATCAGCCTGATGCTTCTGAAACTGAAGCCGCAGCCACTTTGGACGGCGAGAGCCTCCTGCCGCTGCTCACGCAAACCGGCACGCTCCAGCGCCCGGCCTTGTTCTGGCACATGCCCACTTACACCACGAACTTCGGCCGCACGCCCTGCGCGGTTATCCGCGAGGGCGATTGGAAGCTCATCCACTGGTTCGGCGACTACCTCGACGCCACCGGCTTCACGCCCGATGACAAACCCTACGGCAAACTCGTCGTCGGCACGCGCACCGAACTCTTCAACCTCCGCGAAGACCCCTGCGAAACGCGCAACCTCACCACCAAGCGCCTGAAGAAAACCACCCATCTCACCAATGCCCTCAACGCCTGGCTCAAACGCACCGGCGCGAAGCTGCCCACGCTGAATCCTGACTTCGATGAGAAGCGGTGGTGGACTTCTGCCGACATCAGGTAGCCATGGCGGCTCCTTGCATGAAGCGCATTTCTTTCATGCTTCCCTGACTGGCCGTTTGCGCACCACGTTCAGCCGGAAGCTTCAACGGCAGGCAAGCGACCTTCACAGCACCATTGCTTCCAGATGACCGATTCCATGAAAACCCAAGCCGCCCTCGTCACACTGCTTCTCCTGCCCGCATTGATCGCCGGAGCCGAGGACGTTTTTCGCAAGGCCCCGGCCAGAAGCGCTCCCTCACCCGACACGCGTCTCGTCCGTGAAACGGATGCACTCACACCGGAGGCGGAGCATGCTGCGCTGCATGTGCCGCCAGGGTTTGAAGTCAGGCTCTTTGCCGCCGAACCGCAGATCAACAAGCCGATCAACATCGCGCTCGATGACAAGGGCCGTCTGTGGGTCTCCTCGACCTACGAGTATCCGTATGCGGCGTCGAAGGATCGCTGGTCCGATCCGCAGGGCTCGCGTGTCAAAGACAGCCGCGATGCGATCAAGATTCTCGAAGACACCAATGGTGATGGACGCGCCGACAAGGTGACCGATTTCGCAGACGGCCTGAACATTCCCACCGGCGTGCTGCCCTGGCACAAGCCGGAGCACAAGGACGGCTGCATCACCTGGAGCATCCCGAACATCTGGTATTTCGCCGACACGGATGGCGACGGGCGTTGTGACAGGCGCGAGGTGCTCTTCGGCCCGCTGGGCTATGAAAAAGACACGCACGGCATGTGCAGCAGCTTCCGCCTGGGTGCGGACGGCTGGGTGTATGCCACGCACGGATTTAACAACACCTCGCACTTCAAGGCGAAGGATGGCAGCCAGATGGAACTGCACAGCGGCAATGTCTTCCGCTTTAAACCGGACGGCTCGTGCGTGGAGAAGTGGACGCACGGCCAGGTGAATCCTTTTGGACTCGCTTGGGACCTCCGGGGCAATCTTTATAGCGCCGATTGCCACAGCTCGCCCGTGTATCAGCTCATTCGTGGCGCTTGTTATCCAAGCTTTGGCAAGCCGCACGATGGACTCGGATTTGCTCCCGTGATGTGCGAGCACAGCCACGGCTCCACCGGCATCTGCGGCATCGTTTACATCGACGGCGGCGTCTGGGGGCCGGAATGGGACCATCACACGCTCATCGGCAATGTCGTCACATCGCGCGTGAACCACGACCTCGTCACCTTCACCGGCTCCACGCCGAAGGCGGATGAACAACCCGACTTCGTCACCAGCGATGACCCCTGGTTCCGTCCTGTCGATCTCACGCTAGGTGCTGATGGTGCGCTCTACATCGCCGATTTCTACAACAAGATCATCGGTCACTACGAGGTGCCGCTGACGCATCCGGGCCGTGACAAATCGCGCGGCCGCATCTGGCGCGTGGTGAAAAAATCTGGCGTCGCCAGGCGCCAAACCGCGCCAATGCCCGATCTCGCGGACTGGCGCACGGCGCTCGCCGATCCCTCGCCCTTCGTGCAGCGTGCCATCGCCGCGAAGATGCTCGATGCACCGCAAGTCGACGCTCTGCCGCTCCTCGTCAGCAACGCTCAAAAAACGCCGGCAGGCGATGCCAGCCTTGTCCTCGCCTATCGAATCGCCATCCGCGATCACCTGAAGCTCCCCGGTGCCTTCGCCAAGCTCGATCCCGCATCGCACGCTTTCACGTCGGAAATCGCCACTGCTGTGCCGACAGCGGAAGCTGCCGCGTTCCTCTTCCAACGCTGGCAAAGCGGCACCGCAATCACGCCTGCTGTCCTCACGCACATCGCTCGCAACGGCGATCTTGCTTTGCTGCCGCAGGCGATCGTGCTCGCCCGCAAATCCGCCGCTGCGCCGATCGAACTCATTCGTGCGCTCGATGACGGAATCAGCGAGCGCGGCACTCCGCCGCCGCCTGAACTCCGCGCTTGGGCACAGGAAGTCGCCACGCAGTTGCTCGACACCGCCGCCAAGAAACCTGCACCTGCATGGGTCGTGCTCGGCCAGGCAAAATGGGCGCTGCACACCCGCGAGATCGCGGACGGCAAAGAAGCCACCTCCTTGCGCAGCATGAACAAAGGCGGCCCCGAGGAGCGCCTCACTGGCACGCTGAAGTCCAAAACCTTCCCCGCACCGGCCAAGCTCGCGCTTTGGATCAATGGACATCGCGGATTCCCCACCGCCGCGCCGCACGAAAAGAATCTCGTTCGCGTCGTCGATGCCGGAACGGGCAAAATGCTCGCCCGCGCCTTCCCGCCGCGCAACGACATCGCCCAGCGTGTCGAACTCGATCTCAGCGCCCATGCGGGCAGGCCGGTGCGTCTCGAACTCGTCGATGGCGATGCTGGCAACGCCTACGCCTGGCTCGGCATCGCCCGCACCGAGCCTGCCGTCGTCCGCATCACCGATTTTCAGAGTGCTGACACCACCAGCGACGCGCTCAAGACGCTCGCCGCCATGCTCCAGCACAGTGCGCCCGCCACTTTGCGCGAAAAACTCGCCGCCTATCTCCCCCCACGCCCCGCGCCCCCGCCGCTGCCCGTTTCGCCGGAGCAGCGCAAACAGCTCGACGCACTCATCGCCGCCCGCACCGCATCGTTTGGCAAAGCGAACCCCGATGTCGCAGCAGGAGCGAATCTCTTCAAGGCAAACTGCGCCGCCTGCCATCAGATCAAGGGCCAGGGCGGCCTCATCGGTCCGCAGCTCGACGGCATCGGCGCACGAGGCGCGGCGCGGTTGTGCGAGGACATCCTAGACCCGAATCGCAATGTGGACGCCCACTTCCACCTGCACACCTTCACGATGAAGGACGGCAGCGTCTTCGCCGGCTTCCTCAAGGCCGAAATCGGCCAGGTGAGCCTGCTCGCCGACGCCACCGGCAAGGAGCATCGCATCGCCAAGGCCGACGTTGCCAAGAGCGAAGTGACTCCCATGTCCCTGATGCCCCCCGCTTTCGGCCAGTTGCTCACCGAAGCCGCCTTCAACGACCTGCTCGGCTACCTGCTGGGTGAGACGGCGGGTAAGTGACGGCAATGTCAAAGACATCAAGCACCCCAAGGACACTGAGAATCATGCCGCCCCTGACCACCTTGCCCAGCAACCCCACTACGCCGGTCTCGTGCTGGGTCGAAAGGCCCAAGGCCAGTGCGCTGCGTGGATCCCGTGGTCATGGAATCCCATCCAGGGCGGGGTTGTCGCCTCCCGGACACGAGTCACCAAGGTCCATCTGCAGGACAAAATCACCTTGTTTGCCAAGACGATTGCGAATGCCTGACGAAGAGGCCGCTGCTGTCATACGCCAGCGAACAGGCTTCGAGCCGGACATGCCGAATGTTGTCATCCTGCGTTGCGAGTTCATATCCAAGCGCTCGAACAAGGACAGCTGGGGACACCTGCCCTCCCGCTGTTGCGCGCCCCACCGAGCTGCAAACCGCCTTTCCCGACGCCGCTGGCAAATCTGCTGCAGGTGCCTACCATGTCCACCTCCGCGGACTCTAACCTCCGATGAAGCTCTTCATCCTCCTGTTTTCGTTCTTTTGCAGCCTGTCAGCAGCAGCGCGGCCAAACCTCGACCTGCTCGTGGGCCGGATCATCGCTGCCGTGAAGCAAAAGGGCGCGTGGGAGAACACGATTGTTATTTTCACCAGCGACAATGGCGGCGTGATGACGCGTGACACGCTCAAGGCGGGACACCGCGCCAATGGAGCGCTTCAAGGCCAGAAGTCCGACATCTGGGAAGGAGGTCATCGAGTGCCTTTCATCGTGCGCTGGCCTGGTCGCGTGGCCGCAGGCAGCGAGTGCGGGCACTTCGTCTGCCTCACCGACGTGCTCGCCACGCTCATTGACATCATCGGCCAGTCGTTTGATGCCGTGAAGAGTCCAGACAGCCTAAGCCTTGTGCCATTGCTCGATGGCAAAGCTCCCGACGCCGCACGCAACGATCGCGCGATGATCCTCATGAGCGGCGGCAGCTTTCCTGGCGTTGGCGTGCGACAGGGCAGATGGATGTTCATTTGCGGACACGGCCCCGGCGGCATCACGAGGAGCGGCAAGCTCAAACCCGGCGGCACCGGCTACGCCTCGTATGCTGAGGCCTGCTTCACCAATGACTCGCTCGACTCCACAGGCAAACCAGTGCCGGATGCCCCGGCCGACCAGCTTTACGATCTCGCCGCCGCCCCTGCTCAAAAGCACAACGTCCACACCGGACACCCCGAGATCGCCAAACGGCTCGCGGCCCATCTGGAGATGTCATTGTCGAAGAAGTGATGAAAAGCGCATTTGTACTGTCACATGAAATATCTCCTCGTTGCCCTTTCGCTTGTCTCGCAGCCCTTGATCTCGCAGGCGGGATCAGCCGATGAGGCGCTCGACGAGGCCCTGAAGTCAGCGAAGTGGAAAAGCGCTTTGCATCTCGGGCTGCAACGCCCGGTTGATCCGCGAGTCACAAAGATCGAATCGGGCGAGTTTGGCGGCGGCGACGTGCATTTGGCTCGTTCGCCGGCCGAAGTGCGGGCGTTGTCCGGGAAGTTGAGGCCGGGGGATCAGCTCTTGCTGGCGGGCGCGGCCTGGAAGGATGCGCGGTTCACGTTTGAAGGTCGTGGCACGGCGGAGGCACCGGTTGTCATCCGTCCGGAGAAGCCGGGAGGCGTGACTTTCACGGGCGAATCGGCGGTGACGTTTCACGGCGAGCACCTCATCGTGCATGATCTGGCCTTTGTGGGCGTGACGGTGTCGAAAAACAACGAGGTGCTCTTCCGCGTGGGCAATGGCGTGGAGAAACCGGCGAATCAATGCGTCTTCAACCGGCTGCGCTTTGACAACTGCGGCTCCACGAATCCGGCGGACTGGCCGAAGCTGCATCTCTGGCTCATGAGCATGCGAGGTCATGGCAATACGGTGTCGAACTCGATTTTCAGCGGCTTCAGGCACATCGGGCAGATGATCGGCGCGGCTGAGCTTCCGAAGGACGGGCTGCAACAACTGCACGTGCTCAACAACCGTTTCATGGACAGGCCTAAGATCGACGATCAAAACGGCTACGAGATCCTGCAAATCGGCTGGAGCGGCGAAAAGGCCGCCCCATCGGGCTCCTTGATCGCAGGGAACGTTTTCGAGAACTGCGATGGCGAAAACGAGATCGTGTCGCTGAAGGCCTCCGACATCGTGGTGCGTGACAATCAGTTTCTTGGCTGCCAGGGCGTGCTTTCGCTGCGTTCGGCTAACCGCGTGCTCGTGCAGGGCAATGTCTTCGACGGCCAGGGACAGGAGAACGTCGGCGGCCTCACGCTCGAAGGCGCGGATCATGTGCTGATCGGCAATACGTTTCGCCGTTTGGTGAAGCAGCGGAACTACTACTTCTGGACCATCGCCATGGCCGCTGGCAGCGCCGAAAACTACGGCGACAACGGTGATGTCGCCGGTTACGGCCGCCCGAAGAACATCCTCATCACCCAAAACCGCTTCGAGCACTGCGACTCGCGCATCGCCGCCGGCACTTACTTCAGAAAAGAGTTCCCGCTGCTGCCGAAAAACATCCGCGTGGAGCAAAATGCCTTCAACGGCACGAAAGCGAGCCGCGCCTTCGATTTTATCGCGGACGACCCGAGCGGCGAGCTGCCGAAAGAGCTGCACGAAGCTGGAAACACCTTCGAGCCGTGATCTTCGGCCGCGACTTCTTCATCGGCTCTCGGGTTTGCTCGACGCTCCGGGCACTTGGCTGAAATCGAATCCCTGCACAGCCTCGGCGGCGAGCGTGGAGAGGCGATGATGAATCTTTGACACGGCGGACCGCGTGTCTTTGCCGCCCGGGGCATAGCGATTGCAAAGGAAGACGATGAAGGTCTCCGAGAACGGGTCGATCCAAAGCATCTGACCAGTCCAGCCGGTGTGTCCGTAGCTGCCGACAGGAAACAAGGCACCGCGGGCGAGCGAGTAGTCGTGCGGCGGCGTGCGGTAGGGCGTGTCGATGTCCCAGCCGAGGGCGCGCTTCACAGGAAGGTTCTTCGCATCGGGTGAACGTAGGTCGGGCGGACTCTGCACGCGCGTCATGAACTGGATCGTCTCCGGCTTAAAGAGACGCACACCATCGAGTTCGCCGCCGTTCAGCATCATGCGCGCGAAACGCGCGAGATCGCCCGTGGTCGTGAAGAGCGAGGCGTGGCCGCTCACGCCGCCCATTTCGCGTGCGACGGTGTCATCCACGCTGCCGCGCTGTGGTGCGCTGCTGGGTGCCACGCGTTTCAGCATCTCGCCGGAGGGTCGGAAGAGCGTGTCATGCATCTTCAGCGGCTGGAAGATCTCCGCCGTGCAAAACGCATCGAAGGTCCGCCCGCTCGCGCGCTCGATCGCCATGCCGAGCACCATGCTGCCCACGCTGCTGTAGGAAAACGCGCTGCCCGGCTCAAAACGGGGCTTCTCACGACAGGCTTGCGCATACGCCTCCGCGGGCGAGCGGCTGAAGGGCTTCTTGGTGCCGTTCAGATTCACCTGAAGGCCGGACGTGTGCAGCAGCAGGTGTTTGAGGGTGATCTTCTCCCGTCCCTCGCCGATGAACTCCGGCAAAAGCCTCGACACCGGATCATCCAGACGCATCAGGCCGCGCTCGACGCACAGCATCGCCGCAGTGGCCGTGGCGACGGCCTTGGTCACTGAGGCTGCGTCAAAAACCGTGTCCTCCGTCATCGCTTCGACAGATGGCTGCAGCGCCCGATTTCCGTAAGCCCGGTGATGCGAGACGCCCTTCCGCTCCATCCACAACGCAGCGCCGACGATGACCTCATCCTGGATCGCCCGCGTGACCTCTGCATCCATCGCAGCGAGCTTGTCCGCCCTGAAAGGAGTGTCGCCAGCCCTTGCCTCAAAGGACAGCATCACGATGGCGGGTAAAAGGAAGTGTTTCATCGTGGTTGAGACTACAGCAGACACTCCCTGTCTTTATCAAGCGTGCCCAAGCTGGCGAAAGTCCACGGGAGGCAGCTTGCCTGCCTCATGGACAGGCTCCGGCGTCATCTCAGCACACACAGCAGATGAAAGCCCTAATCTCCGAGATCAATCTCGCTCAAGTCGCGCCAGTCGCACCTTCCCCCTTTGTGAAGGACGTTCGCACCACCCAGCGTGCCATACGAGTTGGCCTTGCGGACGGCATTTCGCGCATGATTCCGCCATCGCATGCACCGGTGCACAGGCATCCACCCGTTTCTGCGCACCCAATCCACCCTCGTGGAGTTGAACGTGCTGCCATGAAGACCACCTTCCTGATCGCCCTGGCGGTTCTCGCCGCCGCCACCTTGTTAGGCCAGTCGGCAGAAGCGCCCGTGGATTTCAACCAGGCGCGCCGGCTGATGGAAAAGCAGCAGGGCGGCGGCGTACTCACCCCTGACGAGGAAACCTATCTGAAACGCGCCAGGGCGGAACACAAGGCACAGCAGCGAGGGCAGGATGGCGTCGACTGGCGCAAGGCGCAGGAGTTGTTCCAGCGTGAGCAGCGGGGAGAGAAGCTGAGCGAGCCCGATCAAAAATACCTGGATCACGCCAAGGAGGTGCGTCGCCGTGACGGGAATACAGGGGGTGGACGAGGAGCCCAGGGTGTTCAGCGCAGGGCACCGGAATCGTTGAAGCCGCTCACCGACATGTCCGCCGAGGACCGCTATGAAGGCGAGGACGGCGGGCTGTACGGCAAGGGCAGCAATGAACCTCCGGAGTCCCTGCGCAAGGCCGCCACTGAAGCACTGAAACAGATCCAGCCCCTGGATGCGGAAGGACGTCCGTCGGACAGCGGCAAAGTCGTGCTGGTCTCCATCAGCATGTCGAACGCCACCCAGGAGTTCTCCGTCTTCAAGGGCATCGCGGACCAGGATCCGCGCAAGTCAGACAAGCTGGCCATCGTGGACTGCGCCCAGGGCGGGCAGACGATGGCGGCCTGGGCTCAGCCGGAGGGCAGGCCCTGGCCGGAGGCGATGAGCCGTCTGCAAAAGGCCGGTGTCACAGCGCAGCAGGTGCAGGTGACCTGGGTAAAGCTCGCCAATGCCGGGCCTTCAGGCTCCAAGGCCGATCACCTGTCGATCCTCGAGTCCGACACGGCCAGGGTGCTGCATCTTTTAAAGCAGCGCTTTCCCAACCTGCGCATCGCCTATCTCGGCAGCCGCATCTACGCCGGTCATGCCAGCACGGGGCTCAATCCCGAGCCCTATGCCTATGAGGGCGCCTTTGCCGTCCGGCATCTCATTCAGAGGCAGATGAAGGGTGACCCGGACCTTGCCGCCGAAAGATGCCCCCTGCTGCTCTGGGGGCCCTACCTGTGGGCGGAAGGCGAGAAGGGCCGCAGCCTCGACGACCTGAAATGGCTCAGGGAGGACTTTGCCGCCGACGGCACGCATCCGTCCGGAAGCGGCCGGGAGAAGGTCGCCAGACAGCTCCTGGAGTTCTTCGCGAACAGCCCGTACGCGCAAAGCTGGTTCGTCCGCTGACGACGGCACGCCTCACTCGTCCCTGACCAAAAACAAGGCAGGCCGTGCGGCCTGCCCTGCGTGAGGTGCGCTGATCCGGGCGGCCGGTGTCAGATGAACTCGTTGATGAGGTTCTCCAGCATCTCCTGGCGGCCGGAGGCGATGAGCGGCTCGCCGTTTTCCAGAGTGTAGGCCTCCAGCTCCTCGAAGCTGGTGCTGCGGGACTCGATCTTTGCGCCGATGCCGGTGTCGAAGGTGGAGTAGCGCTGCTTGCGGAAGGCCTCCCAGCGGCCGTCCTCGAGAACGGCGGCGGCGATCTTGAGGCCGCGGGCGAAGGCGTCCATGCCGCCGATGTGGGCGTGGAAGAGGTCCACGGGCTCAAAGGATTCTCGGCGCACCTTGGCATCGAAGTTGAGGCCGCCTGTGGTGAAGCCGCCGGTCTTCAGCAGCGTCAGCATCATCTGAGTTGTCAGGTAGATGTCGGTCGGGAACTGGTCGGTGTCCCAGCCGATGAGTTCGTCGCCGGTGTTGGCGTCGACGGAACCCAGCGCTCCAGCGGCGGCGGCGACCTCCATTTCATGCCACATGCTATGGCCGGCGAGGGTGGCGTGGTTGGTCTCCAGGTTGAGCTTGAAGTGCTCCATGAGTCCGTGCTCGCGAAGGAAGTTCAGGCAGGCGGCGGCGTCGCTGTCGTACTGATGGGTGGAGGGCTCGCGCGGCTTTGGCTCGATGTAGAAGGGGCCCTTGAAGCCGATCTTCTTCTTGTAATCGACCGCCATGTGCAGGAAGGCGGCGAGGTGGTCGACCTCTCGCTTGATGTTGGTGTTCCAGAGGCTGGCGTAGCCTTCGCGTCCGCCCCAGAAGGTGTAGCCCTCGCCGCCGAGGCGGTGGGTGACCTCAAGGGCCTTCTTCACCTGCGCGGCGGCGTAGGCGAAGACGCTGGCGTTGGGGCTGGTGGCGGCGCCCTGGTTGTAGCGGGGATGAACGAAGAGGCAGGCGGTGCCCCAGAGCAGCTTCTTGCCGGTTGCCTTCTGGGCCTTCTCCAGCTCGTCGGCGACGGCGTCGAGGTTCTTGTTGCTCTCGGCGAGCGTACGGCCTTCAGGGGCGACGTCGCGGTCATGGAAGCAGTAGTAGTCCACGCCGAGCTTGTCCATGAACTCAAAGCATGCCCAGACGCGTCGCTGGGCGTTGGGGATGCTGTCGGTGCCGTCATCCCAGGGGCGCTGGGCGGTGCCGACGCCGAACGGGTCGGCGAGGCTGTTGCGCATGGCATGCCAGTAGGCCACGCTGAAGCGGAAGTGGTCCTTCATGGTCCTGCCGGCCACGACCTCGTCGGCCTTGTAGTGCTTGAAGGCGAGGGGGTTCCTGGATTTCGGACCCTCGTACTGGATCTTGGGGATGTCGGGGAAGGCTTCGTTCATGGATTTGGTTAGTAGGGGCGGTCATGAGACGCGGGCGGACCGGAGCGTCAAGCCGCATCCCGGGGGTGGGTTCGGACGAAAAGCAGGTGGAATCAGACACAGCCGCAAGGCCCGGGAACAAAAGCGCCCCGGCGGGACCCAACCAAAATCCCGCCGGGGCTTAAGTGACCGGGCTGTCCCCAACCATGAAGTGACAGTCCAGCTCGTTGTAGTGAAGCTTGCGCCTCGGAAGGAGGAATGAGCAGGTTGCAGGCCAACCTGTGCGTTGAAAATCGACGATTTCAGCCAAGTTCGACCTTTATCGCGTTCAGCAGATCCGGGTAGGCGTCAAATCCTTCAAACTGGGGGAACTGGGCGCGGATGGACTCCGGGGCGTGGAAGAAGAAGCCGCAGTCGGCCTCGCCAAGCATCGTGGTGTCGTTGAAGGAGTCCCCGGCGGCGATGACCTTGTAGTTCAGCCCCCTGAAGGCGGCGACTGCCGCCTGCTTTTGGTTAGGCTGGCGGAGCGTGTAATGGGTGATGCTCCCGGAGGCGTCCACCTGAAGCTTGTGGCAGAAGATGGTCGGCCAGCCGAGCTGGCGCATGAGGGGCTGGGCGAACTCCTCAAAGGTGTCGCTCAGGATGATGACCTGGGTGAGGCTGCGCAGCTCGTCCAGGAAGGCCCTGGCGCCATCAAGGGGGGCGAGCGTGCCGATGACCTCCTGGATGTCCGACAGCTTCAGACCATGCCGGTCCAGGATGGCCAGGCGGCCGAGCATGAGCTTGTCATAATCAGGTTCGTCGCGCGTAGTGCGGCGCAGTTCGGCAATGCCGGTCTTTTCGGCAAAGGCGATCCAGATTTCAGGAACGAGGACGCCTTCGAGGTCAAGGGTGACGAGGGTTTGCTGCTTGGACATGCTTTCCGCTCCTAGCGTGAAGGAGCCGCGCATGCAAATGTTCAGGCGGGCTCCGAAGCGGCTTTCCCATCCGCGCCGCCTTCCCCGCCCCGGCCGGTCCGGTGGGAGAGACGCCAGAGCAGCAGGCCCACAAGGATGGTGCCGAGCCCCGCCAGCGACTCGCGGGTGTGCTCCTTCATCTGATAGGCCATCATCCAGGCGCTGATGAGGAGGAAGATCACGGGTGTCACGGGATAGCCCCAGCAGCGCACCGGCCGCGGCAGGTCCGGACAGGTTCGGCGCAGACGGATCAGTCCGTAAACCGCCAGGAAGGAGCAGAGCTGGATGCTGAACTGCACATAGGTCAGCACACGCTCAAAGCTGGCCGTCAGGATCAGGGTGATGACAATGCAGAGCTGGGCAAAAAGCGCCGCGACCGGCACGCCGCGCGCATCGCAGGCCGCGAGAGGCGCCAGGATGCGGTGGTCCTGCCCAAGCACCATCGTCACCCGCGGTCCCACCCAGGTCATGGCGCTGATGCTGGAGACAAGGCCGATGCAGATCAGGCCGGACATGATGCGCCCGCCAGTATGACCAAAGATGTGGTCGGCAGCCGCATGAGCCACGTCCACCTTGCCAGCCAGCTCGCTCATGGGAGCCACGTGCAGGAAGACGGCGTTCAGGGCCACATAGAGACCGCTGACAACCAGCGTGCCGAGGGCGATGGCCAGGGGTACGTTGCGCTGCGGGTGGCGGACTTCATCGACGATGTAGGTGGCGGCGTTCCAGCCCGCGTAGGCATACATCACAAACACCAGGCTGATGGCAAAAGGCGGGCTGGCGATCAGCCTCCAGTCGCCAGGCGCGGGGAGGAAGCTCACCGGCTGGGGATCGGCCACCATGAATCCAGCCCCGATAAAGACGAGGATGAGCAGCACCTTCATCCAGGTGGCCACATTTTGAAACCGGGCCCCGACATGAATGCCGCCGACGTGGATGAGCGTGACCAGCCAGACGACCACCAGCGATGCCGCGACTGCGGAGACCTGGGGAAAGACGCCGCTGAGGTACTTCCCCAGGGCCATCGCCGCCAGCGCGATGGGAGCGGCAAATCCTGCGGTGGCGGAAAGCCAGCCCGAGACAAAGCCGACGCTGGGATGGAAGGACTTGCTGAGAAAGTGGTACTCCCCTCCCGAACGCGGCATCGCCGCAGCCAGCTCCCCATAGGCAAGCGCACCGCAGAAGGCGCAGATGCCGCCCAGGGCCCAGAGAACAAGGATCGCAAAGCCGGAGGGCAGCGGCCCCACCTGGAAACCCAGGCTGGTGAAGATGCCCGTGCCCACCATGTTGGCGATGACGATGGCCGTGGCGGTGACAGGTGAAATGCCACGAACAGCGAGGGCCGGAGATTTTTCGGGGGAGTTCATGAGGATGATGATGCCACCGCTTCCACCAGGGGACGAAACTGCTCCCAGGCGGCGCGCCAGTCATCCAGGTCGCTGAGCACGGAGGCCAGTTCACGCTGCACAAAAGAGGGCGCGTTCGGCAGCTGCAGGACTTGTTCCAACGTTCGCCGGGCGGAGGGCAGGTCGCCTGCGGAACGCTGGGCGTAATAAAGCTCGACCCCGATCAAGGGATCGTTCGGCTGCATGACCTTCTGGCGCTCCAGCCTTGCAACGTCCGAGCTGAATGCCGTGGCCGAACGGGCGGGCAGCGGCAGCTGCTTGCCAGCGAGCCTGCAGGCCTCTTCATGGCGTCCCTGCTGCGCCAGGTTCAGGGCCACATAGCTCCAGCCTGCTTCCATCAGATGCGGATGCCTGCCGATGAAGTCCACCAGCTTCTCCTTGTCGCCCTTGAACCACCATTGGTTGACAACGGCGCGGCGCAGGCCGGGGGCCAGGTCCTCCATGCCGCCGTGCTGGACAAGGAAGTCGTCCAGGCAGGAATTCCACAGCGGACCGGGATCCGACAGAATCTGCAGGAAGATCACCTGCAAGGCGGCACGATCGGCAATCTTCCAGAGCATCGGCAAGACTTCCGGATACGGACGGGCGTCGATCACGATCTCCTGGTAGCGGGCCTGGGCGTTTGGATGGGTGACCGGATACCGCCTCATGCCCTCCGCCCAGGGGATCATGGCTGCGGGCGGATCATAGAGAAGCCAGAGCCTGCCTTCAGCGAAGCAGACAGGACCGTAATGAGGCTCGACGGAGCGGACGCGGCCGAAATCCTGCAGAGCGCTGCCCTTGTCCTGATGCATGGTCAGGTGAAGCTGGGCGCGCAGGTAGTAGTTGCGGTAGTCGAGCGGTGAAAGCTCGACCGCCCGGTTGATCAGGCGCATCGCCTCCGAATGCCGGCCGCGCGACACCTCAAAGACCGCCCGGTCATGCACCACCTTGGACTGAGAAGACAGTCCGGCGTCCACATCCCCAAAGGCCATGGCCAGCCACAGACCTCCCCAGGCGGCGATCAGCAGCCCGAGAATCCTGAAGGCCAGCCGCAGGCCGGCGGAAGCCGGCTCACCTGCGTGCCGGGGCCTCGGAGCCTGGGCGGCGACGAGGGCAAAGAGCATGAAATAACCCAGGCTGTGCAACGGCACGTCAATGACCGCATGAAACAAGGCCAGGAAGGCCGCAATGGCAAAGGCACGACGGATCCGGCGGGCCGACCTGCCTTCACGGCTGCCGTCTGAGCCCTGGCGACCGCTGCTATGCCCGCCCAGCCAGGGGCCGCTGACAAGGCAGAGCCAGCCCATGAACACCAGGCAGGGCAGCACACACAAGAGTCCTCCTTCAAACAGCAGCCACAGCACATCGCTCTCCGGGTGGATGGTGCGGGCGTCCGGATAGGGCTCCTTGCAGACCTGGGGAAAGACAAAGTCAAAGTTGCCGAGGCCGCGTCCGGTCCAAAGGAATCCCTGGCTGGCGTTCCAGGTCTGCTCCGCGAGCCAGACACGCAGGTCCGAGGACAGAACCTCGCTCACCGACCCCGCCCGCAGCTTTTCACTCACCCTGCCACCGGCGACCATCGTCACCGACATCACGCAGATCACCACCGCCAGCATGACGACCACCTTGCGCGGGCCTCCGTTGCGCATAGCCACCATCGCCAGCCAGAGGTTGAAGCCGCCGATGAAGAGAAACAGGCCGGCACGCGAGGAGTTCACGAGAATGCAGGAGAGCAGCACAAAGAAGCCGGCCCCGAAGACCAGCACCCAGCGTGAACCATGCCGGAAGGCGTCGAGTGCGGCGGCGGCGCAGAGCACGCAGGACCAGGCGAAGAGGCTGGAACTGTGGTTCTGGTTGGAGAACGGACCGAAGGCGCCTCCCGTCAGAGGTGACTTGCCCAGCCCGCGCGGCCACCAGGACACCTTCAGCCAGCCGTAGATTTCAAGCAGCGACAGCACGGCCATGACCAGCACCGCCAGCACCACCACCCGCAGCACCAGCCTGCGGCCGCCCTCGCTGAAATTCTGCCCCAGGCAGGCGCCCAGCCATAGCACACCGGACACCAGCAGCAGGCAGGATTCCAGCGTGCCATGCCAGTCCGGACTGAAGGCCGTGCCAAGTTGAACGCCCCACTCCCCAGCCAGGTTTGTCCGCCATGCCTCCATTCCGCCCAGCCATCCCGCCGGCAGCAGGCCGATGAATCCAAACACCGTCAGCGCCAGCAAGGACCCAAGAGGAATCCGGCGCAGGCCGGAGACCGGCGGCGCCAGAACCAGGGCAACCCCCATCACCAGCAGGGCCGTGCCACGCGACCAGGGCAGCCTTCCGGCACCCAGCATAACCACCAGGACCGCCGCCACGGAATAAACAAGCGCGCGAAACCGGCCCTGCCTCCCGGAGGACAGTGTCGGGGAAGCAGGGTCGGGGGTATTTTCGGTTTCCTTGGGATCAGTTGGCGGAGACATGACTCTCGAGGGGGCTGCTTGCCAGGGCATCCGATTTCAGGTTCCCGGCATCGGCCTGGGTGACAGGAAGAAGAAACTCAGGAAGAGCCCCCCACCGTTCCAGGCAACGCTCAAAAAGGGTCGCAAAGGCATCCGCCCGGATGAACCACTCGGTCCGCAGCAGTTCGTCGGACGGGCAATGCAGCGTGATGATCACCGCAGCCCCCACGGGGATCTGGATGTCCTGCGTCGCCTCGGAGGCCTTCTCCTTGAAGCCGATCCACTGGAAGCGACTTTTCAGCAGGGACTCGAACTCGGCCAGCGACCCGCAGCGCTCGATGTCGAACTCCAGGGCAAAGGCATGGGCGCGGATGTGCTCGAGCCTGCGCCGGCGGTCCAGCGCGGAGCGCACCTGCTCACGCAGCCGCGTCCAGCTCTTCACATAGCCAAGATAACGTGCCGCGCCGACGGCCAGGAGAAACAGCACCGCACCGGCCACCGGCAGGGCCACCCCCTTCGTCAGCAGGATGCTGATTCCCACCAGGCTCAGCACCAGGCAGACCGAATACATCGCCACCAGCGCCCGGCCCTTGCTGTAGCCGAGCAGGATCAGTCGGTGATGGATGTGCTCCGCATCCGCGCTGAAAATGGGCACGCCGCGGATCGCCCGGCGCAGGATGGCGAACAGCGTGTCCAGAATCGGCACGCCCAGGGCGATGATGATCACCAGCAGCGCGGCGATCACCGAACCCTTCTGGGCGCCCTTGAGCGAGACCGCCGCGATGAAGAAGCCCAGGAGGTAGGCGCCGCCGTCCCCCAGGAAGATCTTCGCCGGCGGCAGGTTGAAAAACAAAAAGCCCGTCAATGCACCGCCCATCAGCAGGGACAGCAGCATCACATCGGGATTGCCGCCGATGTAGCCGACGGAGGCCAGCGTCAGCGACAGGAACAGCCCGAAGCCGCCGGCCAGCCCGTCCATGCCGTCGATGAGATTGATGATGTTCGGGATGGCCACCAGCCAGAAGACCGTCAGAGGCAGGCTCCACCAGCCCAGCGTCAGGCCACCCTCGCCGAAGGGATTGCTCAGCACGTCGATGGACAAACCCAGGCCGTAAAGAAGAAGCGCCACCAGCACCTGCCCGGCAAGCTTGACCCTCGCCCCCAGCGGCTTCAGGTCATCAAAGAAGCCCACGGCGAAGATCAGGGAGCAGCAGAGCAGGATGGGCAGCAAGCCCTGCACGGACAGCCGGCCGAGCAGCACCAGCACCAGGGAACCCAGCATCAGCGCCATGAAGATCGGTGCGCCGCCCAGGCGTGGCACGGGCTTTTCATGCTGCTTCCGCCGCCCGTCCGGGGCATCCATGCCCGCCTTCACCGGCGGCTTGCGGATCACCGCCAGGGTGCCGGCCAGACTCACCAGCGCCGCCAGGGCAAAGCAGGCCGCCACCTCCGTCATGCCGGGCATGGACGGCCCGCTCACCCCCTGGATGGATTCAATGATGGAAGGGTCGGTCATGGGCTGGCGGGGGAGTCGGAATGAAACCGGGATCGCGCTCCCCCGGCCGCAGCAATCACGTCGATCAACCTTGGACGCAAGCGGCTCTGTGAGAACTCCTTGGCCAGCTCGCGGCTTTCGGCGGAGGGCGGCAGCGCCCCGGTCTTCGCCGCCTCCTCAAGCACCTGGACAAGGCCTGCCACATCCCCATGGCGGGCGATCCTTGCGTAGCGCCGGTCGGCCAGCCGGGCCGCCAGGTCTGTCAGATGACTTTCCTCCGGACCAATCCCCAGAAACGGCAGGCCCAGCGCGAGGATGTTGTAGACCTTGCAGGGATGCACCATGCCCACAAAGGGGGCGCCCATCACCACCAGGTGCAGGTCCGCCGAGGACAGTGATGCCGACAGCTCCTCCTTCGGCTGGTAGGGCAGGCAGGTGATGTTCTTCAGGCCATGCCGCTCCGCAAAGGCACGCACCCTGCCATGCTCGCTGCCGCCACCGACGAACAAAAAGTGCAGAAGCGGATGCGCCGAAAGCTCCAGCGCTGCGGCAAGCACCGTGTCGAGCGGATGACAGGGGCTGTGATTGCCCGAATACATCACCACAAACCTGCCGCCCAGCCCGTGCCGGGCCCGGAAGGCCTCACGCCCGGAGGCGTCCCAGGCCACCGCATCATCATGGGACCAGGGCGCGTCCACA
Organism: Prosthecobacter sp.; assembly: GCA_044345155.1. GTDB lineage: Bacteria > Verrucomicrobiota > Verrucomicrobiia > Verrucomicrobiales > Verrucomicrobiaceae > Prosthecobacter. Next base: position 17,475 of record JBIJBP010000024.1, on the reverse strand, counting down.
TGGATCGCATCTTCCGTCACCCCCTTCTCCCGGAGCCGCGCGGCCATGAAGCGGTCCAGTGCAACGATCCGCGCCGCCTGACCGAAGGTCCATTTTTGCAGGACGGTCATCACACGTTCGGGCAGCCCGCCCGCCTTCAGCCAGCCCGCCGCCACCGCCTCGTCAGGGTTCAGGTCCATCACCCAGGGCATCACCGCCCCCCCTTTGATCAGGGCCATCACCTGGCCCAGGGAGGAAATCAGCGGCGGTGAGGTCAGGCAGACCGTCACATCAAAACGCGGCAGCCTCAGCAGGATCCAGGCGGCGTTGATCCAGAAGGTCGCAAAATCCACGAACCGCCGCCACCGCGCCTTCTTGCCCAGCCCGGGCGTCCAGATGCGATGTATCTGAATCCCCCGCCAGTTTTCGCTGGAGGGAAAACGCCGCTCCGGATTGTCATAACCGCGGCTCGAAGCCACCGCCACCACCTCATGCCCCGCCTCCACCAGCCCCAGCGCCAGGTCGGCCAGATGCTGGGACGTCGAGACATGATCCGGATGAAAGCACTGGTTCAGCAGCAGCACCCTCAACCGCTTCCGCCCAGAATCACCGGCACTGCCCTTCCCTCCTGCGTGGTTGGAAGTCATGGCACTGTCTGAAAGCATGCGGAAACGAAGGGGACGTGTTGTCGCTGGAAAAGAAACAGGATCATCCAAAAAACCTCCCGCCAAGGCAAGCCGCGAATCCATTCCTGCACCCAAACCTCCGGTTTTGCACCCGCGTTCCTGCTTTGACACCCCCGGGCAGAGCCTCCACACTCCGCGCCCCTTGGGCCGCCGCCCTGTCTGAAACAGATGTTTGACCTCCTCACCTCCGATCCCTCCTCCGCCGCACGCCGCGGCAGGTTGCGCACGCCGCATGGAGTGATCGAAACACCGGTCTTCATGCCCGTCGGCACCCAGGGCACCGTCAAGGCCGTGCATCCTGACGAACTGCGCGCCCTCAGCTCCCAGATCATCCTCGGCAACACCTACCACCTCTGGGTGCGGCCCGGCACCGACATCATCCGCGAGGCCGGCGGACTGCACCAGTTCATGAACTGGGACCGCCCCATACTCACCGACAGCGGCGGCTTCCAGGTCTTCTCCCTCGCCAAGCTGCGCAAGATCAAGGAGGAGGGCTGCTACTTTCAGAACCACGTCGACGGCACCCCGATGTTCCTCGGCCCCGAGACCGCCATGGAAATCCAGGCCGTGCTCGGCAGCGACATCGCCATGCTGTTCGACGAATGCACTCCCTACCCCTGCACTCATGACGAGGCGAGGAAGAGCATGGAGCTCACCCTGCGCTGGGCCAGGCGCTGCCGGGACTGGGTCAACGAGCACCAGCCCGACGCCGGAGCCTTCGGCCGCGACCCCGGCTTCACCCGCCAGCTGCACTTCCCTATTGTACAAGGCAGCGTCTTCCAGGACCTCCGCCAGCACTGCGCCAGAGAGCTGGTCGCCATGGACTTCCCCGGCTACGCCGTCGGCGGCCTCAGCGTCGGCGAACCCGAGGAGGACATGATGCGCATCGCCGAGTGGACCTGCCCGCTGCTTCCGGAAAACAAGCCGCGCTATGCCATGGGCCTCGGCACCCCGCCCCAGCTGGTCGAGCTCATCGCCCGGGGCATCGACATGTTTGACTGCGTCCTGCCCACCCGGCTGGCCCGCAACGGCACCGCCTTCACTCATGAAGGCATGATGAACCTCCGCAACGCCAGATACGCCCGCGACTTCCGACCAATCGCCGAAGACACCCACCCCCTCTGCCAGGGTTTTTCCCGAGCTTATCTGAGGCATTTGATCAATACCCAGGAGGTGCTGGGATTGAGGTTGATTTCCCTGCATAATCTGCATTTCTACGCCTCCCTCACGTCCAGGGCACGGTTGGCCATCGAGCAAGGTTGCTTCTCCGAATTCAGGGCGGAGGTCATCGCCCGCTACCAGACACGTTCCGATTCTTCCGACTAACCATGCCTTCCACCCCCCCGCTTTTCCTCGCCCAGGCCGCCGGCCAGGCCGCATCCAGCCCCCTCGGCAACCCGATGATCATGATGGTCCTGATGTTCATCATCATGTACTTCGTCCTCATCCGCCCTCAGCGCCAGCGCCAGAAGGAGCATGAGAAGCTCATCGCCAACGTGAAGGTGGGGGACCACGTCGTCATGAACGGCGGCGAACACGGCCTCATCACCAGCACCAAGGAACGCACCGTCATGGTCAAGCTCGCCGACAACGTGAAGGTTGAATACGAGCGCAGCTCCATCGGCAGCGTCAGCAGGAAGAGCGACGTCGTCGAAGCCACCGCCGCCTAAGCCGGGCGCGGCCTTCAACACCGCCGCAAGCCCACCCTCGCCACCGCAGTCCCAAGCACCTTTCCCCTACCCATCCATGAACGCCTACGTCACCTTCTTCGTCGGAACCGCCATCCTGCTGCTGCTGCTGTTTTACATCGGCACCGTCGTTCACAAAACCAAGCGCTGGGTGGGCTCCTCCCTCATCATGCTGATGACGCTCTTTGCGGTGCTCACCGTCAAGAACATCGGCATCCCCCTCGGCATCGACCTCAAGGGCGGCAGCGAGTTCGTCGTCCGGCTGAAAGAGTCCACCGACAAGGACGGCAAGACCCAGTCCGTGACCGCCGCCGACGTGCAGCAGGCCATCAACATCCTGGAAAAGCGCCTCAATCCCAACGGTGAAAAGGACCTCGCCATGCAGCCCCAGGGCGCTGACCGCATCCTTATCCAGATGCCCGGCGTCAAGTCCGAGGACTTCGCCGATGTCCGCACCAAGATCCAGCAGGTGGCCAAGCTCGAGTTCCGCATCGTCCACCAGGACAGCAGCTCCAAAATCTCTGAAATCGACGGTGGCGGCCTCACCGAGCCCGGCTGGCAGAAAATGAGTTACAAGAAGCAGAAGGACGAGCAGGGCAACGACCTGCCTGACCGCGGCGCCGAACTCGTCCGCAACCGCGCCGACATGGAAGGTGACGGCGTCAGCGATGCTTTCGCCACCATGGATGCCGAGGGCTGGAAGGTTTACCTCAATCTCAACGGCGACGGCTCCAAGAAGTTCGACGAGATCGCCTCCGTCAACAAGGGCCGCCAGCTCGCCATCATAGTCGATGGTGAGATCATCTCCGCCCCCGTCCTTCAGACCGATCACTTCGGCGGCACCGCTGTCATCTCCGGCAACTTCACCCGCGAGTCCTCCGTCCAGCTCGCAACGCTGCTGAAGAACCCCCTGAAAAACCCGATGACCATCGAGTCCGAGAACGCAGTCTCCGCCTCCTACGGCCAGTCCTCCATCGACCAGGGCAAGTGGATCTGCGTCGCCGGCCTGGTGATGACCACCGTGTTCATGCTCTTCATCTACCGCCTCGCGGGCCTCATCGCCATCGTCGGCCTGGTCATCAACCTCGCCATCCTCTTCGGCGGCATGTCACTCTTCCAGTTCGTGCTCACCATGCCCGGCATCGCCGGCATCGTGCTGACGATCGGCATGGCGGTCGACGCCAACGTCCTCATCTATGAACGCCTGCGTGAGGAGATGGAGGCCGGCAAGACCCTGACCGGCGCCCTTGAAGCCGCCTACGACAAGGCCTTCTCCGCCATCGCCGACTCCAACATCACCACCATCATCGCGGCGCTTATCCTCTTCGCCATCTCCGGCGGCCTCGTCCGCGGCTTCGCCGTCACCCTGATGATCGGCCTTGTCTCCTCCCTCATCGGCGCCCTCATCGTCACACGCGTCATCTTCATGTGGGTCATCGACAAGGGCCTGCTCACCGGCCTGAAGACCACCAAGATCATCCCCGACAAAGTCTTCGACATCCTTTCCAAGGCCCCGACCTTCATCATCGCCTCCCTCGTCGTCACCGCCATCTCCTTTGGCGCCCTGGCCTTCAAGGGCAAGGAAAGCTTCGGCATCGACTTCCGCGGAGGCTCCCTCCTCCACGCCGAGCTGGCCGAAGGCAAGAAGCTCACGGACGCCCAGATCGAAGACGTGCTCAAAGGGCTGAAGCTCGCCGACGGCAAGCCCATCGGCAGCTTCTACATCCAGCGCAAAAGCACGGCAACCGGCGGCGAAGTCATCGCCATCCGTGGTGAACAGGCCGCAGGAGCCGTCATCGAGGGCGCGATCAACAGCAAGTTCAAGGACAGCGTCAAGGGCAGCAGCCTCGAAACCGTCGGTGCACTCATCGGCTCGGAATCCGCCAAGACCTCCCTCATCGCCATGGCCGTCGCCCTGGTCTTCATCTTCCTCTACCTCCTGTTCCGCTACGAGTTCGCCTTCGCCCTCGGCGCAGTCATCGCCCTCTTCCATGACGTGCTCATGGTTCCAGGACTTTGCGTCCTCTTCGGCCAGGAAATGAGCCTCATCCACGTCGGCGCCCTCCTCACCATCGCCGGTTACTCCATCAACGACACCATCGTCGTCTTTGACCGTATCCGTGAAACCATCAAGCGTGGCGGTTCCGGCAGCACCCGCGACCTGATGAACGAGGCCATCTGCAAGACCCTGAGCCGCACACTCCTCACCGGCCCCACCGCCCTCGCCCCCATGGTGATCCTGCTGTTCATGGGTAACCCGGCCATGACTGAGTTCGCCCTGCCGATCACCATCGGCGTGCTTCTTGGCACCTACTCCTCGATCTTCATCGCCAGCCCGCTCGTGCTCTGGTACGCGAAAAAGACCGGTGTCAGCCTCAAGCGCAAGGTTCTCGAAAGCCACGAGGCCGCCCTCAAGGCCGAGGCCGCCGTCGCCGCCGCCAAGGCCAGCAGCAATGCCTGAGCCTGAAGCCATTCAAAACTTCAAAGCCCCGCCATGTGCGGGGCTTTTTTGTGCCCTGCATCTGAGCGGCCTGGACCAAGGTACTCCGCTGGCAGCAAATGGACTAGCTGAGTGGTTTATCTAAAAATTATAAAAATCATAATGCAAATTATCAACTTCACCTTATCTTCTCGATGTCGAAATGTCCCTACAGCCCCGCCGATCTTCCATCACTCTGACACTCCTTGTCATCACGCCCATCGCGCTGCTGGCCTGGCTGGGAACCTATCTGATCCGTGACGCCGCTCGCAGCACTGACAACGCCCGCGGCGCCATTCTTGCCGAACGCCTGTTCGTTGCTGAAAACCAGCTTTTACACGACCTCCGGCAGCTTACGGATTATCTTGACGCACTTGGATCCAGGTCAGGGCTGGCGCTGGATGTCGCAGGCAGAGAAGTCGCCACTCACCCTTGGGTGGCCGAAGTCTGGATGAGCCCTGCCGACGGCAGCACCACGATCCTGGAGGACAAAAAGACCGTCAGCCCCACCCAGGACGCCCAGGCGTCGGCACGTTCTACCGCCCTTCGTGACCAGCTTAATGCGAGCGGCATCAGCGCTCCCTTTGCCTCCATCAGCCCCCAGCCCTTCGCCCTTCTTGGAAGCCCCCCGGAACCCAGCGGTTCGCCAATCCGCAAGGCCGTCTGGCAGACCGCCGTCAAATCCATCCATTATCACCTGGACTCACCCGGCACGCAGACTGGATTCGCCAGCGGCTGGCACGTCACGGACGGAGACTTCATCTACTGGCGGCAAACACGTGACGGCCTCCTCTGCGCTCGGATGAACGGACAGCAGCTGGGCAAGGCGCTGTTTGCCCGCCTCCCCATCCCCGGCATGAACAACTACCCGGGACGTCTCACCCTTGCGACCGTCACGGGCATTCCGCTGCACAGCTGGGGGCGTTCGGAACAGGGCTCGGACGACATGCCCGTAGCCATGAAAACCTGCGCCGCCCCGCTGACCCAGTGGAGACTCGCCTACACCCCAGCCTTCAGCGAATTTCCCAAGCCCTACCTCTTCCCCATCCTGCTCGGCGTCGGCTCCGGCTGCCTTCTTGTCAGCGCCCTGGCCTGGACCTTCTTCCGTGAAAACGACCGCGAAATCCGCGTGGCCCAGCAGCGCGTCAGCTTTGTGAACCAGATCTCACACGAGCTTAAAACCCCCCTGACCAACATCCGGCTCTACACGGAAATGGCCGCCCACCGGGTCGAGGAATCCGGGGACGTGATCGGCAAGCGCCACCTCGGTGTCGTGGAGGCCGAGGTGGCACGCCTCGACCGCCTGATCCAGAATGTCCTGAACTACGCACGTCAGCAGCGCGACAAGCTCACCATCCAGCCACGCCCCATCTCCCTCGATCATGTCGTCGGCCGCGCCGTGGACCACTGGCGCCTCCTCCTGGAACGCAAGGGCTTCGAACTCCACACCCGCCTCCTCGGCCCGAACGAGATGACCGCCGATCCGGATGCCATCGAGCAGATCCTTGGCAACCTGATCTCCAACGTCGACAAGTATGCCAGCTACGGCAAGTGGATCTCCATTCAGACTGATCAGCAGCCGGAAAAAGGGGTCGCCCGCATCATTGTCGAAGACCACGGCCCTGGCATCCCGACCAGCAAACGGCGCGCCGTCTTCGAACCCTTTGAAAGGCTGCGCTCCGACCTCAACGAAGGCGTCAGCGGCACCGGCATCGGCCTGACCATCTCGCGCGAGCTGGCCGACCTCCATGGCGGCAGCCTCGAAGTCTGCCCTAACTACAAGAACGGCGCCCGCTTCATCCTCACCCTCCCCCTGCAACCCAAGTCCTGAACCCTTCTCCCCACGCCCAGCCGCCATGAAAATCCTCATCGCCGAAGACGACGAACACACCCGCGAAGCCCTGCGCGAAGTGCTCAGCATGGAGGGCTACGAAGTCGTCACCGCAAGCGACGGCCTGCAGGCCGTGGACTTCTTCCGCGCCACCACTCCCGACTTTGTCTGCCTGGACGTGATGATGCCCGGCCAGAACGGTTACGAGGCCTGCAAGCAGATCCGCCGCATCAACGAGCAGGTCCCCATCCTCTTCCTCACCGCCAAGGCCGAGGAGATCGACGCCGTGCTGGGCCTGGAGCTTGGCGCCGACGACTACATGACCAAGCCCTTTGGCGTGAAGGAGATCATCGCCCGCATCCGCGCCATCACCCGCCGCACCGCCGCGCGGAGCGCCCAGAAGCCCGGGGAAGACCAGTTCATCATGGACGACCTGCGCATCGTCCCCTCCGAGCTGCGCGCCTACCGCGGCACCGCTGACATCCAGCTAAGCCCCCGTGACCTCAAGGTGCTCCGCCTGCTTTATGACAAGCGCGGCAAGGTGGTCGACCGCAACCAGCTCGCCGACGAAGTCTGGGGCATGGACTACTTCCCGGAAAGCAGGGCGCTCGACCAGCACATCTCCCAGCTCAGGAAGAGGATTGAAAAGGACCCCGCCAACCCCCGGGTCATCCGCACCGTGCACGGCGCTGGTTACAGATTTGAGTAGGCCATCCATCCTGGCCCGGCCCCTGCTCAAACGCACAGGCCCCGTGATGGTTTTTGACCTTGCCACCCCCCGTGGAGGCGCTAGGCTCATCATCGGTTCCCCCCGCAAATCCACCCTCCCTACATGGACAAACGCAAATCGCCTGCCAAGAAAGCCGCCGCCTCCAAGCCAGCCCCCAAACCGAGCGCCGCAGCCTCTTCTTCGTCGAATTTTGACCTCGCTCACATCCGCGAAATCGTCAGCCTCATGGCTGAAAATGACCTAACCCTCTTCCATTTCGAAAAGCAGGGCTCCAAGCTGGAGCTCCGCCGCGGCTCCGACTTCGAGGCCGCCAAGGAACTTCTCAAGCACCTGCCCGCCCCGGCCGCCGCTCCCATGGCCATCGCAGCTCCCGCAGCCGCTCCCGCCGCAGCCGCCCCCTCCGCCGCGCCAGCAGCAGCCTCCGCCCCGGCTCCTGCATCAGCCCCCGCCGGTCCGGCCGGCCCAACCATCAACAGCCCGATGGTCGGCACCTTCTACCGCTCCTCCGCCCCCGGCGAAAAATCCTTCGCCAACATCGGCGACTCTGTCGATGAAAACACCACCGTCTGCATCATCGAGGCCATGAAGGTCATGAACGAGATCAAGGCCGAGATGCGCGGCACCATCGCCCGCATCCTCGTCGAGGACGGCAAGCCCGTACAATACGGCCAGCCGCTCTTCGAGCTCAAAGCCTGACCTGCCGTGCCGCGGCCACCCTGCCCCCTAACCGCCAGGCAGGCTGCAGCTAGGCATGACTCAAACCTTCGATCCCGTCCCTTCGCCCTCCGTCTCCATGTTCCGAAAAGTCCTCGTCGCCAACCGTGGTGAGATCGCCGTCCGCATCATTCGCGCCTGCAAAGAACTCGATGTCAAAACCGTCGCCGTCTATTCAGAGGCCGATGTCGACTCCATGCACGTCCACCTCGCCGACGAGGCCATCTGCATCGGCCCCGGCCCCAGCACGGAAAGCTACCTGAAGATCGCACGCATCATCAGCGCGGCCGAAATCGCCAACGTCGACGCCATCCACCCCGGCTACGGCTTCCTCTCCGAAAAGGAGGAGTTCGCCGACATCTGCGAGCAGTGCAAAATCAAGTTCATCGGCCCCAGCTCCAGGGTCATCTCCATGATGGGCGACAAGAACACCGCCCGCGCCACCGCCCGCGCCGCCGGCGTGCCCATCACCCCCGGCTCGGATGGCATCATCACCAGCGAGGAGGAGGCCCTGAAGTGGGCCCGCAAGATCGGCTATCCCGTCATCATCAAGGCCACCGCAGGCGGCGGTGGTCGCGGCATGCGCCCCGTCCTCAACGAAGCCACCCTCATCTCCAGCTTCCAGGCCGCCTCCCTCGAGGCCCTCAAGTGCTTCGGAGACGGCTCGATGTACATGGAGAAGCTCGTCGAAAAGCCCCATCACATCGAGTTCCAGGTCGTGGCCGACTCCCACGGCAACGTCGTCCATCTCGGTGAGCGCGACTGCTCCATGCAGCGCCGCAACCAGAAGATCATCGAGGAATGCCCCAGCCCCAAGATCAGCGACGAACTGCGCAAGAAGATGGGCGACGCCACCGTGAAGCTCTGCAAGCAGATCGGCTACGAGAACTGCGGCACCATCGAGTACCTCGTCGACAACAATCGCAAGGATTTCTACTTCATGGAGATGAACACCCGCATCCAGGTGGAGCATCCCATCACCGAGGAAGTCTACGGATGCGACCTCATCAAGGAGCAGATCCGCATCGCCGCCGGCCTGCCTCTGAGTGAGCACGTGCTCAAGGCCAAGCCCCGCGGTCACAGCATCGAATGCCGCATTAACGCCGAAGACCCGGCCCGCAACTTCGCCCCCAGCCCCGGCAAGATCAACCTGTGGTACACCTCCGGCGGCCGCGGCGTCCGCGTCGACACCCACGTCTATTCCGGCTACGAGGTGCCGCCCTACTACGATTCGATGATCGCCAAGCTCATCGTCACCGGCGCCACCCGCGACATCGCCATCCGCCGCATGCGCCGCGCCCTGGGCGAGTTCACCGTCGAAGGCATCAAGACCACCATCCCGCTGCAGAGCAAGGTCCTCACCACCAGCGACTTCCAGAACGGCCAGTACGACATCACCTGGGTGGAGAACTTCCTTCGCCAGGAAGGCGTGAAGGCGTGAGCCGACGGTAACGATCTTATGCGGCTGCGGCCGTCCATCACAGCATCCAAGGCCGTGCTTAGTTCCCGCCGGGCGCCGCCACGTCGAGGCTGAAGAACATCATGTGCTGCCACGGCAGGCCGTCGAATTCACGGACCAGCTTCAGGCCGTTCGCGTTCATCTCCTTGGTGATCTGCGCCTTGCTCATCTTGTGCTCGGGCTTGATCGGCACGCTGTCGTCCTCGGCCCGGAACTCCACCAGCACGACCTGGCCGCCGGGCTTCAGCGCCTTCTTCATGCCGGTGAGCATGGCCTCGGGGTGCGAAAACTCATGATACACGTCCACCAGCAGGATGATGTCGCAGGAATTCGGCGGCAGCTTCGGATCGTCGACCTCGCCGATGATGGGCTCGATGTTGGTGATGGCCTTTTCGGCGATGCGCTCATTGAGCATCACGATCATCTCAGGCTGCACGTCCACGGCATAAACTTTGCCGGTGCCGCCGACGGCCTCGGCCATGGGCAGCGTATGGTAGCCGTTGCCGCTGCCCATGTCACAGACGCTCATGCCCGTTTTCAGGCGCAGCTCTTCACGCATCCGGGATGTCGCCTCCTCACGTTCGCGCTTGTTGCGGATGAGCCAGGCCGCCCCCTGCCAGTGCATGGTCTGGGCGATGACGCGGCCCTGGTATTCGCCCGGGACCGGCTCCGCTGCCTTGGGCTTTGCAGGAGACTCCTGCGCCTGGATCGAAGTCAGAACCAGCAGGCCGGGCAGCAGCAGCAGGAGATAAAGGGGACGGAGCATGAGTAGGAGACGTGGATGACGGACCGCTTTTCTCAGGCTCCAGCTGCGGAAAAACCGGGATCAGAGCGTGCCGGTGGCATTGACCACGGTGCCCAGGGGTTCGCCGACAAGGGCGCGGCGTATGTTGTCCGGCTCGTTCATGCTGAAGACGACGATGGGCATGTTGTTCTCCTGGCAGAGGGAGAAGGCCGTGGCGTCCATGACCTTGAGCTGCTTGGTGAGACAGTCCTGGAAGCTGACGCTTTCAAAACGCCTCGCGTCCGGATTCTTATTCGGATCGCTGTCGTAGATGCCGTCCACTTTGGTGGCCTTGAAGACCACGTCGGCGCCGATCTCGCTCGCACGCAGGGCGGCCGTGGTGTCGGTGGAGAAGAAGGGGTTGCCGGTGCCGGCGGCGAAGATCACCACCCTGCCGAGCTCAAGATGGCGCATGGCGACTCGGCGGATGAAGGGTTCGGCGACGTTCTTCATCTCAATCGCGCTCTGCACGCGGGTTGGCACGTCGATGGCCTCGAGCATGGACTGGAGCGCGAGGGAGTTCATCACCGTGGCAAGCATGCCCATGTAGTCGGCCGTGGCGCGTTCCATGCCCTTGTTGCTCGCGGACACGCCGCGCCAGAAGTTGCCGCCGCCGACGACCAGGGCAATCTCAATGCCGGTCTGGTGGGCCGCCTTGATCTGGGCGGCCATGTCCTCGACGATGGGAGGGCTGATGTTGTCGGTGCTGCCGGGTTCCCGGAGGGCCTCACCGCTGAGTTTGAGAAGAACGCGTCTGAATTTCCTTAAGCCGGTGATTTCGCCCATGTATGGTGTGGATTTGGCCCGTGATACATGAAGGCCGGGGCCTTGCAAAGACATTTGTGGCGCGGTTGTCACAGGTGTTTCAGGATGGTGCATGGAGCATCCCTTCCAGCATTGTTCCGCCTGCGGCGCCGGCGGTCCCGAACCCCGCAGCGGCCGTGAGCTTGTCTGCCGCACTTGTGGTTACCGCCACTTTGTCACGCCGATCCCCGCCGCCTGCGTGATCCTGCATGATTCCACAGGTCGCCTGCTTGTGATCCGGCGCGCCCATGAGCCGGGCCTGGGCAGGCTGGGCATGCCCGGCGGCGTGATCGAGGGCGGCGAGACGGCGGAGCAGGCCTGTGCGCGCGAGCTGCGGGAGGAGACCGGGCTGGTCGTGGCGGCGGAGGAGTTCCGCTACTTCACCTCGCTGCCCAACCAATACCTGTTCCAAGGCTTCGTCTGGCCGACGATCGACCTGTTCTATTCGGCCCGGGTGGAGTCGTTTGACGACGCCGTGCCGGACGCCGCCGAGGTGTCGGAATGGATGGCGCTGCCGGTGGACGAGGTGCCGCTGGAGGACTTCGCCTTCGGCTCCAACGCCGAGGCGGTTCGGCGGTGGCGCACGAGCGTGTCGTATTGAAATAGTTCTGGTCAGGCCGTCCGGACTTTGCTCTGGATGCGGCCATGTCCTCACCTCTTTTCGACCTTTCCGGCAGGTGCGCCCTTATCACCGGCGGAAGCCGCGGCCTTGGCAAGGCGATGGCCCGCGGCTTCGCCGAGGCTGGCGCCGATGTGTTCATCTCCAGCCGCAGCGCCGAGGAGCTTCAGGCCGCGGCGGCGGAAATCCGCGATGGCCTGGGCGTGCGGGTCGAGTGGATGGTGGCCGACATGGCCGACCGCGCCCAGGTGAAGGCGCTGGCCGCCGAGGCGGAGAAGCGCCTTGGGAAGGTCGACATCCTGGTGAACAACGCCGGCATCAACAACCCGCAGGCGATTGATGAGATCACCGACGAGGTCTGGGACCGGAACGTCGAGGTGGACCTCACCAGCGTCATGGGCCTGACCCGGGCCGTCGTGCCAGGCATGAAGGCGCGGAAATGGGGGCGCATCATCCACATCTCCAGCGTGCTGGGGGTCGGCGGCCGCCTCAAACGGAATGTCTACTGCGCCTGCAAGGCGGCGTTGATAGGCCTGGCCCGCGCCAGCGCCCTAGACCTCGGCCCCTTCGGCATCACGGTGAACTGCCTCTGCCCCGGGCCGTTCCTGACCGACATGCCCGGCAAGCTGCTGAGCGACGCCGAGAAACAGTACTTCGCCGACCGCACGGCCGTGAAGCGCTGGGCCGCGCCCCGGGAGCTGGCCGGCCCGGCCCTGATGCTGGCCAGCGAGGCGGGCAGCTACATCACCGGCGAGGCCCTGGTCGTGGACGGCGGCGCGGCGGTGAACACACTTTAAGTTGGGAACCGCACGCCGGGGCGCAGGCGGTGGTCGCATCCGCCTTCACCGGGGCTTGCCCTCCTGCGAAAGATGCCTCCCGGGGCCTGCGTTTCCACTCTCCCCCGCCGCGCCCAAGTTTTCGTGATTTCTGTCATGCCGACAAAGGCGTTGAACTGGCTCCGGCTGCATGGACGGTGCGGGGATCCGTCCACCCAACACATCCCCCATGGAACCCCTCCTTTTCAAGCGCAGCGCCACCCTGGCGGCGGCTGCCCTCCTCTCCTCCGCAGCGCTGGCTTCAGCCAATGACTGGACCAACTGGCGCGGCCCGCTTCAGAACGGCGTCAGCCTGGAGCACTACACGAACGCCGGAAAACTTTCCGACACCCCCGCCTGGACCTATGCCGCGCGCGGCCGTGGCGCTCCCGTGGTGGTGGATGGCAAGGTCGTTCTCTGGGGCTACAAGGGCGAAACCACCGACCTCATCGAGCTGCTGACGGTGCTGGACGCCAAGACCGGCAAGAAGCTCTGGGAAGTCGAGATTTCCGACTACCTGAGCGACTCCATCTACAACCGCTACTCCATCGGCGCGCCGACGGTCGATCCGGAGACGAAGCGCATCTATCTGGTCAGCAATGCCGGCGTGTTTGTCTGTTATGAACTGGACGGCACCAAGGTTTTTGAGCTGCCGCTGATGGAGAACCTGGGCCGCATGACCTTCCCGAACAGCCGTGTCGGCAGCCCGGTGATCGAGGGCGACCTGGTGATCATCCACTTCATCTTCTCCAACTGGGGCGCCGACGGTCCTGCCGCCGACCGCGTGTACGGCTTTGACAAGAAGACCGGCGAACTGGTGTGGTGGAGCCTGCCCGGCGTCAGCCCGCCCGTGGACTCGTCCTTCTCCACACCGGTGGTGGAGACCCGCGACAACAAGCGCGTGATGTATTTCACCACCGGCTGCGGCAATCTTGTCTGCGTCAACGCCCGCAGCGGCAAGCCCTACTGGAAGATGCCGCTCTGCAAAAACGGCATGAACCCCAGCGTGGTCATCCACAAGGACAAGATCATCACCATCCACGGCGATGAAAACATCGACACCTCCGAGAAGGGCCGCATGACGGCGGTGAAGCTCCCCGAAAAGCTCGTGCCTCCGCCCCCCCCGGGCCTGGAAGCCACCACCCTTGAACCCAGCGTCGAAGCCTGGCGCAATCCCATCGGTGCCACCAGCAGCTCCCCTGTTCTGGTGGGCGACGTGATCTATCAGCTCACCGACGGCGGCGAGCTCTATGCCATCGACGCCAACAACGGCAAGGATCTGTGGAAGAAGAAGCTCAGCAACGCCAACCTGCACTCCTCCCCTCTCTATGTGGACGGCCTGCTCTACTGCCCGATGATGGAGGGCAAGCTGGTCGTCGTGAAGCCCGGCGCCACCGACGCGGAGATCGTCCAGGAGATCAAGCTCGACGGCGGTGTCGCCGCCCAGTGTCTCGGCGCTCCCGTCGTGTGTGACGGCGTGCTGTATGTCACCACCACCGAGAAGTTCTACGCCTTCCCGATCCCGAACGACGGCATCAAGGTGGATCCGGCCCCGGTGCCGGTGATTCCCGCCGCCGGCAAGGCGGCCGCCCTGCAGATCATCCCCGCCGAGGTCGTCATCATGCGCGGCGGCAGGCAGTCCTTCCGCATCCGCAGCGTCGACGCCAACGGCCTGGTCGTCAGCGACAAGGTGGAGGGCGTGAAATGGGAGTCCTTCATCCCGCCCACCGCAAAGGTGAAGGCGACCATGGACGCCAGCTTCAACGAGGCCGGCGAACTCGTCGTGGCCCCTGACGCCAAGGTCAGCGCCGGCGCCTTCAAGGCCACCGCCCCGGACGGCACCTTCGGCACGATCCGCGGCCGCGCCCTCAAAGGCCTGCCAATCACGGAGGACTTCGAGGCCTACCAGCTCACCGAGGAGTTCCCCGCCGATGCGCAGAACCCGGCCTACAAGTTCGCCTATCCGCCGCTCCCCTGGATCGGCGCCCGCTTCAAGTTCCAGGTCATGGAGAAGGACGGCAGCAAGGTCTTCGGCAAGAGCTTTGACCGCCTCCTGTTCCAGCGCGGCACGGTGTTCGTCGCACCGTCCAACCTCAGCAACTACACCATGCAGGCCGACGTCATGACCGACGGCAGCGCCCGCTCGAAGGCCGACATCGGCCTCATCAACCAGCGCTACCTCATCTGCCTGCGCGGCAACGCCAACAAGCTGGAGATCAGCTCCAACCTGGAGCGACTGGCCCAGACCGGCGCCTTCAAAGTCAGCGCCAACACCTGGTACACCCTGAAGACACGTGTTGATGTGAACGCCGATGGATCTGGCGTGGTGCGCGGCAAGATCTGGCCGAAGGGCCAGCCCGAGCCGGAGGCCTGGACCGTCGAGGCGAAGGTCGCCAAGGCCCACACCCAGGGCAGCCCGGGCATCTTCGGGTTCACCCCGATGAACCAAAAGCGTGTCTATCTCGACAACCTGAGCATCACTGAGAACAAGTAACCCCTTCAAACGCCCCTTCTCCAAATGAAGCCCCAAGCCACCGCCCTGCTCGCGCTTCTCAGCGCCACCGCCCTCCACGCCGCCGACCTCGCCGAATGGGGGGGCGGTCCGAACCGTAACATGGTGTCCCCGGAAAAGGGGCTGCCGCTCGACATCGACCCCGGCAAAAAGTACGGCCCCAAGGCGGCGCCGAAGATCGCAGGCCGCCTGCGCCCGAACGCCGAGGAGGCCAACAAGGGCCCCGGAGCCGAGGACATCGACATGAGCACCACCAAGAACTGCCTCTGGGTGGCCAAGCTCGGCTCGCAGACCTACGGCACGCCCATCATCGCCAGCGGCCAGGTCTACGTCGGCACCAACAACGAATCCCCGCGCAACAGCAAGCACATCGGCGACCGCGGCATCGTCATGGTCTTTGACGAATACACCGGCGAGTTCAAATGGCAGCTCGTCTCCCCCAAGATGGGCTCCGGCAAGGTGAACGACTGGGAGTATCTCGGCGTCTGCGCCAGCCCGACCATCGTCGGTGACAAGGCCTACGTTCCAGGCAACCGCTGCCAGATCATCTGCATGGACGTCAACGGCATGTCCAACGGCAACCAGGGCATGCAGGAGGAGGCCCAGTTCATGGCCGCCCTCGACAAGGACGGCAAGCCCCAGCCGGTTGAACCGGGCAAGACCGACGCCGACATCCTCTGGGTCTATGACATGTACAAGGAGCTGGGCGTTTTCCAGCACAACGCCACCGCCGGCTACCCCCTGGTGGTCGATGGCAAGGTCTTCGTGCCCACCTGCAACGGCGTCGACTGGACGCACACCAACATCCCCGCCCCCCAGGCGCCCAGCTTCATCATGCTGAACGCCGAGGACGGCACCCTGATGGGCGAGATGGACCACGTCGCCTCCGAGCGCGTGCTGCACTGCTCCTGGTCCAGCCCCACGCTTGCCCTCATCGAGGGCAAGAAGCAGGTCATCTTCGGCGCGGGCGACGGCTGGGTCTATTCCATGTCCTCCGAAACCGAGAAGAAGGACGACTTCGACATCCTCAAGGAGTTCTGGCGCTATGATGCGAACCCGCCCGAATACCGGAAGAACAGCGCCGGCGAGCCCATCAAATATGTCGAGTACGACGGCCCCAGCGAGATCATCGGCACGGTCGTCGAGCATGACGGCCTGGTGTACGTCAACATCGGGCAGGACCCCGAGCACGGCGAGGGCGTCGGCTGCCTCAGCTGCATCGATCCGAAGATGACGGGCGACATCACCGGCAAGGCCGTGTGGACCTTCAAGGGCATCGAGCGCTCCATCTCCACCCCGGCGGTGAAGGACGGCCTCGTTTACACCGCCGACTACACCGGCCGCGTGTTCTGCCTCGACGCCAAGACCGGCAAGGAATACTGGAAGTTCGACACCAAGGGCCACATCTGGGCCAGCCCGCTGGTCGCCGACGGCAAGGTCTGGATCGGCAACGAGGAGGGCGAGCTCTTCATCCTGGCCGAAGGCAAGGAGCTGAAGGAGATCAAGACCATCGAGTTCCCCTCGCCGCTGCTGAGCAGCGTCGTCGCCGCGAACGGCTGCCTCTACATCACCACCCACACGCACCTCTACTGCTTCAAGGAAGGCGCCAAGGCGGCGGCAGGAGCGGAGTGATTTTGGGTTAGGTCACGCCCGGCCTTTTCAGCGGCCCCCGTCTTCACAGGAGGACGGGGGCCGCCTTTTTCCATCGATGCGCCGGGACATTCCGGCGTTTGCTTTTGCCGGACGGCATGACAGGATCGCAGGATCATGAAGTGGTCGTTCAAACTTGGCACGGTGGCGGGCACCGAGGTGCGTGTTCATGTCACCTTTTTCATCCTGCTGGCGTTCGTGGCGCTGCAGGGAATGAGCGGCGGACAGGGCATGGCCGGAGCGCTGGACGCCGTGCTGTTTGTGACCGCCGCCTTTGTGTGCGTGCTGCTGCATGAATTCGGGCATGTCACCGCCGCACGGGGCTTCGGCATCCGCACGCCTGACATCACGCTGCTGCCGATCGGCGGTGTGGCCAGGCTGGAAAAAATGCCCGAAAAGCCCGCCCAGGAACTGGTGGTGGCCCTCTGCGGCCCGCTGGTGAACGTGGTCATCGCCGCAGGCCTCTCGCTGTTCCTCGGCCTTGGCATCGCCTGGAACCCGGAGCTCTTTGAAGCCGGCGGACACTTCTGGGAGAAGCTCATGATCTGGAACCTGATGATGGTCGCCTTCAACCTGGTGCCGGCCTTTCCCATGGACGGCGGACGGGTGCTGCGCGCCCTGCTGGGCCTGGTGGTGGACTATGAGCGTGCCACGCGCTGGGCGGCCGCCCTGGGGCAGACCATCGCGGTGACGGCAGGCCTGCTGATGCTGCTTTCCGGCCAGGC
>JBIJBP010000023.1:0-45680 GCA_044345155.1 Prosthecobacter sp. | reverse complement strand
GTCAATCGAGTTTCCGGCGGCGGTGAAGAAGTTGCCCTGGTTCTTCATGTCGAGCGAGTGGTCGAATCCGCCGTCGAGAACCCTGCCGTCGATGTGCCACTTGCCGCTGTGATAGCAGCGGTAGCCGGCGGGCTTGAGGAAGTCGGGGAGCAGGCGCGCCCACTTCTGCCGGACACCCTGGCCGCCGCCACCGACGCCCGGCAGTTCATCGCGGTGGATCTGCTGGGCGTAGTAGCCGGTCAGAAGAGCGCCGCGGGTCGGCCAGCAGCGTGCGGTGTTGTAAAACTGGGTGAAACGCAGGCCGTTGCCGGCGAGCGAGTCCAGGTTGGGCGTGGCGATTTCACCGCCGTAGCAGCCCAGGTCGGAATAGCCGAGGTCGTCGGCGAGGATGAACAGAATGTTAGGCCGGTCATTTCCAGCCTCCGCCGCATAGGAAGGGAGGGCCGGAGCGAGCGAGAGAAAAAGGAATGCCAGGGCGCGGTGCAGCTTCATGGAAACCCTGCAAACGCACCGGCCCCGGGCAGCTTGCGCGTAATTTGGGCGGTTCTGCTCCGCCTGCCGTCATGTCCGGGGCATGAGGCGGGCTGTGAAAGGTGGCGACGGGAAAGAGGACCAGGGCTGTCCTGCGGAAACGATGGAGGAACGGGAGGTCGATGGACATGATGAGACGCCCATCGAGTGGCTGGGAGAGGGGCGGCGCTCACCGGAAGTTCATCCGGGCACGGCAGCGGCGTCCTTCTCGCTCGATGTTACCTGCAAATGGCAGCAGGTGGAATGCCATCACGCGGACTGAATCGAGCGTTGTTCAGCGCGAGTAATCCGCGCCGGAGAGGCTTTTCAGCACGCTGTCCTGCCATTCGCGCAGATGCTGCTGAAGTTTCTGCACAAGTTCGGGCATCTCGGAGGCGAGGTTGGTGCTTTCGCCAGGGTCTTTGTCCAGGTCGAAAAGCTCGACAAGGGGCCTGCCGGTTTTTTGCTCGTGAACGACGAGCTTGTGACTGCCATCGATGATCGAACGCGGGCCGAGGTGATCGGCTTCCGTGCCGGCTGGCTGGTGGTAGTTGGTGAAGTCACGCGTGGCCTTGCCGCCCATTTTTTTCACCAGGGGTGTGGTGCCCTGCTGAAGGGCCGGGGCGATGTAAGGCTCCGGTCTTGCCTTGATGAGCGAGGCGGTGTTGAAATCCCAGAAATGCAAGGCAGCCGGGCGTTCGGCCAGGGTGCCGTCGATCACCGGAGTGAGGTCCATGCCATCCAGCGGGCGCTTTGGAAGCGGCTGGCCGGCGATGGCGGCGAGGGTGGGCAGAAGGTCGCTGGTGGAGGCGCGAAAACGTGTGCTTCGTGGGCTGGGGATGCGGGCAGGCCATTCGATGAGGCCGGGCACCAGGATGCCGCCCTCATAGACGGTGGCCTTGGTGCCGCGATGGGGGGCGCCCAGTGATGCGTCGGGAGAGGTGCCGTTGTCGCCGCAGTAGAAAAGCAGCGTGTTGTCGCGAAGGCCGGATTCAGAAAGGTGCCTGCGCAGCATGCCGATGGCGCGGTCCATGGCCGTGATCTCGGCATAGCGCTCCCTCAGCACCTCGCCCTGGGGCCTTGTGACAGGGCCGCCGGTTTCATTCGAGGTGAGCTTCACCTTTTTCGTGTATCTCGAAGGCAGGTCGTCATAGAGCGCCAGGTCCCCGGGCAGGCTGCTGTAAGGTTCGTGGGGGGAGCCGAACCAAATGATTTGAAAAAAGGGCCTGCCCGCCTTCTGCGCCCTGGAGATCGAGGCGATGGACTCGCGGACGAGGACTTCGGAGCTTTCTCCCTGGAACTGCTCCGGTGCGCCGCCATTGCGGGATAGCGAGGGGTTCAGCTCGAAGAAGTTGTCATGGGAAAGGCATTCATGGAAGCCCATGGCGAGGGGGCTGACGGGCGATTCCTTCTTCACCGCGCCGACATGCCACTTGCCGAGGTGGGTGCAGTGATAGCCGGCCCTGGCGAGAAGACGGGCGCTTGTGACCTCCTCCGGGCGGAAGGACCAGCCTGGGGCAAAGGTGCCCATGCGGTTGGGATGGCGGCCGGTGAGAAAGCTGGCGCGTGTGGGGGAGCAGCTGGGGTGGGCGGCGTAAAAGCGCTCAAGCTTCAGGCCGGTGGCGGCCATGTCGTCAAGCACCGGTGTCTTCACATGAGGGTGGCCGTTGTAGCCGGTCTCCTCCCAGCCATGGTCGTCGCCCATCATGAGGATGATGCCGGCGGGGGCGGCCGAGGGGGCGGCGGGTGCGCACAGGCAGGCGAGGAGGACGCATAGTTGGATCGGCTTCATGGATCGCCTGGCAACGCTGCCGGAGGGCATGTTCTTCCAGGCCGCCGAACCATGAACGGCAATGTTCCAAAGCACATGATGATGAAGTTGTCCTTGTCAGGCGCGGTGCTTTTCCGTCATGTTGGCAGGCCATGCGCCCGCTGACCCTTCTCACCTTTTTGTTCGCCACTTCCGCAGCCCTTGCCCTGACGCCGGACGGACGGCACAAGCTGGTGCTGATCGCCGGGAAGCCCTCCCATCCGCCGGGCATGCATGAGTTTCGGGCCGGCACGCTGCTGCTGGAGAAGTGCCTGGCCTCCGTTCCCGGACTGATGGTGGACCGTCATGAGATGGGCTGGGTGAAGGATGAGGCCACCTTTGCTGATGCCGATGCAGTGGTGATCTACGCCGATGGTGGAAAGGGCCACCCTGCCGTGCAGGGCAATCATCTGGAGACCCTGAAGAAGCTGATCGACAAGGGGGTCGGGTTTGGCTGCATGCATTATGGCGTGGAGGTCGTGGCCGACCTGGGCGGCACGGAGTTCAAGTCCTGGCTGGGCGGTCACTATGAAAACGCCTTTTCCTGCAACCCTATCTGGGAGCCGAACTTCGCCAGCCTGCCCGAGCATCCGATCACCCGGGGAGTGAAGCCCTTCCGGATTGAGGACGAATGGTACATCAACATGCGTTTCCGTCCGGCATTCAAGGACGGCATTGTGCCGGCAGAGGATGCCGGGACGAAGTTTGTTCCGATCCTGGTGGCCACGCCTTCGGATGCGGTGCGTGACGGCCCTTATGTTTATCCCAAGGGCCCCTATGCGCACATCCAGGCTGAGAAGGGCGCGCCGGAGGCCACGATGTGGAGCGTCGAGCGTCCGGACGGCGGCCGTGGCTTTGGCTTCACCGGCGGGCACTTCCACAAGAACTGGGGCAACGACGACTTCCGCAGGACCATTCTCAACGCTCTGCTCTGGGTGACAAAGATGGACGTGCCTGCAGCAGGCGTGGACTCGAAGGTTTCCGAAGAAGACCTGGGGCAGAACCTGGATCCGAAACCGGCTCCGAAACCCAAGAAGGCGGCGGGTCTGCCGACTCCTGGCATCTTCCAGCGCAAGGTGGCTATCCGCTGAGCAGTCTGACCGCCTCAACGGGGGATGTGCAGCCCGTCGTTGTGAATCTGGACAATGCGCCAGTCCCAGGGCCAGCGGCCTTTCTTGTGCCAGTGGAAGAACCAGGGTTCCTCGATTGAGTTGACCTGTGAGATCACGGCTTCGCTGAAGCCGGCGCCTCGGCCTTCGACACGAATCTGCATCTTCACCATGGCGAGGTCAGGAAGCACCTGGAGCTGGACGATGCTGGGCTTGACGGTGAGGCTGAAAAAGGAGCCCAGCACCTGGCGGGCGCCCTCCACCGCGCTCTCCCGGTCGTTGCCATAGTCGTCCATGTAGTCATCGGTCAGCATGGAGAGGACCTTGCCCCAGTCGCGGGATTCCACGGCGAAAAGGAATGCCTGCTGGCGGTCTCGGAGCTGCTCCTCCGGGGTGCGGCCGAAGGTCCACCAGCCGAACCCGCCGAGACTGAGTAGCAGGACTGCCGGAGTGAGGATGAAAAGGAGGCGGCGCATGGTGGTGGCCGAAGTTTTGGTTAGGTCAGCCTGCGCCAGGGAAGACGTTCGAGTAGGTCGCCAAACCCCAGGCCGCCGCCGACAAGGTCCGGTTGAATCAGGCCGCCCGGCGACTGAATCCGTTCGAAAAATCCATCGGGCTCAAACAGGTGCTGTGTGCAGAGTCCGCAGAGGCCGATGCGCTCGCCCAGATCCCGGCTGGCCACGGCGGCTTCGTAGGCGGCAAACATCTGGCCGAGGGCGTGGTCCATGGCGGAGGTGAGCATCAGGGGATGGTCAGGGTGCCGGGCGGCGACGGTGCGCCAGTCGCGTCGAGCGGGTTTGACGACGACGGTTGAGAATCCCTCGGTGCCGTTCTGCCAGCCTTTGTCGAGGGCGAGACGGACGCCCCAGCGGTCCTGGGCCTGCTTCCAGGCGGCGGCATCATAGGGGAAGGGGTCCTCGATGAGGTCCAGCCGCTGATAGGTGCGCAGCGGCATGAACTCGATGAACTGGGAGAAGCCGCGTGCGTCGAGGCAGCCGTTGAAGTCCACGCGCAGCTTCAGGCCTGAGGATTCACCGAGGCGGGCGCACTGCTCCAGGAAGCGGCGTGTTTCACCGTAGTTGGCAAAGCCCTTCGCCTTCAGGGCGGGCCAGCCCTGGCTCAACAAACATTGCATCTGGGGTTCGGCCGGGCTGGCGAAGCTCCAGGAATAGTGGCTGCGCGGGATCTTCAGGCCTTCGAAAAGGCTGACACCGGCCTCCCTCGCCGCGCCATCAAGCTCCGCACAGCGCAGGGCCATGGCGCTCACAGGCGTGGTCTGGCCTTCCTGGAGAAGCCGGAGATGCTCCTCAACCGGGGCGTCGCCGAACTCCGGCCAGGGATGGATGCAGCCGAAACCGGATCCGACGCGGATGAGGGCGCCTGGAAAGACGCGGCGGTGGGAGGCCGAGTTGAGCGCCACACCGCTGCGCAGGAGGTATTCGTAAACGTAGATCGTCGGGGCGGCGGTCATGTCGTGCGTTGCTGGCGGGGCACAGGTGCCTCCTGGCTGGAATCCTGCAAGCCTTGGGAGGCGTGGAGCTGAATCCAGGAATGAAAAGCCCAGGCTGGTTTTGCAGCCTGGGCTTCCAAATGTTTGAACCGGGATCAGGCCTTCCAGCCGTCGCGGTAGGCGGGGCGGGAGACGTATTTGTTGGCGGCCTCGACGTTGGAGACCTTCATGCCCTGCTTGTCCCACTGCACGCTCTGCTGGGCGCGCACGGCGAGGTTGCCAAGGAGCACGAACTCGGTCAGCGGGCAGCTGTAGTCGAAGTTCGAGCTGGGAGAGCCGCCATGGACGATGTGGTGAGCCCACTCGCCCTGGGGGTTGTTGGGCATCACGGAGCGGGTTTCGGTCTTCTTGATCTTGCCGGACCTCATGTCGAGGCGGACCTGGGTGTAGCGCTCCTCGTTGTAGATGACGGGGCTGGAGCAGTAGGCCTCACCTTCGAAGACGGTGCCTTCGGTGCCGATGAACATCATGCCGCTGCTGGCCTTTTCGAATGCCTTCTTGGCGAGGTCGCTGGTCATGTGCGGGGAGATTTCCGGCTTGTTGGGCTTGCCGTCCTTGGAGCCGTCGTTCCAGGAGACGGTGAGGGCGGGATGCTTGCCGGCGGGCATGTGGTAGACGAGGTCGCTCCAGACCGGCGCGCAGGTGTCGGAGATCGGGCTTGAGACGGCGTCGATCTTCTCAGGGATGAGCTGGCCGAGGATGGAGAAGGAGGAGTCCATGATGTGGCAGCCCATGTCGCCCAGGGCGCCGGAGCCGAACTGCCACCAGCCGCGCCAGGAGAAGGGATGCACGCTGTTGCCACGCTTGCCGTTGGCGCCGGCAGGGATTTCAAACTGGAAGTAGGGTTCGCTGGCCTCGCTGGAGAGCCAGAGATCCCAGTCGAGTTCGGGCGGGCACTCGGCGGCGATCTTGTTCAGCGGTCCCTGGGGCCAGATGGGGCGGTTGGTCCAGAGGCGGATTTCCTTGAGGGTGCCGATGGCGCCCTGCTCGATCCACTCCTTGGCAAGGCGCTGGCCTTCCATGGTGCGGCCCTGGTTGCCCATCTGGGTGACGACGCCGGCCTCCTTGGCGGCGCGGTGCAGGTCGCGGACTTCACTGATGTAATTGCACAGGGGCTTCTGAACGCAGACGTGCTTCTTGTGCTTGATGGCGTGCATCGCGGCCACGTAGTGGGTGTGGTCCGGGGTGGAGACGATCACGGCGTCGATCTCATTGGCCATCTCGTCGAACATCTTGCGGAAGTCCTGGTAGAGCTTCGGCGCGTTCGGGGCGGCCTGGCCGGAGTCGAGATGATGTTTTTCGCGCTTCTTGGCAGCCTCTTCGAGGCGCTTTTTGTCGACATCGACAAGGGCGACGATGGTGTGGTCAAGCGTGACGCCCTGGGTGTCGGACTGACCCTTGCCGTTGGCGCCGATGACGGCGATACGCAGCTTTTTGCCGGCGGCGTCCTGGCCCTTGAGAAGGAGGTTTGGACCAGTGAGGGCTCCGGCGGCGAGGCCGGCCGTGCGGCCGAGGAAGTGACGGCGTGAGATGATGTTGAGACCCATGGGGTGTTGGCTTTGGTTGATGTTGGGGGATGAGGACAAACGTATGGTTTAGCGCGATATTACGATGGAAGTGGGGTCAGTTTCGAGAGCACCTTCGCCACGGTGTTTTCCACGGTCAGGCCATGCTTTTTCCGCAGGGCGGGAACATTGCCGTGCTCGACAAAGGCGTCCGGCCAGCCGATGCGGACCACCGGGGTCTTGATGCCTGCGTCGTTGAGGTGCTCGATGACGCCGCAGCCAAAGCCGTTCATGAGGACATGGTCCTCGAGGGTGCAGACGACCTTTGCCTTGCGGGCTGCGGCTTCGATGAGGGCGCCGTCCAGGGGTTTGATCCAGCGCGGATTGATGAGGGCGACGGAGAGGCCTTTCGCCTCGAGTTCAGCCCTGGCCTTCTGAGCGACGGGGAACATCTCGCCGAGGCCGATAAGCACGACATCGCTGCCGTCGGCGACGAGTTCTGCCTTGCCGATTTCCAGGAGCTGGGGCCTGGGCTTGGGGGTGGCGCCGGGGCCGTTGCCTCGAGGGTAGCGGATGGCGATGGGGCCCTTGTCGTAGTTCGCCATGGTCCAGAGCATGTCGACGAACTCGTCCTCGTCCTTCGGCTGCATGTGAACAAGGCCGGGCACGCCGCGGAGGTAGGCGATGTCAAAGAGGCCGTGGTGGGTGGGGCCGTCGTCGCCGCTGAGGCTGCCGCGGTCCATGCAAAGGCGCACCGGCAGGTCCTGGATCGCCATATCATGAATGATCATGTCATAGGCGCGCTGCATGAAGGTGGAGTAGATGGTAAGGAAGGGCCGCAGGCCCTGGGTGGCGAGGCCGCAGGCGAAGAGGGCTGCGTGCTCTTCGGCGATGCCGACGTCGAAGTAGCGTTCGGGGATCTCCTTCTTGAAAACCATCAGGCCCGTGCCGCCGGGCATGGCGCCGGTGATGGCCACGATGCGTGAATCCTCCTTGGCGAAGTCGGTGACGCTGCGGCCGTAGATCTGGGAGTAAGTCGGTTTGTCGGTGGCGGCTGTCTCGCCGGTTTCGACGTTGTATTTGCCGAGTCCGTGAAACTTCAGCGGGTCCTCCAGGGCGGGCTTGTAGCCGCGTCCCTTTTCCGTGAGGATGTGCAGGATGACGGGTTCGTTCTGATTCTTCAGGAACTCGAAGGTCTGGATCAGCAGCGGCAGGTTGTGGCCGTCGATGGGGCCGTAGTAGCGGATGCCGAACTCATCAAAGAGCGTGCTGCGGTTGTGCGGGCCTTCGCTCTGGGGGAGCAGGAGGCCCTTGGCGGTCTTTTCCACGCGTTCAGCCAGCTTGCGGGCGCCGTCGCCAAGCAGGAACTCGACAAGCTTCGCCGTTTTGTCATGCAGGCTGGCGAAGCCGGGGTGGGTGGCGATGCTGTTAAAGTAGCTGGCGATGGCGCCGACGTTCTTGTCGATGCTCCACTCGTTGTCGTTGAGGACGATGATGAGCTTCTTGGTGTGGGCGGCGACATTGTTGAGCGCCTCAAACACGGGGCCGCAGGTGAAGGCGGCGTCACCCGCCACGCAGACGACGTGCTCGTCGCTGCCCTTCAGGTCACGGGCGGTGGCCATGCCGAGCGCGGCGCCGACGGAGGTGCCTGCATGGCCGGCGCCATAGCAGTCGTGCTCGCTTTCACTGCGCAGCAGGAAGCCGTTCAGGCCTTCATACTGGCGGATGGTGTGAATCTTGTCCCAGCGACCGGTGAGCATCTTGTGAACATAACCCTGGTGGGCGACGTCGAAGACAAACTTGTCCTTCGGGGTGTCGAAGACCCGGTGCATGGCCATGGTCAGCTCCACCACGCCCAGGTTGGGGCCCAGGTGACCTCCGGTTTCAGCCAGGGTCGAGATCAGGGTCTGACGAATCTTTTCGGCAAGATCAGGGAGTTTCTCGAGCGGAAGGGCCTTGAGGTCGGCAGGGCTGGTGATCGGGGGTAGTTCAGTATCCACAATGATGGGGTTCAAAAGAGTCGTATTTCGCCGTCGGCAGCCTCCGTATCGGGCTTGGCGGCGGAGGCGGGGCGGCGCCGGACCGGGCCGCGCGTCTTGTCCTCCTGGGGGTCGTCCTTGCCTGCCTCAAAAGGGGCAAGTTCAGCCCTGCCGTCGGCTTTCAGGGTGATGGACTCCACCCGGCGGCGCGCGGTTTCGATGTGCTGACGGCAGGTTTTCAACAGCTGCATGCCCTCCTCGTAGGAACTGATGAGGTCCCCCAGAGGCATGCGGTCACCTTCGAGGGCCGACACGATTTCATCCAGGCGCTCCATGGCCTGTTCGAAGGAAATGTCGGTGTTTTCGGGGACGCTCATGGCGATGGAAAATCGGGCGCGCATTATCAGGAGTGCCGCCAGGGTGGCAAGCAGTAAAACCAGGGGTGGAAAGTTCGACAAATACCTTGTTTGGCGAATGGGAAATAGGTCTTTTGCACCTGCATTGCACCTTGCGCCGACGGACTCTCGCCCCATTGTCCGCGCCCCATGAACAAGCTGGACGAAATCATCGCCCACAAACGAACCGAAGTTGAGAAGCTCCTGCCGCGTCTGGAGAAGCTGCGTGCCGCCGCGACCCTGCGTGACGATTTTCGCTCGCTGGCAGACGCCTTGCGCGCCGACCCCACCCGCCTGGGCATGATCGCCGAGGTCAAGCGCGCCTCCCCCTCGGCCGGGACCATCGCCCGGGATTTTGATCCCCTCACCATCGCCCGCACTTATGAGAAGGCGGGGGCCAGCGCACTTTCCGTGCTGACTGACGAAAAATATTTCCAGGGGCATCTGAACTACCTCACGCTGATTCGTGAGCAGGTGGACATCCCCTGCCTGCGCAAGGATTTCATCATCCATGAAGCCCAGATTTACGAGGCCGTGGTCGCCGGGGCGGATGCCATCCTGCTGATTGTGGCGGCCCTGGACCAGGCCAGCCTGGTGCACCTGCTGGAGGTCGCCCACACCTTCCAGCTCGACGTTCTGGTGGAGGTGCATGACCTGCCCGAACTTGAGCGCGCCCTGGACACCGACGCCCGCATCATCGGCGTCAACAACCGCAACCTGAAGAGCTTCACCGTCGACCTGGGAACCACCGAGGCCCTGGCGGAGGAGGTGCCGGATGACATCATCCTGGTCGCAGAGAGCGGCATCAAGACCGTGGGCGACGCTGAACGGCTGGCCCTCTGCGGTGCTGACGCGCTTTTGG
Organism: Prosthecobacter sp.; assembly: GCA_044345155.1. Lineage (GTDB taxonomy): Bacteria > Verrucomicrobiota > Verrucomicrobiia > Verrucomicrobiales > Verrucomicrobiaceae > Prosthecobacter. The sequence continues at coordinate 36,000 of JBIJBP010000023.1, read as the reverse complement.
TTGGCGAGACCTTGATGCGCAGCTCGAACGTCCTGCACGACCTTCCGGCGCTGAGGGTGTTGAAGCCCCAGGCCGACCCTGCCGCCGCCGAATGAAAAACCTCCTCATCCGCTCCACTCTGACCGCCCTGGCCAGGCTCGGAGTGGCCGAGGTTTGTGTGGCTGCGGGAGCGCGCAACGCGCCGATCATCAGCGCCCTGGTGGAATGTGAAGGCGTGAAGCTGTGGAGCTTCTTCGAGGAGCGCAGCGCGGCTTTCTTTGCCCTGGGGCGCATCATGGCTGACCGCGGGCCAGTGGCCGTACTCACCACGTCGGGAACGGCCGCCGCCGAGCTGCTGCCCGCAGTCATTGAAGCCCATTACCAGGGGTTGCCGCTGGTGCTGGTCACGGCCGACCGTCCCCGCCGGTTCCGGGGCAGCGGCGCACCGCAGGCGATTGAGCAGAAGGATTTGTTCGGCCCCTACGTCAGCGCCTGCATCGACGTGGAGCAGGGGGCCAGCGTGGCCTGGCCCACCCGGGTCACCGACCGGCCGCTGCATATCAACGTCTGCCTGGACGAGCCGCTGGAGGTTGAGCACAGCGGGATCGACTTCCTCAGCCATCATCCGCAGAAGCCGCTCAAGCCGGCGAAGGTGCCGGAGTTCATCCTCTCCGGCGAACCGACGGCCGTCCTGGCCTGTGGCCTGCATCCTAAGGAGGCGCGGGAGGCTGCTCCGGTCCTGGCGAAACTGGGCCTGCCCGTACTGGCGGAGTCCACCTCCAACCTCTGGCAGCGCTGGCCTGAGCATCCGGAACTGGAGCATCTCCTGGTGCCTGCCGCCGAGGTTCATCTGCGCGCCCTGGACATCCGCCAGGTCATCCGCATCGGCGGCATTCCCTCGTCACGCTGGTGGCGTGATCTTGAAAAGCGTCCCGAGGTCTGGGTGACGAACATCTCCCGGCTGCCCTTCCCGGGGCTTTCCCGGAAGGAGCATGTGCAGACGCTGGCCTGGCATGCGCTGGAGATGCTGGCCAAACGAACTTTGCGTCCGGCGGTGTTCGGCTATGACAAGAAGCCCCTGGGGGCGAGGTTTGCCGAGTTCCCCCATTCCGAGCCTGCCTGGATGCGTGAGATCCTTTCGCGCCTGAAGCCCCATGATCGTGTCTTCATCGGCAACAGCCTGCCGATCCGCGAGATGAACCTGGCGCTCAGGCTGCCGGAGCAGGGGATTGAGTTCTTTGCCAACCGTGGTGCCAACGGCATCGACGGCCTTGTTTCAACCTGGCTTGGCACGAGCGCCAGTTCACGCTGTTCCTGGCTGGTTGTGGGTGACCTGAGCGCGATGTACGACCTCTCCGCACCATGGATCATGCCCCAGCTCCCTCAGGGAAACCGGCGACTGGTGGTGATCAACAACCAGGGCGGCAAGATTTTCTCCCACGTCAAAAGCCTGCGGAGCCTGTCATACGAGGCCCGTCAGATCATCGAGAACCGCCACCGGGTGAGCTTTGAGCCCTGGGCTCAGATGTGGGGCCTCGGATACATCCGCGCCACGCGGCCGGAGCACCTGGAAGACATCCCGGATGGCGCCTTTCTCATTGAAGTGCTGCCGGATGCAGGGGAGACGGAGGCGTTTTATCGGGCGCTGGAGGGGTAAGGAGGGGCAGGATGAGCCTGGGCGTGCCTTGCACGGGGCCGAGTTCGTCAGGCGTTCGCCGTGGTCTGTCGTTCCAGTTCTTCGGCCGCTTTTTCCCAGGCGGTGGTTTCCTGGGAGATCCGGGGTTCGATCTGTTCGAGTTCTTCGCTCAGTGCGCGGAACCTGGCGGCGTCGGCGTAGGTGGCGCCGTCCTGGAGAAGTTCCACCAGTTCCAGCTTGCGCTTCTCCAGGCCGGCGAGGCGCTGCTCGATGGCGGAGACCTTTTCCTCAAGTTCCTTGCGGATTCGGCTGCGAGCGTTGCGGGCCTCGGCTTCAGCACGTTTTTGCTCCTTGGTCTTTGCGCCGCCGGTCATGCCATCCGCAGTGGATGAATTGTTTTTGCCGCCGGTGTTGGAACTGCCGTAGCTGGTTGGCTGGGCGTTGGTGAGGCTGGCGGTCAGGGCTTCGCGGGCGGATGTGGACTTGGTTTTGTCCAGGTAATACTGATAATCACCGGCATAGGGGGTGAGCACGCCTGCGGCGATGTGCAGGACGCTGCGGGCCATGGCCCGGATGAAATGTACGTCGTGGCTGATGAAGACGAGGGTGCCTTCGTAATCCTCCAGCGCCTGGATCAGGGCGTCGATGCTGCCCATGTCGAGGTGCGTGGTGGGCTCGTCCATGAGGAGAAGGTTGGGCGGGTCGAGCAGCAGGCGGACGAGGGCGAGGCGGCTTTTTTCTCCGCCACTGAGGACGCCGACGGGCTTGAAGACGTCGTCGCCATGAAAAAGGAAGCTGCCGAGAAGGGTGCGGGCGAGCTGTTCGCCGGGGCGGCTGGGCAGGTCCATGGCGGACTGGAGCACGGTGTGGCGCATGTTCAGAACGTCGCCGCGGTACTGGGCGAAGTAGCCGAGCTTGACGTTGTGACCGAGTTCACGGCGGCCGGACTGGGGGGTGAGGGCGCCGGCGAGAAGCTTGAGCAGGGTGGACTTGCCGGCGCCGTTGGGGCCGACCAGGACGAGGCGCTGTCCTCGCTCGACCTCGAAGTCGAGCCCGTCATAGACCGGGGTTTCGCCATAACCAAAAGCGAGGTTTTTCAGCGTGATGACGCGCTGACCGCTGCGGGGCGGCTGGGGGAAGCGGAACTTGACCATCTTCGCGGCCTGCTGGGGTGCGTCGACGCGCTCCATGCGGTCGATCATCTTCAGCTTGTCCTGGGCGCGGGAGGCGAAGTTGGCCTTGGCCTTGAAGCGGTCCGCCCATTGCTGGAGCTTGGCGATCTCGCGCTGCTGGTTTTCAAAGGCGGACTGCATCTGCTCCTCCCGGGCGGCCTTTTCCCTCAGGTAGTCGTCGTAGTTGCCGCGGTAGCGGATGACCTTGGAATGGGCGATTTCAAGGATGGTGTCGCAGAGGGCGTTGAGGAACTCACGGTCGTGGGAGATCATGAGTATGGCGCCGGGATAGGTCTGCAGGTAGGCCTGGAACCAGAGCAGTGATTCGAGATCGAGGTGGTTGGTGGGTTCGTCGAGGAGGAGGAGGTCGGGCTCCTGGACGAGCAGGCGGGCTAGGTGGGCGCGCATCACCCAGCCTCCGCTGAGGGTGCGGGCGTTGCGGTCGAAGTCGCTTTCACGAAAGGCGAGGCCCTTGAGGATGCGCTTGGCCTTGGGCTCCAGCTCCCAGCGGTGGTGTTCATCGACATGGCCAGTGGCGAGCTGGAGGACGGTGACGTCGTCCACAGGGGCGCTTTCCTGGGGGAGGAAGCCGAAGTTGAGGCCCTTTTCCATGGTTACCTGGCCGTCGTCGGGCGTGGATTCGCGCAGCAGCAGGGAGAAGAGGGTGGACTTGCCTGCTCCGTTCGGGCCGATGAGGCCGATCTTCTCACCGCGGTTGATGTGGAAGGAGACGCCGCTGAAGAGCGTGCGGCCTGCGTAGGTCTTGCTGACGTTGTGGACGGAGAGCATGTGGGAGGGGAGGGCAGGTCTTTGCCGATGAAGTGGCGGAAGGCAAACAGGTGGTTGAAATAATGCGCGGCATGGCGGCGCTCTGATTTCATCCTCGACGGCTGCGGCCGTGCTCTTTATCCCTCATTGATCCTTCCTTTTTCATCATGCGCAGCGGCATCCTTTCTGGCGGCAATTTCATCATCGACTACGTCAAGCTCATCAACGCCTACCCGGAGCAGGACATGCTGGCGGACATTCGCAGCGAGACCTCCAGCAACGGTGGCGGGCCCTACAACGTGCTGAAGGATCTGGCCGCCATGCGGGCTGGTTATCCGCTTTCCGCCGCCGGGCTTGTGGGGCGGGATGCGAATGGCGGCTGGATCCTCAGGGACTGCGAGAAGGCTGGCATTGACACCACGCAGCTGCGCCAGACGGAGCGTGCGCCAACCTCCTACACGGACGCCATGACGGTCATCTCGACCGGACGTCGCACCTTTTTTCATCAGCGCGGGGCCAATGCGTTGCTAGGGGAGGCGGACTTCGACTTTGCCACGACGAAGGCGCGGGTTTTTCATCTGGGTTACCTGATGCTGCTGGATGAAATGGACCGCCTGCTGCCGGACGGCGGCACCCAGGCGGCCCGGGTGCTGGAGAAGGCGCGTGCGGCCGGGCTTGTGACGAGCGTGGACATCGTCAGCACGGAGAATCCGGACTTCAGGGCCATCGCCGAGGCGGCGCTGCCTCACACGGATTATCTGATCATCAATGAAGTCGAGGCGGGCAAGATCACGGGCATGAACCTGAAGACGGTGCCGGTGGACGTGGCGGCGGTTTCCGAGGCGGCGCGGGCGCTGCTGGCGCGTGGCGTGCATCAGCAGGTGGTGATTCATTTTGAAGCCGGCGCCGTGGTGGCGGACAGGGATGGCAGCGTCACGATCCAGGCTTCGTTGAACCTGCCCGGCGGGTTCATCGTGGGGGCGACCGGGGCGGGCGACGCCTTTGCCGCCGGGTATCTGCACGGGATTCACGAAGGCTGGTCCACGGCGCAGCGTCTGACGCTGGCGGTCTGCACGGCAGCGGCCTGCCTGACGCACCCGACTCCTTCCGAAGGCCTGCGGCCGGTGGCGGAGTGCCTGCGGCTGGCGCAAGATCACGGTTTCCGCACCCTCGCGTCATGAAGCATCCTTTGTTAACTCCCGGGGAGCTGGAAGAGGCGCTGGTGCCGATGTCCGGGTGGTCGCTCGAAGGCGGTGAGCTGGCGAAGGAGTTTCGCTTCACCTCCTACCTGGAGGGGGCGGCGTTTGTCCGCCGGCTGGCGGAGAAGGCGGAGGCGATGAATCATCATCCCGACCTGCATCTGGGGTGGCGGAAGGTGAGGATGCGTGTCAGCACGCACAGCGCCGGAGGCTTGACGGAACTGGATTTTTCCCTGGCGCGTGAGGCGGACCGGCTGCACGCGAGCATCTGATTTCCCCACCATGCCAGCCGCCAGGCCCCAGCCTCTTCAGCACTTGTTGATCAACGCCTCGGCGGGATCGGGGAAGACCTATCAGCTGGCGCGGCGTTTTGCGCATCTGCTGACGCTGGGGGCGAGGCCGGAGGGGATCGCGGCAATGACCTTCACGCGCAAGGCGGCCGGGGAGTTCTTCAACCGCATCCTGCGCCGTCTGGCGGAGCTGGCACGTGATCCGGGCAGGGCGCAGGCCTTTTTCCAGGGGGCCGTGCCGGAGGCACCGGACGGCACGGATTATTCAAAACTGCTGCGGCAGGTCGCACGCAGGCTGCACCGGCTGCGCCTGGGGACGCTCGACAGTTTTTTTGCGGGCATGGTGAGGTGTTTCCCTCTGGAGCTGGGGCTGGCCGCTGGTGCGCGTGTGATGCAGGAGGATGAGACGGCGATGGCCAGGGATGAGGCGCTCGACGCCCTGCTCCAGGAGCTCTTTGCCGCCGAGGATCATGCTCCGCTGAAGCTGCTGACCGAGGCCTACAAGCAGGCCACCTTTGGCGCGGGCGAGAAAAGCGTCGAAGCCACGCTGCAGCAGTGGGCGTTGGACGGACTGGAACTGTGGCAGGACAGTCCGGCGGACGGCTGGGGGGAGGCGAATGTGATCTGGCGTGGCGACTTGCCAAAGGTCAGGCCGATGGAGGAGGTGGTGACGGCGGTGCGTGCCGCCTTTGCGCCTCCGCATGAGCCCGGAAAGGAACTGCTGGAGGAGACGCTGGAGGCCGTGATGGAGACCCGGCCAGGACAGCCGATGCCAAAACGGGTGGAGGAGCTGCTCAAGAAACTGGCGGAGCAGTGGGAGGAGCTGGGGACAGGCCGTGGCGAGCTGATGTGGATGCGCAAAAGGCTGCCGCTGGATGCCGCTTCCGCCCAGGCCTGGCGTGAGCTGGCGCTGCAGCTGATGGTGCGTGAATTTCTGGTGCGTGCTGACCGTACCTGCGGCCTGTCGCGTGTCACCTCGATGCTGGCTGTGCACTACGACCGCCAGGTGCGATCACGTGGCAGGCTTTCCTTTGCCGATGTGCAACGAGTTCTGGCTGCGGCGGTCAGGGATCGTTCGCCCTGGCTGGGTGGCGAGGGCGACCTGTGGTACCGGATGGATGGACGACACGATCACTGGCTTCTGGACGAATTTCAGGACACCAGCCGGACGCAGTGGCAGGTTCTTGGGGCGTTGGTGGACGAGGCGATCCAGGATGCGGAGGGCGGGCGCAGCTTTTTTGCGGTCGGTGACCCGAAGCAGTCGATCTATCTCTGGCGGCAGGCGGAGCCGGATCTGTTTGAAGACATTCAGAAGGCTTATCCGGCGCATCCTGACGGCGGGCTGCACACGCAGCCGCTGAGCCAGTCCTACCGCAGCGCGCAGCCGGTACTGGATGCGGTGAACGCCGTGTTTGGCAGCACGGAGGTGATCGAATCCATGCTGCCCCGCAGCTGCCTGAAGGGCTTCGCGTTTCAGCCTCACACGGCGGCGCAAGAGCATCTCACCGGCCATGCAGCGCTGCTTTCACCCGCCAGGCTGGAGGGTGGTGAGGAAAACGACACCACGGTGGTGCTGGCAGCCCTTTTGCTGGAGCTGGAGCCGTTGAGGCGCGGGCTGTCCTGCGCGGTGCTGGTCCGTTCCAACAGCGAGGCGACCAGGATGGCCGAGGCCCTTCGGGAAAGGACGGGCATGGAGGTGGTGTGCGAATCCGACCAGCATCCCTGCACGGACAATGCGGTGACGCTGGCCTTGCTGTCCGTGCTTCAGCTGGCGGCGCATCCCGGAGACGGCCAGGCACTGGAACATCTGCGCATGACGCCGATGTGGCCGCTGCTGCAGCGCGAGGGCAAGGGCTGGCGTTATCATGTCGCCGCCGTTCAGAGACGGGTGGTCGAGGAGGGTTTTGCAGCTTTTGCTGAAGAGTGGCTGGAGCTGCTGCGCGGCCTGGAGATTTCCCTGGATGATTTTCATGGGCGCCGACTTGCCCAGTTTGCCGACATTGCGGCGGAGTTTGATGCCTCGGGCAGCCGTGACATCGATGATTTCCTGCGTCATGCGCGTGACTGTCCGCTGCGAGTCCGCGGGTCGCCCCAGGCCATCCAGGTGATGACGATTCATGCGTCGAAAGGCCTGGAGTTTGACATCGTCATGCTGCCGAAGCTGGACGGGGACGCCATGGACAAGCTGCGTCGTGAGGAACTGCTCGTCAGCCGCGACGCCTGCGGCGTGCGCTGGGTGCTGCAGACGCCGCTGCGGGTGTTTGCGGACTTTGACCCTGTGCTCCAGGCTGAATTGGCGGAGGCCAGGAGGCGTGGCGCCTTTGAATCGCTCTGCCGTCTGTATGTCGCGATGACCCGGGCCAAACGTGCCCTTTACCTGGTGGTCGAGCCCCGGAAGAAAAGCGCCACGGCGGTCAAGGAGTCGGCCCTGCTGAGGGAGACGCTTGTCGGAGGCGGCTGCGAGTCGCCGTCACCGGTTTACGAAGTCGAATGGCAGACGGGCGATCCTGCGTGGCATGTGAAGGAGATGCGTGAACCTGTGCGCGTGCCGGAGGCGGTGGTGTTTGAGGAGCCGTTGGGTGAAGTGTTGCGGCGGACCCAGCCAATGCCGCGCCGCCGCACGCCGTCGGGTGAGGAGAGCTTCCGGGTGAAAGGTTCCGTGCTGTTCAGTGCGGGCCGTGAACCCGGTCGTCGGCTTGGCACCTGCGTGCATGAGCTGTTTGCCGAGATCGAGTGGCTGCAGCCCTGGAATGAAGTCCAGGCTCGATGGCTGGAGCGCGGCCTGGTTTCCCCGGAGGATCTGGCCGAGGGGGCTGAAGGTGTTGAAGCCGAGGCCTGCCTCATGGTGCGGAGGGTTCTGGAATCCGAGGCCGGTCGTGAAATTTTCGCGCCCGCTATACGGGAGGCCGAGGTCTGGCGAGAGCGTCCTTTCGACCTGGTGATGGACGGCGAGTGGGTGTCCGGCGTCTTTGACCGAGTGATGGTCCGGCGCGATGGCGGAGGCAGGGTGGTGTCGGCCTGGATCGTGGACTTCAAGACGGACGAAGTGCCTGATGAGGCGTCACTCAAGGCCAAGTGTGAGGGGTATGGACCGCAGATCCGGCTTTATCGGGCGGCTTTGTCAAAGCTGACCGGGTTAGCGCAGGATAAGATCCGCGCGGTTCTGATCTTCACGCGCTTGAGCCAGATCGTGGAGTTATGAGCCCGGGTTCAGCCGTGAAGGTGACGTGCTGTTGATGTGTCGCGACGGTTGCTGGTGGTGATTTTTTCCAGCTTATAGGTGCTGCTCTTTTTGGATTTGGATTTCGCGATGGGGGTCTCGGCAGGTTTTTTGACCTTGTCTTGGGTGGGATATGCACCCTCTGGGCTGGCGACAGGGGAGATGTCGGTCGTGTCAGTGACTTCAATGACGTCCGCAGTCGTGGACTTGGAGAAGGGCCAAAACTTCCATCCGCCGACTTTAGTCTTCTCCTCCGCATTTTCACCCGTCCCTGGCTGGACTGTGGCAGCGGAGGCGGTCTGGGCAGTTTCCTGCGGCATGGGCTTGAGGGAGGGTTCGGGACCAACCTGGGTGACGGCCGTGTCGGTGACGTCGATGGCATCTGCGGTCCTGGACTTGGAGAAGGGCCAGAATTTCCATCCACCGTTTTTGGCCTCCGGTGCATTTTCAGCGGCTTCGGGCTGTGTTGCAGCGAGTTTGGGTGCTTCAGGCTGCCCGGGCTTGGGAGCCTCAGGACCAACGCTGGCTTCGGGCTTCACCTCGGGCTTGGCAGGAGGTTGTGCAGGTGCTGCCGCTGGCTCCTGGGACTTTGTCGCCGCGATGATTTGATCCGCCTCTGGAGTGGGTTTGGTGGCTTCTGGCTTGTGGCCATGGGGCAGTTTGGTGCGGGTGATTTCGACCTTGGCTCCAATGCCCACATCGTTGAAGAGATCGACCACATCCTTCATGCCCATGCGAATGCAGCCGTAGCTTGCCGGCCTGCCCAGATTGCCTTCCTCAGGCGTTCCGTGAATGTAGATGAACCGCTTCATGGCGTTGCGGTTGGCGCTCTCCATGCCGCGGAGCCAGAGGATGCGGGAGACAATGGGGTCACGCCCGGGGGCATTCGGCTTGAGGACCTCGCCGTTCCAGTGGCGGCTTTTCAAGACAGCACCCGCAGGGAGGCCATGGCCGATCTTGGCAATCACCTCATGCTTGCCCAGGGGGGTGCGGTAGCTGCCTGGCTGGTCACCGATGCCAAACTTGGAGGTGGAGATCGCGTAGGTTTTCTTCAGCTCGCCGGACTCATAAAGTCCGAGCTTCTGATCCTTGACGCTGACCACGATTTCGGACTTTGGGCCCACGCCAATGTTATTGCAGGCAGCGAGGGTCATGGCACCGCCTGCCAGGATCAAGCGCATCAAACCGGTGGCTTTCTGCCGGTTGGAAGTGCTAGAGGCGGGTGGGATCACGAGCATCATTTGATATAATTAATAGATGTTAAATATCTCTGCAATCTCCAAGTTTGGTGATAAAGCCCAGTTAAGTATGACGAACCCGAAAGCAGGCGGCAGGCCTGATGGGAAACGTTTCGAGGCGGTGTCCTCTTATCAACCCGGCATTTTAGGCAGGAGAGATGCCAAGATAGAGCAGCGCCGAGTAGGCCAGTTTGCAGACGTAGTGGAGAACCTGATCCTGGTGAAAGTTGGTTCTGCCGCTGCATTTGGCGACGTCGATCGTCCAATGGAGGATAAATTCGGTAATGGCCAGGACGAAGGAACCGGTGACCACCCAGACGGCACCAGCGTGCATCAAGCAGTGGGCACCCATGCACCATAGCCAAATTTCTTCGGGGCGCGCGGGGTCGGCGAGCTTTTTCAACAGGCGCCAGTTTTTGCCGGTGGCGATGTACTCACCCTGGAGAGGGAAATCCATGATCGCGTGTCCGATGCAAAGGGCAAAGAACACCTGGAAGGCGGTGAAGAGTTGATGCGGGGGAGTCTCCAGTAATCCGGACATGCCTGGCAAATTCCTCTTCCACAGGGATGCTGGCAACTTGAAAATCAACCGGGGCCTACCTTTCACGGTCCGCAGATGACCCAGGTGGACTCTTTGCAGGAACTGGAGAGTCAAGGAGGCAGGAAGCTGCCGCCCTGGAGGCTCGGTTGTCTCAGACGGTCCTCATTCCTGCGCGGGGAATGGGAAAGTTACGGAGGAGGGAGGGGGACGTCGTTGACGGGCTGGGGACGACGGGATGCAGCCGGCGGTTCAGCCTGCTGTGGGGCGGCTGGGGCAGGCAGGAGAGGTGTGGCTGCGGGTGCATGGGCCGGCTGCGCAGGGCGGATTTGAGGAGCTGCCTCCGCTGCGGGTGTGCTCGATGCATCGCTGAAGGTCACCCAGCCGGCGATGTCGCCTTTCTGAAGCTGGACACGGGTCTTGTCCATGCTGGTGCCGGGCTGGACCTTGCGGATCTTGATGCCCTGTTCGTTCTCGCTGCCGATGCGTGCTTCACTGAACTGGCTGGTGGTGCGGTCGACGAGAACCGCGACGACCTGGCCGTCCACTTCATAGATGCCGGAGAGGCCGAGGTTGTCGGTGAAGATGGGGCCGGCGGGGGTGTCGGGGGACGGCAGGTCCTTGGTGGTGAAAATGGAGCGTTCCCAAAGGGCGGAGTAATGATTCAGGGCCGGGATTTCAACCGGTGCTGGGTCAGCGGCGGGGGAGACGGAAATGCCGCCGATCATGGCAATGCTGCACAGGATGTTGTGGAACGGATGTCGGCGATGATTCATGGTGTGTCGGCTTTGGAGAGTTTCGCGGGCGCCTTCTCGTGGTAGAACTGGGTGACCTCGGCCTCGACGTTGATGGTTTTCCCTTCGCCGGCTGGAGTGATCTGCAGTCGGGTGATGCCCACAAAGCGGCCAGTGGACTGGAGGGCGTGCATCCAGGAGAACACGGACTGTTCCTTGACCTTGCTGAGCGTGACCCTGACGGACGCCTGGTCATAATATCCGCCCTCTTCCTCTTGGGGCAGTCCGTCCTGGCCGACCTGCCTGATGGGTTCGAGAAACTGCCTGTCGGCGAAGGTCAGGTTGAGCTTCTCGGCTTCCTTCTGGATCGTTTCAAGCAGGCGGCTGGAGGCTTCCTGGCGGGAGGCAAAACCTGGGACGTTCTTGTCAAGCCAGTCGAATTTCCGCTGCCATTCGCTTCCCTGGGCGATGGCTTCGTTCATCTCGATGACGCGGTCGTGCAGGCCTTCGTTTTCCTCCAGGATGGCGAGGTAGTGGCGCACCCCCATGGCGAGGCCGCCACCACCGATGATGAGCAGGAACAGCACGGCAAAGAGGGTGAGCAGGATTTTTTCGCTGCGTTTCATGGGCGGCGCTCTCCTTTCACTTCAAAGGTGGCGCTGTTATCGCTGGCGATCTGGGGGTCGGGCGTTTCGAAGGCGTAGCGGGAGAGGGCTTCCACGCCCTTAATCTCCTGCATGTACTGCAGGGCCAGTGAGACGTCCGGGGTGCGGCCGCGAAGGACCAGGCTGGCTGGCGTCCAATCGAAGTTGGTCATGCCCACCTCGGTGCTGGCGGAAGGCTGCATGATGTCGAGCAGAACCTGCATCGGGCCGAGGCCGGGGTCGACGGCGGGAGCGGCCTCGATCCAGGCCTTCTTCTGGTCGAGGGCCTGTGAGGCACGGGGGGTAAGTTGGGCGACCCTGTCGCGCAGCAGGTCGCGTTCACGGGCGGCGCTGGAGATGAGGACCATCATCAAGGCGATGCAGGCGGCGAGGGCGAGGCCGACGCCGAGGCTGGTGACTCGGGTCCGGGCCCTGGCCTCCTCGCGGCGGCGTGCGGCAAGGATCTCCGTCGGCTGAAGCGTGCTGATCCTGCCGGAGCGCAGCACGGGGGGCGGGGCCTGTTCACGGCGTGCGGAGAGTCCTGTGATGCGTTCGATCTGCCCGAGGTCGCCTTCCTCGTCGAGCCAGAGCACGATGCCCTCCACCCTGCCAAGCACGCGCTGGAAGCCGAGCTGGACGCAAAGATGGTTAAGCTCGCCCAGCGCCCTGTCGTCGAGGTGATGGGCGGAAAGCGGGCTGGCGTAGACGATTTCACCGCCATGGGTGATGGTGACGGTGAGGCGTCCCATTTCCCGCTGAAGGATGATGCTGTCGGCAGGCAGGGGCCGGCAGCGGGCGCTGATGCAGACTTCGTCCGGAAGCCGCTGCCCGTCCCAGGCCGGAGCGTGTGTTTCCTTCAGGGCGATGATGGTGGTGAGATAGGCGCCGTCCTTTTCCTGAAGGATCAGGACCTGCAGGCTGTGTTCAGGGTCGGCGACCCGAACGCCCAGGCGTTCGAGATGAAGCAGGGCCATGTCACGGAGGTGCTCGGGCTGGCCGTGCAGCCAGGCGGGCAGCACCCAGACGTGGGAGGCGGGCAGGGCGAGGACACGCCTCTGGGCGTCGCGGGAGAAGGCTCCCGTGCCCTGGACTGACTCGGTGTCGAGGGTGCAGGCGGAGTTCTCCTGGCCCGACCAGCGTGACCAGCCGGAGGCGCCGGGCATGAGGAGTTCGAGGTTGGACTTGCGGTTACGAGCCATGATGAGGGGGGAGTTCGCCACGCCAGATGGCCTGTTGGTTTTGGACGATGAGCACGAGGCGTCGGCGGACGTCGCCGCAGCGTCCGGTGCTTTCCAGACGTTTGATGGGGCCGGCAAACTGCACCCAGCGGGTGAGCAGCTCGACGGTCTGGGGCTGATAGACGCCGAGGAGCTGGGCGACCTGCACGGGGGAGGCGAGGCGGTTGTCGTCGCGGGTGTTCTGGGCGCCGTCCTTGCCGGCGCGGAAGGTGATCAGCGGCATCACGCGCTCCACGGGAACGTTCGCGATCAGGGCGATGAGCTCGGGGCGGGCCTGGTTGACGTCCACGCGTCCGTCGCCGAGGACGGTGAACCATTCGCGCCAGTCGGGGCGGAGCTCGCTGACGAGGTCCATGCCGCGAACCAAAAGCATTTCATCAACTTCGCGGAACGGCCTGTTGTAGGGCAGCCCGGCGAGGCCCGCCTTTTGATAGTCGCGCTTCTCGGCGCCCTTGAGGCTTGTTTTGTCATCTTCGTCGATCCAGTCACGAAGGGAGTCGATCACGGCGGAGCCGGCCTCAGGACTGAGGCCCCAGGAGGCGAGGAGGCGTGGCAGCAGCACCTTGTCGCCGCTGGCGAGGAGCGCGTTGATGTTCAGCCGGGCCTCCTCGGTGGTGAGCCTGACGTCGTAGCCGCTGCCGTCCGGCAGGGTATAGTGGAGGAGCGGGTCGTCGATCTTGATGGCCGGGTGCCTGGCGACTTCGAGGCCCATCTGGGCGAGGCGTTTGGCGAAGGTTCGGCCGCGCAGCTCGCGGGTGCCGCGGGTGTCGGCATCCAGGGCCTTGGTGCCGGCGAGCACGACCATGCCCATGACCGTGATCATCCAGAACACGGCGATGAGGGATGAACCGCGGCGCGTGGAATGGGGGTGAAGTCCGAAATTCGAAACCCGAGATCCAAGGCCCGGAGTCTGAAGCCCGCCGCCGGAGGCACGCGGGTTCCCTGGAAGTGCCGGGGGCGCTTCGTGGGAAAACTCGCTGCTGGAGGTGGCGGTTGTCATTGGGGCTTCGTCATTTCAAGGCGACCAGGTCGTTGACGATCCAGTAGGTGAACTCGTATTCGCGGGGATCCTTGAGGAACTGGAAGTGCAGCCGCATGTAGAGCGGAGGCACCGGGTCTTTTTCCGGGTTCCAACTGGCGAACCAGCGTTTCTTTTCCGCGTTGTAGAACTCCCAGCGGAACTCCTTCAGGCCATGGAGCAGGGGCAGTTCGGCGATTTGTTCGTAGGCGTCGAAGGCGTTGGGTTTCTCCAGGCGCCTGAGATGGCGGACATTGAGCTGAAGGGCTCCTTGCTCCTGGGATCGTGTGAGGGCAAACTCGACCGCATCGGCGAGCCGGACGCGCTTTGTCCAGATGAAGGGGGGCTGGCCGCCTTCGATGAGCAGGTTGCCAGCGGCGCCGCGCCTGGCTTTTTCAATGCCGCAGCTTAGCCGGATGCCGGGCGGCAGGTTTTCCAGGTAGTCACGCCAGGCGGCGGTGAAATGGGTCAGACGTGTCTCAGCGACACGGGCGTTGTTCATGGAGGTGCCAAGCTGCAGGGCGCCGTTGGCGATGCTGTAGACGCCGCCGATGAGCAGGCCGATCAGGCCCATGGCGAGGATGACCTCGATGAGCGTGAAGCCATGGCGGCGGAGATTTCCGGCCCGCCGGTCATGCAGACGGCTGCGCTGAATTTCTTCAGGGGCTGGAGGGTGAGTAAACATAGGTTTCCATCTGCCTTTTGAGGGCGTGCCTGCTGCTGCCTTCGGCCAGCCAGGCCTCGGCGCGGATGAGGAACATCTTGTCGAGCTCCACCTTGTCCTGGGTGAAGAGGCGGACTTTTTCGATGCTTGCGGCGGCGTCGATCCCATCGCCTGTCTTGGGGAAGCTGACGGTGCGCGGCTTCAGCTCCGGCTGGTGCGCGACTTCGGCGAGCACGGATTCGAGCACACGCAGGACCTGGGCTTCCTGGCGGGAGCGTTTGGTGGTCTGGGCGATCTGGTCCAGCGCCCTGGTCATGCCGACGGCGACAAGCGCGAAGAGCGCCATGGCGAGGAGGATTTCGAGAAGGGCGAATCCGGAATGCGGCACGCGCAAGCGGAGCTTCGGATGGCCGGAGGCGTTCCGAATTCGAGTCCTTTCGTGCTGCGTGGCGGCAAGTTTCATGAGTTCACGATGACGTTTTTCTTCACCGCGCAGGCCGTGAGGGGATCAAAGGCGAGTTCGATGGTGCCTGCGGGACTGGTGATGCGGACTTCGATGGGTTCGCAGATGCCGGTGGGGTTGAATTCCCAGGTCTCGCCCTGGCGGGCGTTGCGGAAGGTTTTGTCGCCGACACGCCGGATCTGGACACGGCCGCCATCGCCGCCAAGGCTTCCGTCGAGTGCCAGTTCGACAAGGCGCTGCTTCATGACGGCCTCCTGAAGGCTGCGGCGTGCGGTGCCCTCGATTTCGGCGGCGGTTTTTTTTAGCCTGGCCTGGTCCTGCATTCCCGAGACGGAAAGCACGCCGATGCCGAGGATGAGCATGCAGAGGCCCATGGCGATGCAGATTTCGATCAGGGTGAAGCCTGAATGACGAAGACCAGGCCTGGGGGCTGGCCTGGTTGTCATGGGTTTCAAGACTGTGCTGAAGTTTGTCATCTGGGCTTCTTCACGGACGATTGACTTCAAAGGTCCCAGTTGCCGATGTCGTCGGCAGTGTCGGGCTGGCCGTCGGGGCCGGCGGAGAAGACATCGAAGCCGCCCTTGTCCTTGGTGCCTGGGCGGCGGTAGTGATAGGGATTGCCCCAGCCGTCGAGGAGGGGCTTCTTCAGCTTGGCGACCCAGTTCTGGGGGCTGGGACGGGAGGAGGGCTTGGTGACGAGGGCGTTCAAGCCCTGCTCGGTGGTGGGCAGGAAGGTGTTGTCCACCTCGTAGCCGCGAAGCGCTGCGGTGAGAGTGTTGATGTCGGCCTTGGCGCGTGTGCGCTTGCCGGAGCTGGTGACGTCGCCCAGCGAATAAATGCCGGCGCCGACGAGCAGGGCGATGATGCCGAGCACGAGCATGATCTCGACGAGGGTGAAGCCTGCGGGACGGAGGCGGCCGGGGGTATGGAGGGTGTGTTTCATGGAGGAAAGCCGGGGGTTATTTGCTGATGTTGCCGATGGTCTGGAAAATGGCGGTCATCATGAGGTAGGCCATGGTGCCGACAAGGCCGGCCATGAGGAAGACGATGGCGGGCTGGGCGAGCGCGGTGAGCTTCTCGATCTTCTTGCCGAGGTCGCGATCGAAGCGTTCGGCGGCCTTGGCGAGGGCGGCGGACATGTCACCGGTCTGTTCACCGACGTTGACCATGTCGAGCAGAAGGGCGGGGAAGAGGCCGCTTCGGTCAAGGGCGCGGGAGAGGCTCATGCCTTCGGCGACGAGGCTCATGATGCGTTCGAACTCCTTGCGGAAGTGCGGGTTTTCGACGGCCTGCTGGGTGAGCTGCATGGCATGGACCATGGGCAGGCCGTTGCCGAGCAGGTTGGCCATCGTTTCGAGCATCTGGACGTAAAAGCGCGTTCGCAGCACTTCACCAAAGAGCGGCAGGTGGAGCTTGAACCGGGCCCAGGGAATCTGCGATTCGGGGCGGGCAAGCACGGCCCTGGCCACGATGAAGACGGTCGTGAGGGCCATGAGGATCATCCACCAGGTGCTTTTCAGGATCTCGCTGAACTTCAGGATGAGCTGGGCGGCCATGGGCAGGCTGCCGCCGGTGCTGTCCATCAGCTCCATGAGCTGCGGGATGAGGTAGACGACAAACAGCAGCGTCACGGCGATGGCGGCGACGACCAGGAAGGATGGGTAGATGAGGGCAAACAGCACCTTGGACCTAAGGGCGGCAAGGGAGCGCAGGTAGCCGACCTGACGCTGCAGGATTGCGGGCAGCGTGCCACTGGCCTCGCCGGCGTTGGCGAGGGCGCAATAGAGGCCGCCAAAGCTGGGGCTGGTGGCGGCGATGGCCTTGGAAAAAGGCAGGCCGTCGCGCACTCTGGCGCGCAGGACGGTGGCGAGTGTCTTGACGCCGGAGAGTTCGCGGCGGCGCTCCATGGTGGCGAGCGCGGGTTCGAGCTGGATGCCGGCGTTGAGCAGGTCGGAGAGTTCTTCGGTGAAGAGCAGCACCTGCTGGGGCTTGAGCCTGATGGGGCCGCTTGCTGCCGATGCCGTTTCCTCACGTGTCCTGGCGGTTGCTTTGTCCGAATGACGCGCGGCTGTGCCGGACTGTTCCAGGCGGAAGGGGCTGAGGCGCTTCCTGCCAAGCAGGGCCATGGCCTCCGAGCGGTCGGCGGCAGCGATCTCTCCGGTGATGACACCGGAGGGACTGTTGGCGCTGTAGGCAAAGGTGGGCATGGTGGATCAGGGAATCAGCAGATGCTGGGGCGGTTTGAAGTTTGAGAAATGAGTTTGGGGTGGCTGGTCATCGGAGCTTGGATCTGGTCATTCTCAGGCTGCCTGACGCGAGGGCGGCATCACGGGTTTGAGCGCCACGGCTTCCTCGGCCTTTCGGTCCATGGAGGTGACGCTGAGGACTTCCTCGATGGTGGTTTCGCCGGTGAGGACTTTTTGGAAACCATAGCCGCGCATCGGAATGAAGCCGTCCTTCATGGCCTGGCGGTGCAGGTCGGCGGGATGGGCGCGGGTGTTGATCAGATGCTGCATGGCATGCGTCACGAGAACGGCTTCATAGATGGAGAGACGTCCCTGGTAGCCGCTGCCCCGGCAGGATTCGCAGCCGACGGCCCGCATGATGGTGCCGGGTGTGCCAAGCGGGAAGCCGATGCTTTGAAGGTACTCGCGCTCCACCTGGGCTGGCTGGCGGCATTCCGGGCAGAGTTTCCTGACCAGGCGCTGGGCGAAAAAGGCACGTACGGCGCTGGAAACGAGGAAGGGCTCGACGCCCATGTCCACGAGCCGGGTAATGCCGCCGATGGCGTCGTTGGTGTGCAGGGTGCTGAGGACCAGGTGGCCGGTCAGGGCGGCGCGAATGGCGATCTCGGTGGTCTCCAGGTCGCGCATTTCTCCGATCATGACGACGTTGGGGTCGCCGCGCAGGATGCTGCGCAGGCCTGTGGCGAAGGTCAGGCCGATCTCCGGCTTCACGGCGATCTGAACGATGCCGGGCATTTTGTACTCCACCGGATCCTCGATGGTCACGATGCGGCGGTGGGCCTGGTTCAGCTCGGTGAGGAAGGCGTAAAGCGAGGTGGACTTGCCGCTTCCGGTGGGGCCGGTGATGAGGATGATGCCGTTCGGCAGCCTGAGCAGCTCCTCCACGACAGGGCGGATGGTGTCGGTCATGCCGAGGCGGTTCAGGGTCATGGCCTGCTGGGCAAGCAGTCGCAGGCTGATGCTTTCACCCTCGACGCTGGGGATGGTGGCGACGCGGACGTCGATGGGCAGGCCGTCGAGCTCCAGGTTGATGCGGCCGTCCTGGGGCAGGCGTTTTTCGGCGATGTCGAGCCGGGCCATGATTTTGAGTCGGGCGATGACGCTGGCCTGGAGTGACTTGATGTTTTCCGGCACCGGCAGCTCTTCAAGCCGACCATCGATGCGGTAACGGATGCGCAGGCGGTCCTGCTGTGGTTCGACGTGGATGTCCGTGGCGCGCTGTTCGAGGCCGCGGCGGAGGATCTGATTGACAAAGCGCACCACGCTTGCCTCCTCATCCTCCGGGCCGTCCAGGACTGTCACTTCATCGGCGAGTTCCTCACCGCCCCAGTCGGCGCGACCACGAAGGATTTTTTCAAAGGTGTCCGCACCCAGGCCATAAAGCTTCTGCAGGCCTTCAGCGATGCGTGTGCGCTGGCCGACATGCCAGACAATGTTGTGAGGAACGCTGGATGCCACGCGTTGATGAGTGACGAGGTTCAGCGGATCAAAGGTGGCCAGATGCAGGGTGCCGTGGGGGGCTTTCTGTTCGGTGGAATCTGAAGCAGCCTCTTCAAATTTCACGGGCAGGACGCGGTGACGGAGGGCGATTTCGGCGGGCAGATGGCGGCGCAAGCCCGCCTCGGCCGGCTTGTCGGTGGCACCTTCCCACCACTCCAGGCTGAACGTGCTGGCGAGCGCCTGTAGAAAGTCCTTTTCGCGGACACCCTCGCAATCCAGCACGGCTTCCACGAAGGAGGTCTGATTGTAGCAGGC
The DNA here is from genome assembly GCA_044345155.1 of Prosthecobacter sp. Taxonomy (GTDB): domain Bacteria; phylum Verrucomicrobiota; class Verrucomicrobiia; order Verrucomicrobiales; family Verrucomicrobiaceae; genus Prosthecobacter. The sequence continues at coordinate 17,198 of JBIJBP010000023.1, read as the reverse complement.
CTGATCAATGGCTTCGGCGACGGCTGGATTGTCAGCGCAACCAGCTTCGGCCAGAAGGTTCTGGATCAGGGGCATCATGGAGATTGGGTTATAATGACAGTTATTTTATTGCTGGAAATTATGATTTTTAATAAAAATAGCAAGTATTAAATGAAACCAAATCATCCGCTGCTGTTGATTGTTCAACAGGTTGCTGTGAGCTGTAGTGACCGCGCAACTCGTTGATGACGAGTTGATTGTAGCAAATTCTACCTACGGCATTCGCTATGGACTGAATGAAGGGCTTCAGTACCCAGTGTCCATCCTGAGGGGAATGTAGAGGGGCGAATTAACCTGGGATCAAACCCTGACGAGGGCTGGTTCCGGGTATTCGAAGGAACGTCCTTCGAAGTTGCGGATCAATGTCCGTTGTTCATCCCTGAGCAGGACGTAGTCGGGATTGACCGGAACCTTGCCGCCACCTCCAGGGGCGTCGATGACAAATTGGGGAACGGCATACCCCGTGGTATGACCACGGAGCTGTTCAATGATCTCGATGCCGGCAGAAACGCTTGCACGCAGGTGGCTGGACCCCTGGATGAGGTCGCACTGGTAAAGGTAATATGGCCGTACGCGGCACATGAGGAGCTTATGAACGAGGTTTTTCATCACCTCGGGGCTGTCATTGACGCCTCTCAGGAGGACGCTCTGGTTGCCAAGGGGAATGCCGTGATTGGCCAGCATTTCCAGGCCTGCCCTGACTTCCGTGGTCAGTTCACGGGGGTGGTTGGTATGAATGCTGAGCCAGAGCGGGTGGTATCTGGCCAGCATCTGGCAGAGATCTGGCGTGATGCGCTGGGGGAGGAAGATGGGCACACGGCTGCCAATGCGGACAAACTCGATGTGTGGGATGCTGCGCAGGCGGCGCAGGATGCCCTCCAGCTTGGCATCGCTGAAGAGCAGGGGGTCGCCTCCGCTGAGCAGCACGTCTCGAACTTCATCGTGGCGTTCCAGGTAGCGGAAGGCGGCCTCGTAGTCCGTGTGCAGTTCCTGCTCGCCCACGCCGCTGACGACGCGGCTGCGGGTGCAGTAGCGGCAGTAGGAGGCGCAGCGGTCAGTAACGAGGAAAAGCACGCGGTCAGGATAGCGGTGCACGAGGCCGGGGACGGGCATGTGGCTGTCTTCACCACAGGGGTCGGCCATTTCATCAGGGTCATCCCAGGTCTCCTCAATGCGGGGAATGACCTGGCGGCGGATCGGGCATTCAGGATCTTCCGGGTCTATGAGGTTGAAATAATGAGGCGTGACCGCCATGGCGAGCTTTTGACCACTGAGCAGGACACCGGCGCGCTCCTCCTCACAGAGTTCCAGGTGCAGTTCGAGCTGGGAGAGGCTCGTGATCCGGTTGCGGAGCTGCCACGAGGCACTGTTCCAGTCCTCCGGGCGTATGCCAGCGTCCCTCCAGTAGCCGGGTGCATAAGAGCGGAATGCTTTCTCCTTGGACAATGAAGGCGGCGTGCGCATGAAGGGATGGCTGAAGGGAAAAGGATTACGTTCGGAGAAACCAGGGTGTCAAACTTTGTCAGGAAAAAGTGGGATGTGCGGGGCAGCAGCCCGGCAAAGGCAGGGGTAGCGAGGCTCGTTGAAAGGGTGGAAGTGCAACAAAAAGCGCCTCAAAAATACCCGTAATCTTTCTGGGATTTAACTTGCGTTAGGCCGTACAAGAAGAGGATGATAACCACGCCTTGGCATGTCGTCTGATTCCGTGAGAGACGACAGGCCCAGCATCCCGTTCCCCCCTTCGACAAAACTTTCGAATCTGCTATGAAACTCCCGCTTATCAGCTGGCTGTCCACGTGCTTCCGTGGTCGTAAAAACAGGGTGCTCTGGATGGCCGCCATCGGGCTTATCCTTTCATGGCCGGTGATGCTTGAAATGCAGGGTGGCAGGAATGCCGGGCATTCTGCGGATCTGGCGAAGGCGACCGGTGCCATCGATCCGATGAAAGGACATGCCGCTGCGGATCAGCAGATGCAAGCAGTACAGGCTCTCAAGGGTGAGGCCGTTCAGGCAAAGCGACACGCTGGTGAAAAGGAATCGTTGATGGCGGCATTCGCCCAGGCGCTGCTGCAAATCCAGAGGCCTGATGCGGATGAAGCGGTGCTGCCAGGCAACGTTGGCGTCCGTTACTTCATCTCCAATCCGCGGCAGGAGCTTTCGGCGCGGTTTACCGACCAGGGTGCTGTGCTTGGTTCTGAACGGACGGGAGCCTGGAAGGCGAAGGTCAGTGTGAGTGCCGTTGGTACGGAGAGGATTGTTTCTGCTGTTCCGGCCCGAGTGGAGCCCGGGGTTGATGGGGGCAGGGTGATCTATGAGCGCGGCTCGCTGGTGGAGTGGTATGAGAACAAGCCGACGGGCATTGAGCATGGCGTGACAGTGCGCAGCCGTCCTGTTCAGTTGGCGAACCAAGATTCGGGCAGGCTGCGTGTGGACATGAGAATGAGCGGTCTGTCATCAAGCCTGGACAGTGGATCCATTGTTCTGGCCGATGCCAATGACCAGCGTGTCATGCGTTATGATGGCCTGAAGGTCTGGGATGCCAAGGGCAGGCCGCTCGCGGCCGAAATGTCACCGATTCAGGAGGGCGTCAGCATTCTTGTGGCTGATGCTGGAGCGACCTATCCGATCGTGATTGATCCGCTTTTCACGACGCTGGAGACGAAGCTTTCACGGGCCGAGCTCGAGTGCGGCAAGCCTGGCGACTATTATGGGCATGCCGTGGACATTGTTGGAGACCTTGCGCTGGTTGGCAGTCCTGGAGATGATAATCTGCGGGGCACGGATGCCGGGGGTGCCTACCTCTTCCAGCGTTCGGGAACCGTCTGGTCGCTGGTGACCAAGCTCAAGGCTGGTGATGGCAGTCCGGGGGATCGTCTGGGCGGTTCTGTGGCGATGGGGAGCGGGTTTGTGCTGGTGGGCTGCCGCATGGCCGACCTTCCAGGCAAGGCTGATGCCGGCGCCGTTTACATGTTTGTGCTGAAGGCGGGCTTCTGGACTCAGACCGCGAAGCTGACGGCCAGGGATGCGTCCGCCGGAGCGTGGTTCGGGGAGAGTCTGGCGATTGATGGCAGCAACGTCATCATTGGTTCGCCGACCGCCTCCGAGGGGCGTGGGGCAGCCTATCATTTCACGCGAAGCGGGACTTCATGCACGCAGAAGGCGGTCCTGACGGCGAATGATGCACAGCCCGGTGACGGCTTTGGCGGTGCGGTGGCGGTCAGCGGAGGCAGGGCCTTCATTGGCGCCCCCCTGAGAAACTCCGCCCGCGGTGCGGTGTATTCCTTTGAACTTGCAGGCAGCACCTGGCTTCAGGTTCAGACGCTGACGCATAGTGCAGGATCAACCGGGGACCTGTTTGGAGATTCGGTGGTGCTGGACTTCCCAAGGGCCGTTGTGGGTTCTCCTGGCCGTGATTCCTCCGCTGGCGCGGCTTATGTTTTTGGCAGGAGCGGAAACGCCTGGACGCAGACACAGGAGCTCAAGGCCTCTGACGCCGCCGCCGGGGATGCCTTCGGCATGTCCATGAGCCTTCACCGCACCACGATCCTGATCGGTGCTCCGGGGGATGACCTGACGAATTCGGACCAGGGCAGCGCCTATCTCTTCAGTTCCGAAGGAGCCAGCACATGGAGCCAGCAGGCGAAGCTTAAGGATGATGCAGGGGTGCAGGGGGACTGGTTCGGCGGAGCGGTCGCCTTTGACCAGACCACCGCTGTGATCGGAGCCTTTCAGGCGAATGCTCCTGGCTGGAACAACGTGACGATCGAAGACCTTGGCGTGGTGTATGTCTTCCGGGTGTTTGCGTCCAGCGGTCCAAGGGTCGCCGTGCGTCTGATTGACCCGTCGACAAAGCTTCCACCGCTGGTTGAGCTCGTGGATGGTGACAGCATTTTCTTTGGCGAGATCCTCGTTGGACGTTCCAGCAGCAAAAGCTTCCTGATTGAAAACCTGGGCGCGTCGCCGCTGAACAACCTCAAGGGGCTGATCTCCGGAGCCAACGCAAACTTGTTCACCCTGTCGGCGCCGCTGCCTTCAAGCCTGCCGCCAGGCGGCTCCATCCTGGTGTCCTTGGCGTTCAAGCCGAATAGCGCCGGGGGCAAGTTGGGCAGCCTGAGAATCACCAGCAACGATCCGGCACGCTCACCGTTCAGCATCCAGCTGAGCGGGATTGGCGTGGAGACGGTTCCCGGGGCCGAGGCGCCGCAGTTTGTCGTTGTTCCGCAATCCCAGATGGTGTCGCTCGGGCAGAGTGTGCGCCTGAACTCTCGTGCCACCGGCGCCCCGACGCCAACTTATCAGTGGAAGAAAGGCACGGGGGTGATTGCCGGCAGGAAGTCCGCCGCGTTGAGCTTCAAGGCGCAGCTTTCAAGCGCCGGCACCTACAGTGTGCGTGCCTTCAATGTGCATGGTGAAGACAATGCACCTCAGGTTTCCCTGTATGTGGTCGACACCCAGGAAAAGCGCCTGGATGTCGCCGAAGGCCTGAGTGCGACCATGAAGGTTGATGCCGCCGGTGCAGGACTGACTTATTCCTGGTTCTTTGTGAGGCATAACGAGCCGGTCGTTGGAAATGGAACGCCGGTCACACCGGGCGGGCGTTATTCGATTTCCGCTGATGGAAAGACCCTGACGGTGAGCAACCTGGTTTCCCTGGACAGCGGCACCTATTCCTGCCTCGTCTCCGGAGGCGGCTTCAGCGTGTTCGGAGGGGTTCACCAGCTGTCCGTGATCACCGGCGCTCCGCAGTTTTCAAACTTCAGCCTGCCTTCCGGCCGTATCACCAACCACTACAGCTTCCAGGTTCCCGTGAATTCATCTCCTTCACTGCGGCCTGCGACCTTTGCGGCTTCGGGGCTTCCTCCCGGGTTGTCGATCGATCCGGTCACCGGAGTCATCTCCGGAATTCCCACCGGAGCCGGCAATGCCAGCTACATGGTGACCATCACCGCCAAGAACGTGAAGGGTTCCAGTCAAGTCGAGAAGTCTCTATACATCGAGGGGCTGAACTGCAGCTATGTGGGCAGGTTCATCGGCCTCATTGAAAGGGATGGTGCGATCAACGGCGGCTTCGGCGGTTATGTGGAGGTGAACATCCTGCCGACCGCCGCATATACGGGCTTTCTGAGCATCGCGGGTGTGAAGCTCCCGTTTGCGGGCAGCTTTGTCTATGAAGGCTACACGGCGGGGATCGCCGTCACCTGCACGGTGGCGAGGGACAAGCCCTACAAGAACCTGAAGTTCAGCTTTGAAATCAATCCTTCGTCGGACGGGCTGGTCGGCACTCTCCTTGAGGCATCACCAAGTGCTCCCTGGAGCTTTGGCAATTTTGCCGGCAGCCCGACCTTCTCCGGCAGCGTGGATGGTTTTGGAAACCTGGCCCGCTTCAACGGAGCGAGAGGGCTGGCCAAGGACCGGCTGGGATTCATCTATGTCGCCGACACGCTGAACCATGTGATTCGCCGGATTTCTCCGGCCGGGGAGGTGATCACTTTTGCGGGTGTCGCTGGACAGCCGGGCCTGGTGAACGGCTGTGGAAGCGAGGTGCGCCTCAACCTGCCGCGCGGGCTGGTGGTGGATCAGAATGGTGTCATTTATGTGGCCGATACGGGCAACCGGGTGATCCGGGCCATCAGCAGCGAAGGCAAGGTCACCACCCTGGCGGGTGCTGGGCCCGCTATTTCAGGAACTGCCGATGGAACGGGGGCTTCGGCCAGCTTTGTGGCCCCCTCCGGCATCACGCTTGCCAGCGACGGCAGCCTCTATGTCACCGACAGCAGCGCCCACAACATCCGCAAGGTCACGCTTGCTGGCGTGGTCACCACCCTGGCGGGGAAAGCGGGCGTTGCCGGAGCCGTCAATGGTTCGGGAACCAGCGCCCAGTTCAACGCACCTTCAGGCATCACTGCCTACAACGACAAAAAGCTGGGTGAATACCTGGTCGTGGCGGACTCCTCCAACCACTGCCTCCGCAGGGTGGTCATCAAGACCAGGGCCGTCACGGTTTTTGCCGGCGCCCTCGGGGTCTCTGGTGACAGCGACGGCCTGCCGGTGAACTCCCGCTTCAACACGCCGCGGGGCGTGGCTGTGGATGCGAAGGGGAACTTCTACATCACCGACAGCGGCAATGGCTCGATCCGTCAGGTCAGCGCCCTTGGGATCGTGACCACGCTCAACCGCCAGTGTGACACGAGCAACGATCACCTGAGCTCCTATGGAAGAATCGGAGCGCGATCCAAGGGATATGACTGCTGCGGCATCGAGGATCCGTCCTCGTTCATGGAGCTGGACGGCATCGTCTGGTTCGGAGGATCCCTCTTTGTGTCTGACAGCCAATTGCACAACATCTCCTTCGGACAGCCTGGAACGGCCTGTCAGATCGACGTCCGCGCCCGCCGCAACCCCTGGGGCAATGACAGCTATCATCCGGTTTCAACCCGCAAGGCGACCCCTTATGAATGCTTCAACCCTCCCGCCAGCTATTATGCGGGCACCTACAACTTTGCGACAAGCCCCTGTTATGAATTCACCGGCATGACATCGCTGGTGCCGCAGGGCAGCGGCATTGGCACGCTGACGGTGAAGCTTGACGGCACGGTGACCTGGGTCATGACACTGGCGGATGGCACCGCCGTCACCGGCAGCAGCATCCTCGGGGCGACCTACGACAACTACTACTACAACGAGATCCCGATCTATTCCATGCTCTACACGAACACGGGTTCGACCCAGGGTTGGCTGACTGTCTCGACGGACTACTTCATGCAGCCCACGGGCGTGGCGGGAACGCAGTCCCAGGTGAAAACCAGCCCCTACATGATGAACTATGTCGATGGCTGCCTGGGGTGGATGAAGGTGGCCCCGGCCTCGTCGTCCGTGCGCAATTATCGTTATGGCATCAGGCGGCATGGCATGTCTGTCACGGGCGAGATGATTCCGTCCGCGTCTCCTGGCAGCGGCCTGGTGAGCCAGTATTTCCCGGGGTCATCCTCCAATGCGTTGCTCGAGTTCAATGAAGGCGGACTGAGTCCTTCTTTCAGCCAGGCCTTCACGCTTAACAGTGATTTCACGGTGGGCATGCCCTCCAGCAGCCGGTCACTGACCTTCAAGTTCAACGCCTCCACACTCAGGTTCGACGGCACCTTCAAGCTGAGTGATTCGAACCCTGTCAGCGGTGCCAGCCCGTCCACGGTCAACCGCAATGTCAGCTACAACGGAGTGTTCCTGCGTCGCACGGGCAGGGGGCATGGTTTCTTCCTTCTGGAGCAGCTTCCGAGCGCCGGGCCGCCGGTCACTACGCCGACGACGTCGCCGATCTTCTCCGGCAGGGTCATCCTGAGAGGTAACCAGTATAACCAGAATTGAGCAGGGCTTGAGACCTGTTGTCAGGAGCCCGGGGGCGGAAAGGCCCCCGGGCTTCGCTTTTTTCAGGCCAGGATTTCCGTGACGACGCGCGCCTTTGGGTTTTCCACAAGCACATGGTCGGTGCCGTTCCTCTTGTAGCTCAACTTCCTGGGGTCCAGGCCGAAGAGGTGCAGTAGCGTCGCATGATAATCGTAATGGTTGACGACATCCTTGACGGCGTGATGTCCGAACTCGTCCGTTGCGCCGTGGGCGTGGCCTGCCTTGAAGCCGCCGCCCGCGACCCACATGCTGAACCCGTAGGTGTTGTGGTCGCGCCCTACGCTGGCGCGGCCCTTGGCTCCGGCACGGTTTTGGATCACGGGCAGACGCCCCATTTCGCCCCCCCAGTGGACGATGGTGGTGTCGAGAAGGCCGCGCTGCCTGAGGTCCATGACCAGGGCTGCAGCAGGCTGGTCCACCTGCAGGCAGGCGGCAGGCAGGCCGGTGAGGATGCTGCTGTGGTGGTCCCAGGTCTGGTTGCCGGTGAAGATGGATACGAACCGCACCCCGCGCTCAACGAGGCGGCGGGCGATCAGGCAGCGCTTGCCAAACTCCTCCGTCGCCGGCTTGTCGATGCCATAGAGCTTCTTCGTTGCCTCGCTTTCCTGGGAGATGTCGAGCGCTTCCTTGGCGGCTGTCTGCATCCTGGCGGCGAGTTCAAAGCTCTGGATGCGTGCCTCAAGGTCACTTTCGCCGGGACGCGTCTCGGCATGCTCCCGGTTGATGCGGTTGACAAAGTTGAGGTAGCGGGCCTGTGCTTCGCCCTTGAGTGACATCGGGGGGTCGAGGTTGAGGATGCGCGGCTCCTTGGATCTGACGACGGTGCCCTGGAACATGGAGGGCAGCCAGCCGTTGGAGAAATTGTCCACGCCAAGAACGGGCAGGCCGCGTGGGTCGGTCAGGGCGACATAGGCCGGCAGGTCCTGGTTTTCACTGCCAAGACCGTAGGTGATCCAGCTTCCCAGAGTCGGACGGCCTCCGACAATCTGGCCGTTGATGAGGGAGTAGATCGACTGGCCGTGATTGTTCACTCCGGTGTGCATGGAGCGGATCAGCGTCATCTCGTCGGCGATGCCGCCCATGAAAGGCACGAGTTCGCTCATCTCGATGCCGCTCTGGCCATGCGGCCTGAACTTCCACTGAGGTCCCATGACCTCGCGGCTTGCGCCTGCGGCGTCGTCATATTTCACCTCGCCGGGAAAGTCCCTGCCATCCAGCCGAACAAGCTCGGGCTTCGGTTCAAAGAGGTCAATGTGGCTCGGTCCGCCCTGCATGAACATGGAGATCATGGCCTTGGCCTTGCCAAAGCCATGGGCGGGCTTGGGAGTGAGGTCGTAATGCTGGCCTCCTCCCGCCAGGGCGGGGTTCGCAAGCAGGCCGTCGTGCTTCAGCAGTGAAGCCAGGGCGATGGTGCCCATTCCATAGGCACCCGAAAGGAAATGTCGGCGGTCGAGGGTCATGCCTTCTAGTACGCTTTTGCGGGCCGCTCCTCTTGCCCAGCGTTGTTGCAAAGATGGTTCACCTGAATGCCTGGGAGGGGGGAAGCGCGGCGCGGCGTGTCATTTTCCTTGGCAATCCAGGGTGGATTCGCTAGCACTGCGGCCCTTCGACAGGAATCCATTTCAAAACCCACCCCACCACCATGCCCCACGTCAGCACCAATGGCATCCAGATGTTTTATGAAGAACGCGGCAGCGGCGACCCGCTGGTCTGCATCATGGGCGTGACCGCTCCGGGCGGCGTCTGGGAGGCCCATGCCGCCGAGTGGTCCAAGCATTTCCGCTGCATTCTCGGGGACAACCGCGGCGTCGGTCAGACGGACAAGCCCGAGGGGCCCTACACCACGGCGATGATGGCGGACGATTATGCCGGGCTCATGGACTCCCTGGGCATCCGTCAGGCGCGGGTGGTCGGCTGCTCCCTGGGATCCGTGATCGCCCAGCAGCTTGCTCTCCGCCACCCGGACAAGGTCCGCAGCATGATCCTCATGTGCACCTGGGCGCGCCAGGACCGCTTTGGCCTCTACACCTGGCAGCATCTCATGAAGTGCAAGGCCGCGATGCGCCCCGAGGACTTCATGCACTATGTACAGATGCTGATCTTCACCAAGCCATGGTTCGACAATGACGACTGCTGGGACAACATGCAGCAGGGACTGAAGGATGCCTCAATCAACCCGGCTCCCCAGCCGGTGCATGCCATGGAGGCGCAAAGCGCCGCAGCGATCACCCACAACACCATCAGCGAACTGAAGAACGTCAAGTGTCCGACGCTCGTGATCGGCGGCAAGAACGACACGTTCACGCCACGCTGGATGAGCGAGGAGGTGGCGGCCGCCATACCTGGCGCCGACCTTCACCTTTATGACAATGCCGGACATGCCTTCCATTGGGAGTGCCTGGGTGACTTCAACCCACGCACCACGGACTGGCTGTTGAAGCACTGAGCCTTGAAAGGCGTTTTTCATCACCTCCGAGACTGCCCTGCAGTTTCCGGAGGCGGGGTGGATGTCGGCATCAAGACGGCTGTTGCCCTTGAATTGGTGTGTCCATGACCTGCTGTTTGCAGACAGTTTGTCGGAAATCATCTTGCTCGTGCTAAGAAAATGGTTACAAGCGCGTTTGTATAGGTGTGCTTCGCCTGGAGGACTGCCTTCACGACGCCTGATTCTTTTCGCGACTTTCCCATTCAGCATGATCCGCAACCGCCCTTTTCCACCTTTCCCGCATGATCGGGACTGTTGCGGGGCGTGCATGCTTGAGCTAGTCCGCACGGTTTGATATGCCTGTTGTATCCCGTGCTGTCAGCTTGAAAACCTTTCGGGGTATCGGCACCTGCCGTGCCCTGATTCTCAAATCCATCCAGGAGGTATCCCATTAGCAATCCATTCCAAAGCCTTAACAGCAACCAGTTCGCCGGAAGGCCGGGCCAGGGCAGTCAAAGTCCAGCACCTCGACCAGCGGGGGCGCCGCCACCTCCCCAAGGACCGCGTCCTCAGGGGCCTGGAGGCTTCGGCGGACAGGCAGGAGGTGGTTTCAACCGTCCTCCAATGGGGGGAGGTCCACGGCCGATGGGTGGGGGCGGTCCCAATCGAGGCGGTCGTCCCAACAACGGACGTTATGTCGACCAGACACGCGTGAATGAGCGCATTCGTTCGCCCAAGGTGCGGGTGGTGGACGGTGTCACAAACCAGATGTACGGCGTCCTGCCGACGGCCCAGGCGATCCGCATGGCTCGTGAACGCGGGCTGGACCTCGTGGAGGTGGCGCCGAGCGCCGAGCCCCCGGTCTGCAAGATCGTCGACTACGGCAAGTACAAATACCTTCAGGAAAAGCACAAGAAGGAGGCTCACAAGCATCACAAGGGCGGCAAGGTGAAGGAGCTGAAGTTCCGCATCGGCATCGACCCTCATGATTATCACATCAAGATCGTGCATGCCGAGGACTTCCTGGCGGAAGGACACAAGGTGCGCATCCAGCTTCAGTTCAAGGGGCGGCAGATGGCGCACCAGGAGCTGGGTCATGAGCTGGCCAAGCGGATCAAGGAGGACCTGCACAACATGGGCCATATCGATCAGGAGCCCAAGATGGCAGGACGTAACATCAACATGCAGATCAGCCCGCTGCCGGAACAGCAGAGGCACCGCAAGTTCAAGATCCACCTCAAGGGTGTGACCGCGAAGGCGGACATCAAGCATCAAGATGAGCACGATCCGCGTGAGGACAAGCATGATCATGATGACCATCATGTCGATGATGTTCATCACGAAACACCGCCACCACCTGCGGCTCAGGAGTGAAGGCCTGGCAGCCTTTGAGGACCTTTTGCGGGGCTCGTCCGATGAGGATGCGCCCCTGCTTTTTCCCCGGCGTGACGAGAAAGAAGACTCAGGATGCGGGCTGCTTCAGAGGCCCAGCATTTCCATGACGGCTTCGCGCTTCAGTCGCAGCTCGCGCCATTCATGATCAAAAGCGCTGCCGCCGACGATGCCACAGCCGCTGGGAAGCTGGACTTCGCCGTCCTGCCAGCCAACGCCCCGGATGGCGACCACCATATGGCACAGGCCTGCTCCGCCGGGTTCCACAAAGCCAAAGGGCGCACCAAAAAATCCAGGCACCTTCAGCTGAGTCCGGTATTCCCTGAGCTTTTCCAGCCAGGCTTCCTCGCGAGGAAGGCAGCCGACAGCCGGGGTGGGATGAAGTTCCTGCACCAGTCTGTCTGGAGAGACCGGTGCCTGGAGCCTGACACGCAAGTTGGTCTGGAAATGCACAAGCCTGGATGCGTGGCACAGTCCACGCGGGTCACGTTCCACCTTGCCGAGCCTGGAAAGGCGTTCGACCAGGTAGCGCACCACGATTTCATGCTCCTCGATCTCCTTGACGTCGTTGAGGAAGGCCTCATGGGCTCCTGGCTTCGCGGTCCCCGCCAGGGCCATGGTTTCCACGGTTTGCCGGTTCGTGCTGAACAGAAGCTCCGGGCTGGCACCCAGAAATCCGGACTTTTCCTGGATCCAGGCATAGCCCCAGGTGTTGGCGGGGGCGCTCATCACCCTTTCCAGCAGCCGGACGGGAGTGCCGCTGACGATGGTTCCACGCTCGGTCAGCACCGGAACCATTTTTTCGAGGCGCTTGGAGAGAACCTCACGCCGGATCCGGCGAAAGGCCATCTTGAACCATTCCGTGGCTGGCTTGGCCCAGGTGATGTGTGGCGGCAGGGCTCCATTCCAGCCGGTTTCAACAGGCAGGCCTGCTTTAGTGATGGGAACGAGCCTGGAGGGCAATTTCCAAGGACGGGGGTCGCTTAAGTTGAAGTCATTGACATAAAAGGCCCCTCCTTCGGCAGGCATGTCGACCAGGGATTCAAAGGGGCCCTGTCCAATCCACGCCCTGCCGTCGGGCAGCCTGAAAAATGCGATGTCTGTCATGTTCTGGTCGTCATAGTGAAACGCATGACAGGAGGTGCAAGGATGAGGCTTGTTCAATTCCAGGTTTGCTTTTCAGCTTTCAGGGTGACATTTAAAATTCATGCGTCTGATCCATTTTGCCTATCTTCTCACCGCCCTGCTTCTTGCAGCGACCTCGTACCTGGCCTGGGAGGGGCAGCAGGCTGCTCGTGGAGCCAGGGAGGAGCTCGATTTTATCAAGAAGAAGCAGGCCGCCAACGAGGCTGCGAGCCCCTCGGGTGACAATCTCGTTCCGCTTCCCGTCACTCCTTCGGCCCCGGCGGCTTCCATCACTCCTCCGGCTCCAGGTTCGCTCGCGGCTCCGGCTTCCGTAGATCGCTCCCCGGCTTCACCCTCATCGGCTTCCGATCTGCCGGGCGGTGGGCTGACGGTTCCCAAGGCTGTGAAGGAGGCCGAAACGAAGGGGGTGAACACCAACACGCTGACCCCGGTTCAAAAGCAGGTCATGGCCGCCCCTGCGGTCGCCAAGGTGAAGACGGTCGTGAAGGACCAGGGGTTCGTGATCCTCGATGCAGGTTCCAAGAAGGGCATCATCAAGGGGCAGCAGCTTGAAGTCCGGCGCGAAAACGGCATCCTTGGCAGGCTGAAGGTCTCAGACGCCATTGAGGAGAATGAAGCGGTTGCGGATCTTGACATCTCCTCCGTGCCTCCTGGTGTCAGCATTGAACCGGGTGACGACGTGATTCAGCCTGTCGTACGCTGATGGCGCGGATCCGGCTCGACCAGGCGCTCGTGCAAAACGGGCTTGCCTCCTCCCGTGAACAGGCGAAGCGCCTCATCATGGCCGGGGAGGTCATGATGGGGGAGGGGGAGGTGATCACCAAGCCCGGCTGGCTGGTGCGTCCGGACGCCGTGCTCACGGTCCGGCAGCCGCCCAGGTTTGTCAGCCGCGGAGGCCTGAAGCTGGAGGGTGCCCTGGAACATTTTGGCATCCATGTGAGAGGCCTCGTCTGCCTGGATGTGGGCGCCTCCACCGGAGGTTTCACCGACTGCCTGCTGCAACGCGGAGCCGTGAAGGTTCATGCCTTTGACGTCGGAACCAACCAGATGGTGTGGAAGCTGCGCAATGATCCGCGTGTGATCTGCAGGGAGAACTTCAATGTCCGTCACATGCAGGCGACGGACATTCCCGAGCAGGTGGACTTCCTCGTCGCGGACGTGTCCTTCATCTCGCTCACCCTGGTGCTGCCAGGAGCCCTGGCCGCGCTCAAGCCCGGGGGGCAGGCGCTGGTGCTCGTGAAACCCCAGTTTGAGCTGACCCGCGAGGATATCGGTCCGGGCGGCATCGTGCGTGATCCTGCCCTTCATGAGCGTGCCTGCCGACGTGTCGAGGAGTTTGTCAGGGGACGGCCCGACCTGGAGTGGCGCGGCATCGTGGAATCTGCCATCCAGGGCACGGACGGCAACCGGGAGTTCCTGGCCTGGTTTGCGCGCAGGACCGACGCCGGAGAGCGGACCTGATCCGGCCGGCACCGAGGCATGGCGGACGGCCCCGGGTGCGCGCCTTCACAGGCTTGTTGCATCGTTGGTTGGGCTGCCCCTCTAATGGAGGTCACTAGGACATGATTCGTGTCGGCTACGAATGGCGCAGGCCCCGCTGGCAGCCCAGCTTGAAGACATGAACAACCAACCCTTCGTCATTCTGATCAAGGCTGCGTGCATTCTTCATCCCTTCATCAGGCTCCTTTGCCGCTCCATCGTTCGACGTGCGGCGTTGAAGGCCGGGATTGCCCTGCTGATGCTGGCGATGTCGCTGGAGGCGGCGGCCCCGGTTTTTGAGGTTCGCTTTGCGGACAACAGCGGACGAAACCCCTATTCGGGCCTGGTGCCCGGCGGCGATGGCAGCTTCTACGGCACCACCTATGGCGGTGGTGCGATGGGCGAGGGAACCGTGTATCGGATTGCTCCGGACGGGGTGCTGACAACGCTGGCTTCGTTCAACCGGGCCAACGGTGCCGCTCCTTATGCAAGGCTGGTCCAGGGGGCGGATGGCAGCTTCTACGGCACGACCTATCAAGGCGGGGCGAACAACCTGGGAGTGGTGTTCAAGGTGACGACCGGAGGGTTGCTGACAACGCTGGCATCCTTCAATTCAACCCATGGTTCCTATGCCTACGGTGGGTTGGTCCCGGGTACCGGCGGATCCTTTTACGGGACGACCCTGTATGGTGGAACTGCCGACAAAGGAGTGGTTTTCATGGTGACTTCCGGAGGTTCCTTGTCAGCGCTGGTGTCTTTTACCGGCCCGAATGGCGCCTACCCCAAGGCCGCCCTGGTGCAGGGAGGGGACGGAAACTATTACGGAACGACGGAGCAGGGCGGGACAAACAACCAGGGGACGATCTTCAAGATGACTCCCGCAGGTGACCTGACAGTCCTGCTGTCATTCACCGGCGGCAACGGCGCCTATCCAAAAGCAGGTCTTGTGCAGGGAGCGGACGGGCTTTTGTATGGCACGACCGACCAGGGGGGCGCGAACGGTTCTGGAACGGTTTTCAAGGTCAGCCTCGCCGGAGCCCTGACAACACTTCACTCCTTCAACAGTGGCAGTGGAGGCAATCCCCGCGCCGGGCTCACCCAGGCGCTGGACGGAAGCTTCTGCGGCACCACCACGACAGGCGGAGCCAACAACCTTGGCACGGTGTTTCAGATTACTTCGGGCGGCGCGCTGACGACGTTGTCTTCATTTTCTTCAGCAACTGGATATTCCTCCTATGCAACGCCGGTGCAGGGGGCTGATGGAAGCTTCTATGGAACGACCGCCGAGGGGGCTGTCGGCAGCCAGGGCACGGTGTTCAAGGTCACCTCAGGTGGTCTTCTGACGACACTGGCCTCGTTTAACTCAGTGCATGGAGCCCATCCCTGGGCCGGACTGGTGCAGGACAGCGGAGGAAGTTACTACGGCACGACAGAGAACGACGGCGCGGGCGGACTGGGCACGGTTTACAAGATCACTCCGGAGGGCGCTTTCACAACGCTTGTCTCGTTTGCCGGTGCCAATGGCGCGAATCCACGGGCGTCGTTGGTGAAGGGTGTCGACGGCTGCTTCTACGGGACCACGGGCGCGGGAGGAGCCACGAACCAGGGGACGGTTTTCAAGGTGACGCCGGAGGGTATGCTGACGACGCTGGCATCGCTCAATCCAGGCAGCGGCTGGCATCCTCGTGGTGCGTTGTATCTGGCGGAGGATGGCAATTTTTACGGCACGACCGAATATGGAGGTGTGAACGGCTATGGAACGGTGTTTCAAATCACCCCGGCAGGAAGCCTTTCAGTGCTGGCCTCCTTGACTTACAACAGTGGAACGAACCCATGGGGCGGGGTGGTTCAGGGCAACGATGGTCATTTCTACGGAACGACAACCGCGGGCGGTGCTGGAGGCATGGGGTCGGTGTTTCAGGTCACACCGGGGGGTGTGCTGACCCCCCTGGTTTCCTTTCAGTTCACCAACGGCGCGATTCCCCATGGAGAACTGTTGAAGGGCATGGACGGCAACCTTTATGGCACGACTCAACAAGGTGGCGCCGTGGGTTATGGCACCGTGTTCCAGATCACGCCGGGGGGTGTGCTGACCACCCTGGTTTCCTTCAACCAGGCGAACGGTGCCTACCATTGGTCGGGACTGTCGCAGGGGGCTGACGGCAGCCTATATGGAACCACCACGAAGGGCGGGGCTCATGGGGCCGGCACCGTGTTCAAGGTCACGCCTGGAGGTGTGCTGACCACCCTTTATTCCCTGGACGGTCTTGAGGCAGCAAGCCCCCGCGGCCGCCCCGAGATTGGGATGGATGGCAGCCTGCATGGCACTGCGGACCAAATGGTGGTCTGGAAGATCACGTTTCCGGCGCCTGAACTCGCGGTGGAGCAGCCGTCCGGCAACACGCTGGCAAGCGGCGTTTCGAGCGTTGACTTTGGTGCGGTGGCGCCAGGGGACGACTCCGTTCTGGAGTTCACGGTGAAAAATACGGGGACGGCAGTCCTGGCCGGATTGAGCGTGAACCGTACGGAGGGCAGCGCCTCTTTCGAACTGACCTCCGCCCCAGCCGCCTCCGTGCCCGCCGCGGGGCAGACTTCCTTCACCCTGACCTTTTCCCCGGATTCCGCAGGCCCTGCCTCGGCCACCTTTGAGATCCTGAGCAATGATGCCGATGAAAACCCCTTCGTCATCTTCGTGGCCGGCACGGGACTGTCTGCCGGTGAGTTCAACTTTTCCTCATCCACCTACACGGCCTTCCAGGGCGCTGACAGCCTGCGGGTGGTGGTGACGCGAACCGGCGGCAGCCTGCCCGTCAGCGTGACGCTGGGCACGACCGATGGCATCGCAGGAACGGTGCCGCCCTTTGCCTCCGCGCTGGCAGGGGCCGATTATGTGGCGCAGTCCACCGTCCTGGATTTTGCCGAAGGGGAGATGAGCAGGGAGGTCATGCTTGGGCTGATTCCAAGGACGGGCACGGCGGTGCCTAACAAACGTTTTATTATCACATTGTCCGCTCCTGCCGGAGGCGCCGTCCTGGGTGCCATCAGCAGCGCCGAGGTGCGGATCCTGGCCGCCGACACGACCAGGCCCGCGCTGGCGGTGATCGCGCCGGCGGCCACGGTGACGGCGTTGAGCACGACCAGTCCCTTCCTGGTGAAGGGAACAGCCGGGGATGCCAGGGGAGTGGACCGGGTGGAGGTCGTGTTGAACGGTTCTCCGGAGGTGCTTTCCGCCTCGCTCGGCAGCGCCACTTCCAGCACCTCGGTTCCATGGAGCCTGGGCATCGTGCCGGTCGAAGGCATCACCAACACGCTGGCG
>JBIJBP010000022.1:0-45786 GCA_044345155.1 Prosthecobacter sp. | reverse complement strand
GGAAGGTTGCTCTGCGGACGTTCAATCCTAACGAGCCTGCGCAGTTTTCTTGGCCTTCCACTTCGGCGCCGACGCGGCGGGGCCCTGCGATGGATCTTCGCATCATCGAGGGGCAGCGAGGGTGGCGCCAGCAAAGTGGCCATCTCGCTCCGCCGAGATGAGCAAAAGGCTTGCGCTGGCAGTTAGGACTTCCGGAGTTCGTGGACGTTTGAGTCTGCCGAACTGCCCGTTCATCTTGCGGAGCAAGATGGCTACTTTGCCAGCGCCTTCATCAGGGCGTCTGCAATCGCCGCCATGCCCTTGTCGCCGGGGTGATTGGCGACTCCGGCGTTCTTGAACTCGCGTTCCGCACGACCGTAGAGACTCTTGTCCTTGCCGAGCGTGCTGATGTCCGCAGGGATGCCGTTGACGGCCTTGCAGGCACCCAGCAGGGCCTCGTCCTTGGCCTTGTTCGCCCAGAAGCAGCTGCGCACCAGGATCGTTGGCTGGCGGCCGCCCTGAACGGCTTTCAGCAACGCGGTCACATCGGCCTGAAGCTGCGCCTTTTCGTCCGCATTTCTCAGCCCGGGCACGTTTTCACCGATGGCGAGCACAATGAGATCCGCCTGGAAGTCGATGGCCTCCTTCAGCTTGGTTGCAAAGTCGTAGCCCCGATGCGCGCGCTCGAAGTCAGCGATGTTTTTGACGTGAATCTCCGGCGTGGAGCCCTGCTTCTGCGCCAGCGCCTTCGTGAACACATGCACGTAGTCCTTCGATTCCGCGCTCGCCGCCATGCCCCAGTTGCCGGTCCAGTCGATATCGGCCTTCGGCCCGTGTTTGGTGATGCTGTTGCCGAGAAAGAGGACTTTTTTAAACGAGCTCTGTGCGGCGGCCGGGAGGCTGAGGCAGGTCGCGAGGAGGCAGAGGAGGGCGAGGTGTTTCATGAGAGGTGGAAGTTAGTCTTGCATGACCCAGTCCCAGCGTTCAGCAGCCAGTTTGAGCTGCGGTTCAAGATCAGCGTCTGAGAGAAAACGCCGCTCAATGAGCTTTTCCACGGCGCTTTTCACCTGCTCAAGGTAGGCGCTCCTACCGCCGTAGCGTTCCTCCAGTGACAGGCGCGGGTCGCTTCTGGATACTCGTTCGGCTTTCGTTCTGGAAAACGGCACCCAGGCACCACGCAGCAGGTAAAACTCATGGGGCGAGCCAAAGACCGCCGGTCGGAACACCCAGCCGGTGCCAGTGCCTAGCGGCACGTCCACCTCCGGCATTCGGATGCCGCCGAGATCGTTGCCATCGGCATCGCATTGCGGCACGAGCAGAGGAAGTTCCGTGCCTTCGCCCGCGCCGCCGGGAAGCTGCGGGTTGCGCACCCGGCCTCCGGCCTTCACCGCGTTTGGCGCCGCCATGCCGGGCACCTTGGGCCATTTCACCTCACGAGTTGGAACGAGCGTGCCGTCGCTGAGCTTCGGGTGCACGCTTGGCGGAGGCTCGACGCCTTCGCTGACCCAGCGGTGCATTGCCAGACGCAGCGCGAGGATGGCAGGGTTGGCGTTCACGGGGTTGGCAAGAGGCGCGCCTTTGATCTGGGCGGTCGGAGGAAATGGCGAGGGGCCATGCGACGTGCTGGCGAAGAAGTACGAACGCACGTTCTCCGGAAACGCGATGTCCTTCCCGCCGTCCGGCGTTGTGTGCGTGAGCGCCGCCACGCGGCCCGCGCCCCAGTATTCAGCGGCCATGTTGGTGTAGAAAATCTTCGGTGCATGCTTCACGCGCGGGTTGGCCAGAACGCCTTCGCTTTGACCGCTCGCCGCGTCCGGTTGCGCGGTGTCCGCGAAGGGATACGAGGCCGTGTAGTAGCCCGAGATGGCGCGCGGAGTGGACCCTCGTTGATTCAGCACCAGCCTGCCTGCCCCGGCGACATGTGACAGGATGCCGTCGAGCGCCATGCGGTTTTTTTCGTCAGTGTTGAAGCCGAGATAGACGAAGTCGCGCAGGAAGCGTCCGCACTGCGAGGCGCCAAAGGCATACGCATGCTTCACCTTTACGGGCGAACCAGGATCATGCTTCAGCCAGGCCACCGCATCACGAATCGCCGCGTAGCCCAGCCCTGCGACCGGAGGGGATTCGGAGAGGTAAAAAACCTCGTAGGTCTTGCCCGGCTCAAAGCCGCCGTCGATATGGAGGCGGCCGTTCTTCAGGCTCCATTGGTTGCGCGGCACCTCCTTGCCGCCCGGATAGGCCGCCTGTTCGCGAATAATCAGACGGCTGTCGTTGCCATGGATGTCCGCCGGCGGGTAGTCCGCGAGGTCGGTCAGCTCCTTTTCCTGCAAGTGTTTGTCAGGGATGAACAAGGCGCTTACGACTCCGCGGATCGGGCTGCCGTCCTTGCTGCGTGCGCGCGGCACCTCAAGACGCATCTGATCTTTCTTCGCCGGCACATCGAACTCCCAGCCGACATTCAGCAGCGTGAAACCCTGCTCCATCAGTGTCGCAGGCAGGCTCGCCCGGCCGCCGCGATTGGGGATCTCCACCCAGGCCGCTCCATTGCTGCGCGCCCCCTCCTTCGGCTTCCAGAGACGCAGGTCGGCCGTGAAGCTCACCTTGCCCGCCGCATTGACCGGGGCGAGATCCAGGTCCGCGATGACCGCGTTCTGCGGCAGCCGGGGATCGATTTCGAAACGCAGTTTGCCGGTGAGGATCTCGTAGTCTGATTTGGGGACGTCGGTGCGTCCGCCGACCTCCAGCCGCACCACGGCGGCATGGGTGGTGTGAGTGAGGATGGTTAGGCAAAGGCTGGTGAGTAGCAGGCGCGGAATCCAGGGCATGACGCCACTACGCCGATGGGATCAGGTTTTCGCAACGCCAAAACAAAGTAGTGAAGGGCTTCAGCCCGTCACGGAGTTGAAGGAGAAGAAGAGGGTGTGGGGTCTTCGGAACTGTCACGAGCTAAAGCTCATGACTGCCCTACATCAGGCCGACGTGCTTCAGGGCCTCCAAAGGCGGGCCTTCGAAAGTGCCGGAGGGCAGGTTGCCGGTGTAGCCGATGGCCTTGGCGCCATCAGGCGTGGTGTAGTAGCCGCCGGCGGTAAGATCGCGGAAGCGTTTGAAGAAAGCCGCAGGCTTCTTGAGCGCGGCCTTCGGTTTCAGGCTGGCGATGTCATCGCAGATCGTGGTCTGCTGCCCGGATGTGAGATCGGCGAAGGGCTTCTGAAGCCGGCGCTGCGACTCTTCGTCGAGCCACGTCAGGCCGTCTAGGATCGTGCGGCGGTCGCCGGCCTGAGCGGGGTACGGCGAGCTGATCCATTCATCGATGAAGTCCGGCACGCCGACGGCGGAGGCACCGGGCGAGGTGTCGTCAGCGGGGATGATGAGGTCACACAATGCGTGGGCGGTGCGGCGCTGCGGCTCGGTGAGCGTGAGCGGCCACACGTCGCCGGGTTGGTAGATTTTCACCATGCTCGGGTCAGGGCCGTAGCCTTTCGCGGTGACGACGGGATCGGCGGCATGAAGCTGCCTGTCACGAGTGGCGAGCGCGGCAGTCGCTCCGAGCACCCACTGAAGGGACATGCGTCGGCTGATGCGGGGAGGGGAGGCAGGGGCGCTCATCAGAGGTTCTGTTTCTTGAGCTCACCGACGAGGTGGTCCGCCATGCGCCAGGCGAGCGCCATGATGGTGAGCGTGGGGTTCTTGTCCGCGGTGCTCGCAAATGGCGCGCCGTCGGCAAGGAAGAGATTTTTCACGTCCCAGGTCTGGCTCCATGAGTTTGTCACGGACGTCGCCGCCTCCGCGCCCATGATCGCGCCGCCGACCTCGTGGATGACGGTGCCGCCCTGGCGGATGGCCTTGGCGGGGTCGGTTTCGATCTTCGACACCCTGCCGCCCATGGCCTCGAGCAGATCGCGGATGTGCTGCTGCTGGTGTTTCACGAGATTCAGCTCGGCCTCGGTCCACTTCCAATGAAAGCGCAGCACCGGAATGCCCCACTGGTCCTTCACCTCGGGATCGAGCTCGGCAAAGCAGCCGTCATTCGGCAGCATGGTGCCCTGGGCGCCGATCCCCAGCTGGCTGCCATAGTGGCGGCGCGCCTCCTCCTTGAGCCTTTGGCCATAGAGCACGCTTGTGCTGCCGGACCGGCCATCGACGCCGCCGGCCGCATTCATCGTGGGCATCTGCCGGCCGGTGGTGAACTCCAGATGGTAGCCGCCGGGGAAGCCGAGCTCGGCCTGGCGGTTCTGCGCGTGCCGCGTCCAGGGAACGTAGGCGTGCGGGCCGCCCGCTCCGTCCTCATTGTGCGGCGGCATGTTTTCGAAGGCCGGGATGTGGGCGCTGAGACTCGATTGCACGGAGTCGGTGATGTATCTGCCGACCTTGCCGCTCGAGTTCGCGAGGCCGTTGGGAAAGAGGTTCGATTTCGAGTTCAGCAGCAGGCGCACGGATTCCTGCGAACTCGCCGCCAGCACGACGACACGGCCTCTGGCATGGCCTTCACGGCCGGTGGTCTTGTCGATGAAGGTCACGCCGGTGGCCCTGCCGTCCTTGCCGACGGTGACCTCGCGGGCCATCGCGTTGGGCAGGATGTCGAGATTGCCGGTTTCAAGCGCCGGTCGCAGATGCACGGTCTGTGAATCATAGTTGGCGCGGATGGCGCAGCCGCGATGGCAGTCGGTCGCCCAAAAGCAGGGAGAACGTGTGCGCATCGACTGGGCCAGGATGCGCTGCGCCCTGGCGTTGCCCGGATGCAGCTTCGCGGGGATCGTATCCGCGTCCTGCGGCTTCGTCAGCACGGCGCGATGGATCGAAACGACCCGGGCACCGACCTTCGGGCCATGCTTCTGCATGAAGAGCTCGCCCACGCGCAGCTTCGGCGCGGGCAGCAGCACGCCGGGCGACGAGTCGGGCGAGTTTTCGAGGCCCTCGTTCGTGCCAAAGACACCGATGAGCATCTCCACCTTGTCGTAGTAGGGGGCGATGTCATCGTAGCTGATCGGCCAGTCGAAGCCCATGCCCCAGTGTGAATGCGGTTTGAAGTCGAGCGGGCCGTTGCGCAGGGAGATCCGCCCCCAATGATTGGTTCGGCCGCCCATCATGCGCTGACGCCACCACCTGAACTGGTTCTGCGTCTCCGGATGCGCGTTGGTGTAGGGCTCGCCCGGGATCTCCCAGCCGCTGTGGATGGAGCAGTCATGGAAGCCGTACTGCTTGTCCGGCGTCTTTTCACCGCGCAGCGGCGCATGGCTCGGCCACTGCAGCATCGCCGATTCGGTCGTCACATCAAACGAGCGTCCGGCCTCCATCACGAGCACCTTCACGCCCTCCATCGTCAGCGTGTAGGCCGTCTGGCCACCGCCCGCGCCCGAACCCACAATGACGACGTCGTATTGCTTCTGCAGCTTATCAGCGGTGATGACGGGCATGGAGGGAAAACCTGGGGTTCAACGGCGTTGCTTCACGCCCGCGCGATTGAAGGCGTCGGCGAGATTCTTGTAACAGGTCCGGGTCGCCGCCGCCGCGTCATAACCCTTCGCCTTCCAGATCTGGCTGCTGACCTCGCAACAGAAATCGCCCTTATAGCCACCGGCGACGAAGGCCTGGATGATCTGTGCATGGTCGAACTCGCCGCCTTCACCCGTGAGGGCAAAGGCCGTCTTGCCATCCTTCGTGACCGCGTCCTTGGAGGCCACGTAGGCCGTCCATGGAAGGGAATTCGCCACAGTGTCCGCGATGGTCATCTCCGGCTCGCGGCGGTGAAAGTGGCTGTAGTCATAAACCATGCGCAGCCGCTTCGGCTCACCGAGCTGCTGAAACAGCCAGATGGCGTCCTCCGGGCGGCTCATGGCCTGCATCCGATGCGGCTTGATGCAAAACGTGAACCGCATCTCGTCCGCCAGCTTCACCCAGTCAGCCAGGCGGTTCAGAAACAGGGTTTTCGACGTCTGCCAGTCTTTGCCGGCAAACACCGTCTGAATCAGCGGCGTATCATTGGGTGAAAGGTCATGCCCGAGCTCGGCCAGGCTTTTCAGAGACTCGGTTTGTCTTTGGTGAACCGCATCATCCGTGTTTGGATGAAGGTCCGCCATCAGGGCGGAGAGGCGAAGGCCCTTGTCCGCAATCCGCTGACGGAGGCTGCGACGCTGCTCCCCGGAGACCCGCCCCGGATCGCCCGTGAGCTTCTCCAGGGCGGCGATTTCAAGGCAGTCATAACCTGTTTCAGCGATCAGGCTGACTGCGGACTCCAGGTCCATGGACTGCAGGCCGTAGGTGCTGATTCCGAGGCCGCAGGCCGCAGGCGCGGGCGCGGGCACGGGCACGGGCGCTGCGGCGTGGGAGGCGGACGTGGCCAGGGTGATGGCGGCGGTGCCGAGAAACTGGCGTCGATTCCACGAGGTCATGAGATCAGTGTCGGAAACAAGCATGACTGCGTCAATCCTGGCTTCAGGCCGTCTCGGGCATGAAGGTGGGGAAGACAATGCCCCTGGCGGATGGGTCAGGCGCCGTGGACTGGGCGACATGCAGCTCCACGTTGCGGGCGCCCCAGCCATAGG
Source organism: Prosthecobacter sp. (assembly GCA_044345155.1). GTDB lineage: Bacteria > Verrucomicrobiota > Verrucomicrobiia > Verrucomicrobiales > Verrucomicrobiaceae > Prosthecobacter. The sequence goes on along the minus strand of JBIJBP010000022.1, from coordinate 39,265 downwards.
CGGCGCGCACGAGGCCGGTGGCGGAACAGGGAGCCAGGAAGACGAGACTGCGGCCGCGGAGACCGTCGAGCGCTTTCCACAACAGGGCGATGGCTGTCTGTTCGTCGGCTGCGACGCCGGGGCCGAGCATCGTGCAGGATGGGTGAGTGCTCATGCCGAGGAAGCCGTTCATGCGGCCTTCGGCATCTTCGGAAACCAGCACACGCCAGGAGCCGGCATCGTTCCGCAGAAAGAAGTGGAGGTCCTTTTCGCGACGAATGCCCTGCTGGGAGAATTCTAAATCGGCGATGCGTGCGACATCTTCTGTCCTGGCCTCGCGCACCTGCTCCACGTCCAATGGAGGCGGGGAGACCATGCCGGTTTCAGGCACGGTGATGAGCAGGTCCTGGAAGGTGGTGCCAGGCACAAAACCCAGCCGGGTGTAGAGCGAGAAGGAGTCCAGGTTCATCAGGCTGGAGACAAGCCGGGCCGGCTTGCCAAGCCGCCGCGCCTTCTCGAGCACCAGGGACATCATCTTCTTCGCAATGCCGCGACCGCCCGCCTCGGGGGCTGTGGAGACGATGCCGATGGCGACATGCGTTTCGCGCTCATGGGAGAAGCAGACGCCGAGGATCCTGCCGTCCGAATCGCGTGCCGTGACGCATTCGCCCGGATCGAGCGCCTCATAGACCTCGGGGAAAAGCAGGAAGGGCTCATGGCTGTCGCCAAAGCGTGCCCCCTGGCCGAGGCGTGACTCATACCACTGCACCAGCGAACGATGCAGCAGGCGGGCGACAGGTTCGCGGTCGGCGGCGGTGAGAGGTGTGAAGGCAATGTGCTCGCTCATGGTTAGACGACCTCCCAGCCCCTGCGGTAATCTTCCTTGATGAAGGCGTCGGCGGCAGGCAGTCCGCGCGCCTTCATGGCGGCGGCGTCCCAGTCGACGGCCTTCTGGGTGCGCAGCGACAGCACGCCGAGCAGCGCGATCTCGGTGAGATGGGCGGCGTAGGCGAAGGGGCTGGTGGCTGGTTCACCGCCCTTGCAGGCGTCGATCCAGTCGCGGTGATGACCGTTGGAGCGCTTGAGTTTCGGGGCGGGCTTCTGGTATTCAGCACGCAGCCTGTCGGGGAAGAGGCGTGGGGCGCCGCCGCCGCCGTCGCATTGGATCACGCCCTTTTCGCCGATGAAAAGGCAGCCGCGGCCAGGCAGCGGGAAGCTGCCGAGCGCCTCGGGTTTCTGCGGCATCAGGCCGCCGTCGTACCAGGTCATGCGGATTTCCGGACGCGTGCCGGCGGCGGGGAAGGTGTAATAAATGAGGGAGCCGTAGGGAGCGATCTCACTGTTGGTCAGGCCGGCGGCATGAGCTTCGATCCGGGAGGGTGCGGGTAGGTCAAAGGCGCGCACGGCGGTGTTCATGTCATGGCAGGCGAAGTCGCCGATGCCCGTGCAGCCGAAGTCCCAGAAGTCACGCCAGGCAACGGGGAAGTAGGCCGGGTTGAAGGGGCGCTCCTGGCGCGGGCCGAGCCAGAGGTCCCAGTTCAGGCCGGCTGGCACGGGCGGCGTTTCGGAAGGCCTGCCGGTGAGCGTGGGGTTCCAGCGCTTCGCGCCCACCCAGACATGAATCTCCTTCACTGCACCGATTGCGCCATCCTGGATGTACTCGATGGTCTCGCGCGTGCCTAACGAAGAATGCCCCTGGCTGCCGAGCTGCGTGGCGACACCGGTTTCTGCGGCCACCTTGGCGACATGACGCGCCTCCCAGATGTTGTGAGTGAGCGGCTTTTCGCAGTAGACATGCTTGCCGGCCCGCATGGCGACCACGGAGCAGTAGGCGTGCAGGTGGTCGGGTGTGGCGACAAGCAGGGCGTCGATGGACTTCTCATTCTCCAGCATCTCGCGGAAGTCCACGTAGTCGGCGCAGCGGAAGTTCGGAGTCTTCTCCGCGTAGTGCTTCTCGATCTCTGCCTTCACCGGCAGGCGGCCGCCCATGCCCTTGAAGTAGAAGTTTTCGAGGCTGAACGACTCGGCCGGATCGGCCACGGCGATGATCTGGCAGTCGTCGAGCGGCAGCAGGTTACGGACATTGGTGCGGCCCTGGCCGCCGGTGCCGATGATGGCCACGTTGACCTTCTCGCTGGGCGGCACAAAGCGCGGCCCGCCCAGGACATGGCGCGGGACGATGTTGAAGGTGGCGGCCGTCGCTGCGGCGGTTTTGAGGAAGTGGCGGCGGGAGGACGTGACGGGCTTCATGAAGGAAAGACGATACGCACCAGGCGGAGGGAGTTTTCGTTGGGCAGGGAACTCTCCGGCCTCTTCGCTGAAAGGATGTTCTGCGGCGGAGCGACTGCGTTGGATGAATCGCCGAAAGCTGATCGCCTCATTGGCCGCCCTGCCCGTCCCGGCAAGCCGGGGCGCGAACGGTGGTGGCAGGATTGAAAACCCGTATGCGGAGGTGGACTGGGACACCTGGGAGCATCTGCATTCCATGTCGCATCAGCATCAGGGGCAGACGGATGCCTCCCGCGACGGTTTTCTGGAGATGGGCTACGGGCACTTCGCCTTCAGCAACTACTATCCTTCGGCGCCGACCTACCCGCTGCCTGCGGAGTATGCGGCGAAGCATCCGCAGCTGGTCGCCGCCCCGAATGCGGAGCATCATTCGTTCACGGACACAGGCCTGCATGCCAACGCCCTCGGCAGCCTGCTCGCCACGGGCTACGGCAGCTCGGTGAGCGCCAGGGAATGTGCCGTGTCGCCTGTGGTGCATCGCTTTGAAAACCTGAATGAGTTCAATGCACAAAAGCCCTGGCTCGGCGTTTACCGCCTGGATGTTCGGATCAAGGCCAAGGATGGCAAGCCTGTCGCCAGGCTCAGCATTGAAGGCGCGAATGAATGCGATTTTCGCAATTCATTCGCAGACAAAGGCCCCGTGCATGAGCGTGAGCTTCCACCCGGAAACCACACCCTCCATCTGCGCACCACGGCGGCTGGCATCGACACAAGGCTCGAATTTGACGCCGATGCGATGTCCGTGACGCAGTATCGCCTCATGCAGGGCACGAACCGTCCCTGGCGGGATGTCTTCCGTGAAGCCTTTGGCGTGTTGCAACACCCTGATGGAGGCGGCATGACGCTCAATCATCCGACCGGAAAGATCACGGACTACCTGCCGATGCTCGACTTTGATCCGCGCGTGCTTGGCATCGAAGTCTGGAACCAGCTCACGTCGGGCTTTGGCTCCAGCCGCGGTTTCTACGACCACAGCGGACAGCCTAACCTGCATTTCTACCAGCTCTGGGATGAAATCCTGCGCACGGGGCGACGCTGCTGGGGATTCTTCGTCAAGGATCACAACACCTACGGCCGCGGACGCAACGTGCTGCTTGTGCCGAGGCTTGACGCCCTGTCCGCCGGTGAACGCGAGGCCGCCGCCTTGCGCGCCTACCGCAAGGGGGCCTTCTTTGGCTCCGTGGCCTCGCTCGCAGCCAGCGGGGCGGGGGAGGTCGTCGCACCGTATGACCGCACCAGCTTCCGCTTCAGCCGCATCACCGTGGACAGCGACACACTGCATGCCGCCGTGGCGGGCCACGACGCCAGACGTCCCAACGTGCAGATCCGCTTCATCACCGATCAAGGCGTCGCCAGCATCGTCGACGCCGCCCAGGGCGAGTTTCCTCTCAAACGTGATGCCGGTGGACGGCTCGAGGCCGCCTTCGTGCGCGTGGAGGCTTTTGCGTATCCGAGCACGCACCAACAGGGCCGACCGCTGTCCGCTGAAATGTTGCGCGGCATGAACGTGCATGACATCTCGCAGATCCATGATCAAAAAGCCCTGCGCGGCCCCGCCTTCGCCAGCACCGATCCCGCCCTGCGCACCCCGATTCCCATCGTGGACATGATCTTCTCGCAGCCGCTGCGGCGGGTGTGAACTGTTTCGCAAGGCAAGGAATCCCTCCCGCTCCTTGAGAGGACCATGATGCGCTGCAAACCCCGCTCGCTCGAACTGACGTCGCTTTCAGGTTTGGCGAAAGCCCTTGGCTCATCTTGCGGAGCAAGATGGCTACTGTGCTGACGCCCGCTCGATCAGCCGTGTTACATCCTCCTCCAGCAGAAAGCCGTCTTCGTGAAGCTTTTGGGCGGCGGCTTTGAAGCGTGACAAATACTCTGCCCGCGTCGGGTAGCGTTCTTCGATGGAGGGGCGGGGATCGCCGGTCTTGTCGCGTTCGGCCTTGGTTTTCGCAAAGGGGATGAACATGCCGTCGAGCGGTGAGAGCATCGTTTCGGCGCCGACCTGCGGCGAGCGAAGGTTCCAGCCGGTGTAAGTGCCGAGCGGCACGGCGACTTCTGGCAGCACGATGCCGCTCGTTTCATTGCCATCGGCGTTCACGGCAGGCAGGAGTGTGCGGAAGGGTTTTCCAGCCTTCGGTGGAATGATGTCGGCGATGCCTTCGCTGTGAAAACGCGGTCCGAAATCAAGCCGCAGCGGCTGATAGGCCTGTGAGGGAAGGCGGTGGCCGGGAATCTTCGGATACTGCGCCTTCCATTCATCAAGGCCCACCAGCGTGTGATCTTTCAGGCGTGGATGACGGCTTGGCGGCGGAGTCTTGTCCTGCCGCACCCAGTCAACGAGGCGCATCAGCATGGCCCGCAGCACGGGGCCCCTGTCATCGAGCGTGTTGCGTGGCTGCTGGCAGATGCCTGGTGTGCCGTCGCTTTTCCCAAGATGCTGCGCTCCTGCCACAAGATACACACGGACATCGTCCGGCAAATCGAGGTCGGACCTGCCCTCCACATCGGTGTGAATCAGAGAGGCGGCACGGCTCCAGTACTCGGTGGAGCTTTGGGTGAAGAGAATGCGCGGCGTGTGGCCGGAATTCCTGGATCGTGCGAGCGAGTCGCCTGTTTTACCGGTGACGGGATCGGCCTGCGGCAGCGGGGCCAGCGGGAAGAACTCGCTGCCGGACAGATGGCCCTCGTGCTGCGTGCCGTACTCCGTGCTCATGCGGAACCGATGGTTGAACATGCCCTTGCCGGAGCCCGCGACATGGATCAGGGCGCCGTCAAAAACGATGCGTCCCTGCTCATCGCCATTCAGGCCTTCATGGAGGAAGTGATGAATGACCCGGCCTGACTGTGAGATGCCGAACACGCAGGCCTTCTGAATCGCTCCCGCCAGCGGATTGTCCTTCGCGGCCCCGTGCCTGAAAAACGCCACGCAGTCCCGCATCGCGGTGAGGCCGAGACCGGTCACTCGTGGTTCTTTCGCCGTGTAAACAAGGTCGTAGAGCCAGCCTGGGCGAAAACCCGCCTTCACGTGGAGATTTATCGCGTCGGGAATGAGCTTCTCATTCTCCCAACGTCCAAACGCCCACTCCGTCCGCGGCACCTCGATGCCTTCAGCTCCGCGATGTGGCCGCATCGTGAGCGTGGCGTCGACGTTGTCGAGGCTCACGGACGGAAAGGCTGCGCCGACGCCCCACGGGCTCCACGAGAAGGCGCGGCTGAAGACCTTCTCCGTGCTCGTGATCTCCAGATGCGCCCTGCCGGTGATCGTCTTGCCATCGTCCGTCGCGACGGGCAGGCCGCACAGCAGGCGCTGCGCGTCATCGGCCTGCACCTCCCCATTCCAGCCGCACCACAGCACGGAGAAGCCATGCTTCATGAGGAAGCCATGGCCAGCATGCGCCTCCGTCTTCGGATCGTTGGTGCGTTCGCCATCGTTGAAGGTCCACAGCGCCAGCATGTTGCCGCGGTTGTTCACGTCGTAGAGCAGCACGCCGTTGCCCTGGGTCGCGTCGACAGGCTTGAGAAGGAAGAAGTCCGTCCAGCTCTCCACCTTGCCACGGGCATTTCGCGGTGCCCGCTGGAGGTCGCAGATGCGCTCGTTGGCCTGGTTCGCCGCATCGGTCTCGATGAACATCCGGCCTTTGAGGCGTTCGTAGGCACCGGCGGGGCCGAAGATCTTGCCTGCGGCAAACGATGAGCGTTCGGTGATCTCGATGCGTCTCACCTCGGCTTGCGCACAGGAGGCGACAAGACAGAGCAGAAGGCTGCGGTAGAGCGTGGTCATGGTTTTTCGATCAAAAATCCGGCTTTCTCATCAGGCCGGGCCACGAGCACTTTGGCCTGATTTTGCTTTGTTTTGCCATCCGAGCCCATCACGGAGGTGTTTTGCGCGATGAGAAAACGTCCGTCGCTGATCGGAGCAATGCCGACGGAGGCGTTGAACTCCCATCTGCCGTTGAACCGCAGGTTTTCATCTGCACGCAGCAGCACGGCAGGTTTGCCGTAACAGCCGAACCACCACGCGCCGTTGGCCTGCACGACGGTTTGGATGCCCATCAGGGTGTAGCCGCTGGCGAGGGTGTGGCGCTTCTGGAAGCGGAAGGATGCGTCGTATTCATAGACATAGTTTTCATCGAACCCGGGAGGCAGGCCGCCGACGATGAAGAAGCGACCATCACACCAGGCCATACCGCCCGCCCCGTGCACGAGCTCAGGCACGCGATGCCTGGCCAGCTCTGCGAGTGTGTCCGCATCATAGACATAGACCCACGAGTCCGCCTCGCCTGCGGGCCGGTTGAACTTCGCAAGGTTCGTGGCGACATAGACACGTCCATCGTGGAAACAAAGGTCTCCATGATGGTTTGCCACCGGCACCTTTTTCAGCACCCTGCCCTCCGTGTCAGTTTTGACCAGGAAATCCGTCCAGCACCAGTAGATGGCGTCCTTGTCATTCGTGCAGATGCCCTGGAGATGACGAGGGTAGGTGCCTTCGCAGGCGGTGGCGTGAAAATCGGCCGCGTGGAGTGATTGAATGGTGAGGAAGGCGAGAATGAGGAAACGCATGGTGTTGCGGGGTCGAATACGCGTCAGCAAAGCAGCCATCTTGCTCCGCAAGATGAGCTAGGGGCTTTCGTGGCAATGAAACGTCAGTGGCAGCTCAAAACGTGTGCTGCAACTGACGCCCATTGGCTGCCCTCGCGGAACGAGGGGGCTACTTTGCTTCGCCGTGGGCAAGCTTGTTGTTGGCAAAGGTGTTGTCCTCGCCGCCTTCGACGCGCAGCGAGGGGGCGGGGTGACGGTCTTTCCGTCGATCGGCAACAAGGCAGCCGGTGACGAGGCTGTGTCGCGTGTTCTGCATCAGCAGGCCGGCGCCGTCGCTGTCGAGGATGGTGCAGCCGGAGATGTTGAACGTGTCACCGTCAATGACCTGCACGGCGGCGGGATGGGAGCGCACGCCGTCAATGTGCAGGCCGGTGAGGGTGATGTCGCGGCAGGCGCGGAAGACGAGGCCGCCCTTCACCCCGGCGGCCTTGCCCCGATAGTAGGGTGGGTTGCGGTCAAAGGTGTTCGGGCCGATGGCGAGGTGGCTGCAGCCGACCGCGAAAAGGTCATGCTCGAAGCCGACGCCGAAGGTGTTGCCTGTGATGACGGCTCCGCGCACCTCCTGGAGATCGATGTTCACGGAGACATCGCTCAAAACGTTGTCGCAGATGCTGAGATGACCCCAGCGGGCGGTTTCGTCGTTGCCGTAGGGCTTGCCTTTGCCGATGAAGCGCACGTTGGCCGAGCCTGGCGACTCGCTGTTGTGCTGGATCGTGCAGCCGGTGATGCTGACCTCGGCGGTGGAGCCGCCGGTGCAGTCGATGAGCACATTGGCCGTGGGCGGTGCGTCGGGCGTCATGTTGCTCTCGATGTCACAGGTGCCGATGTGAAGGTTGCGGACCCCGCCGCCGAGGGTCACCACGCCGCCTCCGGCGTTGTAGCTGATGTGGCTGCCGGTGATGTTCGACTGGTGAAGGTCCACCCGGTCGTAAAACACGCCCGCGCCGCGGTTGTGATACATGTGGCAGTCGCTGATGACGACATTGCGGTTCCTCGCCGTGAGATGAACGCCATGCCGGGCTTCATGAACTGAAACGCGGGTGATCGTGATCTGCATCGTACCCGTGGCCTCGATGCCGTCCGCCTCGGGATGGGCGCCGGTAATTTCGATGCCGTCCACCATCGGCGTGCGCTGCCTGGCGAAGATTTCAGGCTTGAGGCTCTTCGGATCGGCGGTGCCGCCATGCGTACCCTTGAAGTGAAAGGCCGGTCCCGCGCCTTCCATGACAAAGCGCGCCACGCCGTCGCCGCTGAGGGAGACAAAACCGGCCTTGTCGAGATCAACGACAACCGTTTTCGTCAGGCGGTAGGTGCCGCGCGGGAATCGCACCGCGCCGCCGGCATCGATCATCGTTTGCACCGCTGCGGTGTCATCCACCCTGCCATCGCCAACGAGTTGGGCTTCCAGCGGGATGGCAAGGGCTGTCAGAGTGAGGAATAACGGGCGCGAGATCATGGCAAGACCTCATACGGTGGCCAAGTGGTCGATTGCGCGAAGCATGGTAGCCATCTTGCTCCGCAAGATGAGCCAGGCGCTTTCGCAGCAAAGCAAAACCCTCTAAATTTCCACACGCCATGCTCATCTCGCGGAGTGAGGTCTACTTTGCGGCAAAATACGCCTCGAAGGCCTTCGCGAGCCCTTCGCCAAAAGCCACCCAGTGCCTGCCCATGGCGGGCTGCTTGATGCCCTCGATGTAGTTGCAGTTGAACTCGAGGATGACAGCGTCGACCCCGAAGCGTGAGAACCAGCCTTCTCCCAGCGTGCCGGGGTTGTGAAAGCCCGGTTTTGTGGAGCCGACGGTGAACCAGGTGTGGTCTCGCAGGCACTGCTCGAAGCGGGCCATGCGTGCCAGATAAGCGTCGATGTCGGGAGTGTCCGGGCGGCTGATGTGCAGCATGCCGTTGCCGTCGTTGTGCAGATCCATCGCAAAGGTCGGACGCCGGCCCGCCTTGATCTCGCCTTCGAGCCAGTGCTCCAGTGCGGCGTTTTCCGGGGCGAGCTTTGGATCGGCGGGCTTGTCCCATTTGCGGTTCAAATCCCAGCCGCCAAGGTTGAAGCGGGTGCCGCCTCGTTCCACGCCGTCCTTGTTCGCCATCGGCAGGATGCACACATTGTACAGATCAAGGAACCTCCTGGCATCCGCGTCGCCTTTCAGAAGCCGTCGGACCAGGCCCTCGGTCACCCAGTTGCCCACCGGCTCCCACGGATGCGCCCTCGCACGAATGAAAACATGGTTCGGCGCATCGTCATTGCCAATGCGGATGATCTCGATTTCACGACCCTGCACCGTTTTGCCGATCGGGGTGATCCTCACCCGCGGGTTCGTCCGGATCTCTCCCAGAAAACGGTTCAGGTCCGAGACGCGATAGGGCTCCGCGCGCGCGACGAAGAGGGACGGGCCGGGCATCTCCAGGGTGACCAGCACACGCTCAGGCTCCGGAAACACCGTGGGCACGGGCGTCCAGTTTCTGCCATCCTCCGAGATGACAACCTGCCTGATCTCCTTGGCGACCGAGCCTGCCTTGCTGTTCCAGACATTGGCGAGGTTCCTGAGCTCCAGCGTGATCCTGCGTCCCTTGGCGGCCTGGATGCGGAAGTGGAAATGCCCTGCCGCGCGGTTGGGCGAGAGGCGTTCCTGGTCGTAGTTCAGGTTGACGATCACCGTGCCGTCCGGGGCAAACTCATACCAGAGCGGCGAGGCGTTCTCGAAGCTGGTGTCGATGAAGTCGAGCGGTGCGGGTGGCGGCGCTGGCGCTGGATCGGCGGCAAAGGCGCAGGCGGCGAAGGCGAGCAGCAGGGCAAGGAGGCGTGTCATGGGGGAATGTGTCGGGTGGTGAGACGGCATCGTCAATCAGGCCAGCAGGTCGCGCATGGCCTGCATGAGCGTCTTTTCCACCTCAGGGCTCACTCGTGAGACACGGTCCTCGACCTCGTAGCCGCCCTGAGTGTAGGCGATCTCGGTGCCGATGTAGCTCGGTGCGTTGTCGCCGTAGGCGGCCATGGCGATGAAATCATCCGGCCGCATCTGCTGCGCGGCGATCTGGTATTCGATGAACAGCTCGGCGGGCATGTGCAGCACATGCGCGGAGCCGATGCGCAGGCATCCAAGCGGGATCGTGCCGCCGGCGGCCATGCGGCGGATGAAAACGATGTCCCGTGCGGCGAAGGCACGCTGGGCGAAGGTTTTCCCTGGATCGGCGAGCGTGGCGAGCAGTCGTGGTTCGCCATCAGGGTGCCTCACGGGCAGGGCGACAGGCTTGACGCGCCATTCGATGCCGGCAGCGGTGACGGGCTGCTTCTTCTGTGATTCCCATGCTTTTTTCATGCCGGCAAACACGCGTTCGGCGAGCACAGGCCGGTTTTCCGGCCTGCCGTCGTTGTATTTGCCCGCGGTGATGTTGCCTCCTGCGCCGTTGAAATGGATGAAACGCACGTCGGGCGCCTCCTTGTCCATGAGTGAGCGCGCTGCGCCGATGAAGTCCCAGTTCACGCCGCCCTTGCCATAGTAGCTCATGGGATGCGTGGCGTAGTAGCTGAGCGCGGCGAGGGGGCGTTCATCCTGCCAGAAGGTCACCATGCGCAGGAGAGGATCAATCGTGCCCTCGGGCGCTGTGGCGGCCAGCGGATGCTTCGACGCGCTCATGCGGGTGAAGGCCACCTTGCCATCCGGGCCTAGCACGCGGCGGTTGGAGGCCACTTTCTCGATCTTCCCCGAACCTAAGCCCGCATGAGTGACGACCTCCGCCTTTGTCAGGCAATCCCGCGCCGCATCAGCGATGGACTGGAACAGACGCTGGTCGAGCTGCGCGTCGGAAAAACGACCGCCGATGCCGTGCCTGGCCAGCAGCTCCTCCGTGTCGAGGTCGCTACCAGGCGCGTCATGCTGATGTACGGTATGCACGGCCACCCGTTCACTCGTGGTGCCGACGGCCTTCGCGATCATTTCGCGGAGGGTCACATTGCTGGCATTTGCCAAAGCCACCCAGTCCATCGCACACAGCACGACGGGCTGTCCAGAGCCAAGAATGACCATGCCACGCGCCAGCAGCGGCGTGAGGATCTGCTTCACCGGCATCACATTCCCATGACACAGAGGCGACTCCAGCGGCGGCGTGACGTCAGCCTCAAACGTGGCGATGCGCAAACCAGCCTCCGCCGCATGAAGATTCAGCAAGGGGGAGGTGAAAAGGCCTTGGGCGAAGCGGCGGCGTTTCATGGGCGGCTGATGTTTACTGGCCGGGCTTTTTCGAGGCGTGGGCCTGGATTTCCGTGCCTGTGAGCACGCGACGATGGATCTGCAAATCACGAAGCTGGCCGTTGAAGGGGCCGTTCATGCCGTTGCCGAGGCGCAAGGGGGCCTCGCTGTCGAGATTCCAAGCGGAGGCGTCGAAGCCGGTGCTCTCGGCGACTTGCCTGCCATCCACATGCAAGGCGAGTCTGCCTGCCGTCTTCACGGCGGCGATGTGATGCCAGCCTGGAGGCAGCGCGTGGTCCCAGGTGACCTGCCGGCCATGCCTTGCCGCCCAAACCTTGCCAGAGGGCAGCGTCGAGCAGAAGACCTCGCCAGCATGTTCGGCCATCGTCCACGCGCGGCGATACTGCACGTTGGGAGTGTGATCGAGCCTCCGCCAGAGCGTCCACCGGCCATCGCCGTCATAGGCATGGACCTCTGCGTGCGGCAGCGTGCCGGCGATGAGGCGGCCGTTGTGCACCATCATGCCCATGACCTCCAGCTCCTCGCCGAGTCGACCGATGTCCGTCCAGCGTCCAACATCTTCCTGGCGAAACACGCGTCCGCTGCGCCAGGTGGCGACATGCAAGGCGCCCTCGTAGCTGGTGAAAGCGTAGGTCTGGGTGTTGTCGCCGACCTGTCCGCAATCGGTCCACGCCCTGCCGTCGAAACGATAAACCCGTCCGCCGTCGTAGCTGCTCGCGTAGAGGTAGCCGTCGTGCACGGTGAGCGAGACGACGCGCTTGGGTGTCGATGTGCCCGTCTGGGCGTCCGGCCCCATGGCATCGGGCAGGCGTGTCCACATTCTGCCACCCTCGTAGCGGAAGAAGCCCGCCGGCTTGTAGAGAGACGAGGCAAAAAGCCGCCCTTGAAACACGACAAGCCCGCCCACGGCCTCCGTGTCCGGCAACCGACCGCAGTCCACCCAGCTCGTGCCTCCATCGTAGCGATACACGCGTCCTCCGGTCTGAGTGTTCTCCGATTCCGGCAAGGCCGAGCCTGCCACGCGATACCTGCCCGTGCCGGCATAAAGGGCGCCTTCATGCGCGGCAAGCGCGGTGACGGAGTTGCTGCCGTCAAGGCTGCCGCAGTCGGTCCATTGCTCGCCGCCCGCGTAGCGATACACGCGGCCCGTGTCCCCGGCGCCAGGCTCGCAGGTGCCAGCATACAGGGCGCCTTCGTGCGTCGCCATGGCAAAGGCGAAGAGAGCCCTGCCCGGCCGCCCGCAGTCACGCCAGGCACCCGGTTTGTCATCGTCGATGCCGAACTGCAAATGCCGCCAGTTCGCCTGACTCGCGGTGACCCCGGGATGGCTCTTGAGCGTGAGATGAAAGCCGCGCCTTTTCTGCGGATCATACTGGCTCACCAGATCGCCTGAGATGCGGTCCGCAGCATCCGCCCGTGCCCATACGGAGATCGAAAAGTCGTCACGGCCAGGCTTCGGGGCCTGGCCTGCGGGAAGGACGAGCGGCTTGTCGACCTGCGGCCAGGCTGCCGCAGGTGGTTCAGCGGCGGATGAAGACAGGCCGCAGGCCACGACCCATGGAAGCAAAGAAGGGGTGAATCGGATGCGCATGTTCTTGAGGGGCGTGAACTCCGGCTTCAGGAGGACTTCGGGGCGAGCCCTGGGATCGGCCTGCCGTTGTTCACGATGGGCACGGGGCGGCCGTTGAAGTCGTTGATCGTGGTCTTTGCGGAGTCGATGCCGAGGTGGTGGTAAAGGGTGGCGAGAAAATCGTGCGCGCTGCAGGGGCGCTCGGTCACGTCCTCGCCGCGCTTGTCGGTGGCGCCGATCACGCCGCCTGTCTGGATGCCACCGCCGGCCCAAAGGTTGGAAAAGGCACGCGGCCAGTGATCGCGGCCCGGCTGCAAGGTTCCAGCCGGCCCGCTGGCATCTCCAGCACCGGTGCTGCGGTCGAAGGTGATTCGCGGCGTGCGGCCGAACTCGCCGGTGACGACGACCAGCACGCGTTTGTCGAGGCCGCGCGCGTGGATGTCCTCGATCAGGGCGGAGACGGCCTGGTCATACCAGCCCATGCGGAAGCGCAGCGCCTCGAAGATGTGATGGTCCACGGCATGATCGTCCCAGACCTGGGTGCGTCCGCACAGCGGGCCGTGCAGGCTGCTGGTGATGATCTCCACGCCGGACTCGACCAGCCTTCGTGCAAGCAGGAGCTGCTGTCCCCAGCGGTTGCGGCCGTAGCGGTCGCGTGTTCTGGCGTCCTCCTTGCCGAGATCAAAGGCATCGCGCGCCTCCGGGGACGTGAGCAATGAGGCGGCCTGTGCTTCAAACTCGTCCAGTGCCTCCAGCTCGTGCTGCCGGTCAAATGCACGCTCCATGCGGTCGAGGCTTCTGCGCAGGGCGATGCGGTCGCTGAGCCGGCGCGCCTCCGCCTCATCCTCGAGGCCGATGTCGGGCACCTGGAACTGCGGGCGGTTCGGGTCCTCCGTCACCGAGAAGGCGGCAAAGGCGTCGCCAAGGTAGGCGGGGCCGCAATAGGAGCTGTTGATGGGCTGGATGCTTGCGTAGTTAGGCAGCGCATTGGCACGACGGCCCTCTTTCGAGCGCAGGTAGTGCGCGACAGACATCCAGTCCGGCAGGCGCGGTGCAGGCTTGTCGCGGGTGTCCGGATCTCCGGAGAGCATCTGCATGGTCCCCGCCGGGTGGCCGCCTGCGGTTTGAAACATCGAGCGCAGCACCGTGAACTTGTCCGCGATCTTCGCCTGCATGGGCATCAGCTCCGTGAAATGCAGGCCCGGCACCTTTGTGGGGATGGTCTTGAACGGCCCGCGATACTCGCTGCTCGCGTCCGGCTTCGGATCGTAGGTGTCGATGTGCGACTGGCCGCCCGGAAGGAAGACCAGGATGACCGCCGTGCGCTCCTGGCGGGGCTTCAGCGCATTCTCCGCCCGCAGCCGCATCAGTCCCGGCCAGCTCAGCGAGGCCATGCCGCCAAGGCCGACCTGCATGAAGCTGCGCCTCGAAACAAGGGGGCCCGAGCAGCGGGCTCGTGATGGCGGTGAAAGGTTCGAAGCCATGGCGGAAGCTACCTACGGAGGCTGCGGCATCGTTTGTTCGGTGTGTTCAGGCTGGATGATGCGGCCCGGCTGACGCGCAGATCAGCTCCCGCCCTTCAAATGCCTGTCAAAGAACCCGAGCACCAGCGGGCGCAGGTCGCGCTGCTTCGGCTGGAGGTGGAAGCTGTGCGGGGCGCCGGGGATGATCTCGAGCTGAAAGGCCGCGCCTGCGGCTTTCATGGCGGTGGCGAGGGCCTCGGAGTCGGCGACGGCGACGGTCTTGTCCGCCGTGCCATGCACGATGAGGAGGGGCGGATCTTCTTTGTCGATGTGCGTGCGCGGATCGGCCTGTTTGTAGAGTTCAGGGGCGACGGCCCGCGGCTGGCGGAACATGGAAAGGTCACGCTGTTCAAACCAGAGCACGGGCCCGTAGAGATCCACGGCGCACCGCACCCGGCAGTCGCCTTCGCCGGGGGGATCGAGTTCGCCGCCGGTCAGGCAGACCATGGCTGCAAGATGGCCGCCCGCGCTGCCGCCGATGACGCCGATGCGATCAGGGTCGACCTGAAGTCGTTCCGCATTCCGGCGCAGCCAGCGTACGGCGGTTTTGCAGTCATGCAGGTTCTGAGGCCAGACGGGGCCGGGGTGGTCCTGGTTTGCCAGGAGGTAGTCAATGCTCATGCCGACGTAACCGTTGAGTGCGAGCGTCGTGCCGATGTTGATCTCGCGTGCGGCGCGTTTTTCACCGCCTGCCCAGCCGCCGCCATGAATGATGACCACGGCGGGATGCTTCCGCCCGGGCTGTGGGCCGGCCGGCAGGTACAGGTCCGCCTTCTCCTTCCGGCCGCCGCCCAGGAAGTCCACGTCATGCTCGGTGCGCACGGTGTCAGCGGCGAGGGAGAGCGAGGTGATCAGGCAAAGGAGCAGGGGCTTCATGAACAGGAGGCAAGGGCGTGGCTAGAATCCTTCGGGCGCCTGGAGTTCAAAGCTCAGGCCCAGGGGCTTCAGTCCCTGGGCAAGCTGCGCCAGGCTCCAGCCCCGGGGAAAGGCGCCTTTGGAATCCCTTTTCAATTCCGTGAAATACACGATGAGCACCCCCTGCTTTTCGTCCCAGACCTCCATTTCTACCGCGGGCCTCCACGTATCAAAGAGCGCCTTCACCCTGGCGGCGTTTGCTGCATAATTTGGAATGCGCAGCTTCAAGGTGGCGATGTAGGGCGTTCCGTGGAGTCCAGGCGCCTCGCGCACGGCCTGGGCGATCTGATGCTCGCTGACGAGCTTCGGGTCATAGTTCACGCGGGCGCAGCCTTCGATCCCCTGCATCACCTCCACTTCGGCGATGCCGGCTGTTTGCGACAGCTGATGCTGCACCATGTAAACGCAGCTCCCGCATTCGAGGCCGGAGACGACAAAGACCGTCTTTGCGGGCGAGGGCTTTTCCTCGGCATGCAGTGCGAAAGACAGAAGGAGAGAAAAAAGCACGGTGAGCCTCATTTCGCGCGCTTGGTGAAGGTTTTGCTGTCGAGCACGCGGCCGTCATCCAGGGCCTTGAGCTCGGATCTGAGCGTTCCGGCTTCGCGGTCGAGTGTGAGGAGTTGGTAGCTCGCGGCTTTGTCGGAGAAGGCGGCGAGCGGATCGTGGCCGAAGGTGCCGTTGCCGCGCACGGAGCTGTTGTAGTAGGTCATGCCGTCAACCTCGGTGCGTTCGGCGTGATAGCACTCGCCTGAGATGGCGAGCGTGCCGCGTTCGAGCACGCGTTTCCAGCCGCCCCCGGCATGGCGGCGCACGGTGCCGCCGGTTTCGCCATACAGGGTGACCACGAAACCCGCCTTCGTTGCGTTCATGGTCTCCTCGAACCATTGGAACTGCTCGGAGTCCTTGTCGAAGGCATGGCAGGCCTGGTTGGGTTTGCCAAAATCTCCGGTGTGGCTCATGTCCACGCTGATGAGCCGGAGGTCGAAGTCCGGGATGTCCCAGGCCCAGAGCCACTCCCTGCCCGGCAGCGCGAAGAACTTCCGGTAGCCTGTGGCCTCGATGTCATAGCCAGGCTCCTCCAGGCTGAGCCCGTTCGGGCGGATCTTGCGGTCAAGGTTGCCGAGAGAGACCATGAACGGCGTGCTGCGGAAAATGTCCGCCTGCGTGTCGATCGCCGTGCTGTGCGACTTCGTGGCCTCCTTGTCGGCCTGCGTGGCAAACTGGTACTGCATGGCGGTGTCGCCTGCGGAGATGAGCAGGTGCGGGTCGTCCTTTTTGATGGCGGCAAAGCTCAGCTTTGCGTCCGCCCGGATGTTGGCGACAACGGCGATGCGAAGCAGCCTGGACGGATAGCCCTTGAAGGTGTTGATCTCGGAAACCTGGTCGCCGCTGCTCACGCGGTAGTGATAAACGGCATCCTTCTGCGGGATGGGAATCTCGACATGGTGCAGCGTGCGGCTGCCGTCGACCTTAACGCTTTGGCCGAGCTGCGCCGACGTGCCAAACTCGACGACGGATCCCCCTGGGTCTGTGGTCTCCCATGAGATGACGACCCTGCTGTTGTCCGGCGACTGATGCGTCAGCCAGATGCGCTCCACTTTGGCGAAGGTGGCGGTGCTCAGAAGAGCCAGCGTGAGGGTGGGGAGAATCGGATTCATGATGGCGGCACCCAGCTATACGTGCGTGCTGTCAGCATTCTTCGAGCGCAACAGGTTCTGCACCCTGCCTTGTTGTCATGCCTCCTGGTTGCATCAACCCGAGGTCCTTGAGCCTCACCTTGCGGATTGGCGGAGCTGCTCGTGACTTCAGAGATCGTCGGACACGCCGCTGATGGATCAGACGCCGCCGATGCCGGCGAAGGTCATGCCGTGGCTTTTTGAGGCTTCAGAGGATCACTTTGGCGGCTTCCGCAAATCACGTTCTGTCAGCGCTGCGGGCAACACGCGGATGCTTCTGGAAAAACTCCCACATCAAATCATTGGCCGAGATGTCCATGGTGGACGGTCCGAGCATCTCGACGATGGGTTTCATGCCCGGCCATGTGTGTCCGCCACCTTCGATCTCAATGAGAACGACCTCGCTGCCGTCGCGGCCTCCGCTCCAGGTCTTGCGGGTGCATTTCATGCCGTCGGCGGCCTTGTCGGGCAGCGGGACGACTTCGGGCGTTGCGTTGCAGCGGTTGTTTTTCACCCAGCTTTGGATCGTGTGCTCGACGGAGCGGAAGTCCGTCACGCCCTTGCTGCGGCCGAACGATCCTTTGCCGTAGCCACCTTGAAACGGCGCAAAGGCGTCCGCGGTGCCGTGGAAATGCATCACCGGCACGGCGCGATTCGTGTTCACCGCGTCGATCATCAGCGGGCCGCCGACCGGCGCGATGGCGGCGATGCGGTCGCTCAGCTCGGAGCCAACATAATGAGACATGATGCCACCATTCGAGAGGCCCGTGGCAAAAACACGACTCGCATCGAGATTGACCACCGTGGCGAGATCATCGAGCAGCGCCGCCGTGAAGGCGACATCGTCGATTTTGTTCTCCATTGCATAGCCGCAGCAACCGCCGCCGTTGAAGGTGAGCAACTGGTTCTCCAGCCGTCCGGTGCCAAAGGGATACACGACGATGAAACCGGCCTCCTCCGACTTCGCATTCAGTCCGCTGAGCCGCACCATGCTCGCTGGATTGCCGCCACCGCCGTGAAACGCGATCACCACCGGCGTCGCCTTCGATGATTCATACTTGCCCGGCACATGCACCTGGTAGCGGCGCTGCAAATCGCCGACTTTCACCGTGCGCGTATGATCTCCGGCGGCGAGCGGCTCCGCCATCGCGATGGGCTCGATGCTCCGGAGGCAAGCGGCCAGCAGGATCAGCGTCCGGAAGAGTCGACGGCATCTGATGTCGAGAGCGTGTGTTTTTGGGATGCGAGCTTTCACGTTTCGCAAGAACACGCCGCCGCAGGTTCGGTTGCGTGGTCCCTGCGTGACAAAAATGTGTTTGATGCAGAATGTCATACACGAAGCGTTCGTCGGGCACAGATCGTCATGCCCATTCTCCGCTCCATTTTGCTGATCTCCATCCTTTCCACGGCCGTCCAGGCGCTCACGCCTGACGAAGCGCAGGCACGTCTGCGAATGGCTCGGCAGATTGCGCGGGAGCGGAATGAACGGGAGCTGGTGCAGCGGGTGGAGACATTGGCGCGTGAGTACAAATCGGGGCTGCCGGCGGAAGCGGAGGACCAACTGCGCGAGGCGGAGAAGGCGGTGGGCATTGATCCAGGTGGCTGGTCGATGGCCGGGCAGCCGTTGTTTCATCCTACGGCGGTGATGGATGCCGCGTTGAAGGCCGAGGGGCCTAAGCTGGCTGCGGCGATGGCTTCGGGCGATGCGAACGCTGTGCGTGAGATCACGCGTGCAATGGAAGGCATCCTCGGTGATCAAGCCGGTGTGCCGGATGGCCGGCGCATGGGCCAGAAGCCTTCTGAACTGAAACTGAACCGCGCGGAGGTGGTGAAGCTCTTCCTCGCCGCGTTGGAGACTCAGGGCCGAGCGATGCGCGCCTTGATGAAGGGCGAGCTTTTGCCGGATCAAATGGTTCGCGTGTATGCCTACGTGCTCGACGCGTGCGTGACGATGCATCCGCATGTCGCGTTGCATGCGCCGGAACGTGTCGCGGACATCGACAAGATGCTGCGAGGCACGGCAGGCGTGCTTTTGAAGCTTCAGCAGCCGCAGGGCCATTTTCCGTTTCCCGACCTGCGAGGCAAAAACATCCGTTTTGGCGATATGACGGAGAAGCAGCTTCAAAACGGCACCATCGAGATTAAAGACGGCTGGATCGTCACGCCTGATCCCGACGGCGGTTCGCAATTCGACACCGGTGTGTGTGGAGTGGCGTTGTTGCGTGCGGGTGACCTTTTGAAGGAGGAAAGCTATCTCACCGCGGGTCGCCGAGCAGCGGAATGGGCTGCGAAGCAGAAATGCTGCACGAACTTCAACTACAATGCCTTCTCCGTGTCGCTTCTGGCGCGTGCTGGCATGAAGGAGGCTGGGTTGGAGAAGTTTCGTGTTGGTGTCGCGCCCGGTCAGGCGAAGAACGGGCGCTGGCTCGATCCGCACAATGCGCGCACGGTTTACCATGTGATCATTCTGCGTGCGCTGGCCGATCTTGGCCGCTCAATGGAGGTTGATGAGGTCGCGCTGCCAGCGATTCGCACCTTGCTCGATGAGTTCGATGCCATGGGCATCACGGTGGAGGCTTTGCCGGAGCTTCATGCGCTCGCTAAACAGCATCCTGAGGATGCGCGGCTGCAAAAAGCCCTTCAGGACATGGCTTCGACGATCGTGAACAAATGCACCGATGGCACCCGCGTGAAGCTGGGCGCTCAACCTCACCAACTCGCCGCCGTGGTCGAGGTGGTGGAGTGAGGAAGTGTGGTTGAGTCCTCTGAACTCATCTGAGGCAGCCGAGACGGCTGCACCACGCTGCGATCGGCTAGGCGGATTTCATCTCCAGCCCGGTGAGTGTGCCGGTGGCGCTGCTGAACTGATCGGTCTCGATGCCGAGATGCTGGAGCATGCTGACGTAGAGATTGCAGAGCGGCGGCGGATTGTCGGGATTGAAGGCGAGATGCTGGCCGTGTTTGAAACCACCACCGGCGAGCAGGACGGGCAGGTTCTTGGTGGAGTGGCTGCTGCCATCACCGAGGTTGCTGCCGAGGAAGACGGCGGTGCTGTCGAGCAGGGAGCCGCTGGCATCTTTGGATTGACGGAGTTTTGCCAGCAGGCCACGCAGGGTCTTGAGCGTTTCGGTTTCGACGATCTGGAGCTGCGCCAGTTTGCCGGGATCTTTGCCATGATGCGAGAGGTCGTGGTGGCCGAGAGTGACGCCTTCGATGGGTGGGGTGAAGGTGTTGCCGGACAGCATGATGGTGATGAGCCGGGTGGAGTCGGTTTGCAGCGCGAGATGACTGAGATCAAAGAGCAGCCGGGTGCGGCCGATGAGGTCGGCGGCGTTGGAGATGTCAGTCGGAGGCTCGGCATCGACTTTGGGCTTGGGTGTGCGTGCCCAGCGCTCGTCATTGACCATGCGCACTTCGAGCTCGCGCACGCTGGTGAGGTATTCATCGAGCTTTTCGCGATCTTCGTGGCCGACTTTGGCACTGAGGGCACGAGCCTGCGATCTGACGTCATCGAGAATGCTGCGGCCATCATCCAGGCGCTGGAGTTGGG
Organism: Prosthecobacter sp.; assembly: GCA_044345155.1. GTDB lineage: Bacteria > Verrucomicrobiota > Verrucomicrobiia > Verrucomicrobiales > Verrucomicrobiaceae > Prosthecobacter. Next base: position 18,947 of record JBIJBP010000022.1, on the reverse strand, counting down.
CGCGGACGGTGTCGCCTTTGCCTTCGAGAAAGAGTCGGGCGAAGACCTTGGACGGCGAGTTGTCCGCCGGGATGAGAGCTCCGGTGCGTGTCCAGGAAAGGCCACCTGCGCCTTCCGCTGAGAGCACGAGGCTGGGAAAACGCGTCTCCATGCCGATGCTCTCGGCAGCGAGTTGGTCGAGCGAGATGGCATTGCGAAATCCCGGCCTGCCCGCGCCCGGCACCCCGGTGAGAAAGCTGGCGGAAGCCTGATGCCCGAGGCCGGAGCTCATGCCAGCATGCATGAGACCGGAGACGACGGTGAAGTCATTTCGGTAATCCGCAAACGACTCCAAGTAAGGTGAGGGCGTGTAATCACGGCCGCTTTTTTCGGGGATGAACCGATCCGGCAGAAAACCAAGCGGCGCGCAGATGCAAACCATGCGGCGAGGTGTTTTTGAGCCGCTCGCTGCGAGGCTTTCGAGCCAGGGGAGAGCCAGGGAGATGCCGGTGGTGCGGAGGAAATGGCGGCGGGTTTTCATTGCAGTGATACGGTTGTTGGGGCCGAAAAAAACGAAAAATGGCCGAAAAGATCAGACCCAATCAGAATTCTTTTTTCGGCGTTTCTTCGTTTTTTCGGCCAAGTAAACTCATAGCCTGACAGCTATGCAAAGATCTTCCAAACATCCAGCATTTCAACTGTGTGACATCGTTCGTGAAACTGCTTTTGCCATCCATCGCTATCATGGCCAGGGCCACGTCGAGAAGATCTATGAGAATGCCTTGGTGAACCGTCTGCGAAAGCTTGGTTTGAAGGTCGAGCAACAGGTGCCCATCCAAGTCTATGATGAGGATGGCACCTTGCTCGGCGACTTGGTGGCTGACGCGCTGGTGGAAGGCACTCTTATTTTGGAACTCAAGGCTGTCCGAACTGTGCTCAACGAGCATGTTGCCCAACTGCTCGGCTATTTGAAGTCGTCCCGCATCGAGCATGGGGCGCTACTGAACTTTGGAGCCGGGAGGTTCTACATCAAAATGTATGGCATGTCCCAGGAGCTGCACGAAGCCGAATAGGAACCTGCTGTGATTGAGCCGAAAAAAGCGAAAGATGGCCGAAAAAGGATCAGACCAAATCTAAAGCCATTTTTTCGGACTCTTTTCGTTCTTTTCGGCCAACTCCACGCTCACGTCGTCTTTTGCTTGAGCCGAAAAAAGCGAAAGATGGCCGAAAAAGGATGAGACCAAATCTAAAGCCATTTTTTCGGACTCTTTTCGTTCTTATCGGCTCAACTCCTCCTCGGCTTACTTCGTCTGGAAGAGGCTGCTTTGCACAATCTCGTGGATCAACGTGCGGAATCCCATGCCTTGATCGCTCACGCGTTTCACGATGACGTCGATCTGCGGACGATCGAGTGGCGTCGGCTCGGAGCCGGTGGCGTAGGCCATCAGCTTTTCGGCGAGGTTTCGGGTGAGCTGATCTTTGTCGGTGAGGAGGAGTTGCTTGAACTCATCGATGTCCCGGAAGCGGCGTCCATCGGTGAGCACATCGGCTGGATCGACGGCGGGGCCGGGGCGCACGCGGCGGCCTTGGCTGTCGCGCTCGCCGTTGTTGGTGAGGCTGCGGTAGTGGGTGCGCCAGCCGCCGATCACGTCGAAGCTTTCCAAGGCGAAGCCGGGCGGATCGATCTTCTTATGACAGCCTGAGCAGGTCTCGACATCGCGATGCTTGGCGAGCTGCTTACGAATGGTGGTGGCACCTCGGATGTCGGGTTCGATGGCTTCCACATCCACCGGCGGTTTCGCAGGCGGCGTGCCGAGGATGCGCTCCAGCACCCACGAGCCGCGCAGCACGGGGGAGGTGGTGGTGCCGTTCGCCGTGACTTTGAGCACGCTGCCCATGGTCATGACGCCGCCGCGATGGCTCCCGGCTGGCAGGTTGACTCGCTGCATGTCCATGCCTTCCACGCCGGGGATGCCATAGTGTTTGGCCAGCCGCTCATTGAGAAAGGTGAAGTCGGAGGAGACGAAGTTGGTCAGCGGTAAATCGAGGGTCAGCAGCTCATTGAAAAACAGGTTCGTTTCCTTCAGCATGGCCGTCTTGAGGCTGTCATCATACTCGGGATAGAGCGTGCGGTCCGGCATGGTGGCATCGATGGCACGCAGACTGAGCCACTGGCCGGTGAACTCGCGGGTGAAGGCGGCGGCCTTGGGGTCCTTCAGCAGCCGCTCCACCTGCTGGCGCAGCACTTCGGGCTGATGCAGTTTTTGATCCGCTGCCAGTCGAAACAACTCCTCGTCCGGCATGGAACTCCACAGGAAGTAGGACAGGCGACTCGCGAGTGCGTGGTCATCCAGGCGGCCGCTCTCGTCTTTCTCGCGGAAGAACAAAAAGTGCGGCGAAACGAGCACGGCCTTCAGCCCCACGCGCACCGCCTGCTCAAAGGTGTGCCCCGCCTCCAATCGCTGCCGCACCCGGGCAAGCAACGGCTGGATGTCCTCGTCCGTCACGGGCCGACGAAAAGCTCTTCGGGCAAATTGACGCAGGATGCGCTCGGCATCGGGCAGCGGATTTTCGGAAACGACCTCGCGCCAGTCGGGATCATCCTCCTTGGGCATGTTCTTCTGTTTCAGATCGCCAAAAAGCGCCACATGACTCGCTGGCGGCCATGAGTCCATCAGCGGTCCCTCGGCATCCACCCATTGCACGACGAGGCCGGGACCATCGTACTTTTCAGCGCCGACTTTCTCGACCATCGGCGGTGTGGCAGGCAGATCGTCAGCGATGATGCGGATTCGGTTCTCAGGTTCCAACTGCGCGGTGAACTCGATCACCGTGGGCTTGTCCGCAGGCACCGAATAGTAGTCCAGCAGGCGCTCTTCGGTCACCTCCTTGAATGTGCCTGCGGTGACATGAAACTTCACCGGCTTGCCCTGGCTCTGAAATCCATAGGCGGAGATGCGGAAGCGATACTTGCCACGAAAAGGGCTGCGGAAGTTCCACATCGTCACGCGGATGTTCGCCGACTCCCAGACCGCAAAGATGGCCACACCATCCTCGAGGAAGCGATACACGCTGCCGGGCCGCTTCACGGCGGCTTCGTCTTTAAGATCAAAACGTTTCTTCACCTGCCAGGGCTTCGATTCATTGACGATGGCCTCATCCAGCAAGCGATCCGCCGCATCCAGGTAGCTCCGCAGCAGGTAGGAGGAGGTGTGCAGCGACTCGGCATTGTTGTCGAAACCGTTCGTCGAAGTGTCAGGTGGCAGCAGATCAGCCAGATCGATCTCCACGCCGAGCAAATCGCGCACGGTGTTGGCATACTCGGCGCGGTTCAGCCTTCGCATGACCACACGGCCATTGGAGGATTGCGCTGCTGTTTTCCGGATCCACGTGGTCAAAGCCTCCACCTGGGTGGCTGGTGGGCGCGGCTTGCTCTCAGGTGGCATCTCACCCGTCTCGATCTGCTCCAACACGCTCAGCCAATTCCGGCGCGAATCTGCATCCGCGAAGTCTGGCGACAAAGACTTCAGGTCAAAACCGCCCTTCGGCTTTTCGCCCGTGTGACACTTGCCGCATTGCACATTCAGGAACTGTCGATGAACCGGCAGGCCTTCGTCCGCACGCAATGACGAGGCGACCATGATGGCCAGGCAGATCAGGTGAATCGGAGGCTTCATGCGGAGTGGCAGGGTTTGGCAGCAAGATTGGGGGACAGGAAAACTGGACGATGGCTGTCGGAGTGATCTTCCTGGCACTCAATGTTCTTGCCAAAAAAGATTGAGTTCCTCGCCGCCCTGGGCCGGTGGCCTGGCATGGATGTTTCATTTGGGAGCACCGGGATCATGCGTTTTTTTGGCAGGATAAGTTCCTCACGCTAAGGCTCGCGCGGAAGCGCACCTCGGTAGTGAACACCCTCCGTGCCCGGCCATTTCAATCCGCGGTAAGATTTACCCGGGGTGAAGACTTGCGGATGGGTGGGGGTGTAAAGTCTGCGGAGGGCAGAGGTTTTTAGATCATCACTCTCCGGCGAGAAGGCAGCGGCGTTGAACCCGGGATTGACCGCGAGCCCTAGAGGTTCGGTGGTGGCATTTCCCCCCCTCATTCTCCACAGGACATTCCCCGCCACGTCAGTCACCTGCGGATCGAGTGACACGTCCCCCATGGTCACGTAAATGTTGTTGTATTCGACATGCCGCCGGAAGGTCGAACGAAGAGGCGTGCCTTCACCATGCCAGCCGGTTTTGTCAGGGTTGGCGCCCCCGATGAAGGTGTTGTTGTAGATTTTGTAAACCGAGTTCTCGCAGGCCTCATTGCGCTCATGATCTCCCAAGAGATCCCAGCCGGTGGTCCACACCCGCTCGAAATCACCGAAGTTTCCTTTTCGCTCCACGTAACGAAGCGCTGATTGATCCACAATGTTGTGATGGAGGAAAATTTCGCCGACAGCGCCGTCATCATCGTCACCGGCCAGGGCAAAGACTTCGAGAGCGTGGCGGATCACATTGCGCCCAATTTCAGCAGTCGAGGTCGGGCTGATCAAAAAGGTCTCGTGGGGCCGGATGAAGGTGTTGTCCATCACCCTGATGTTCTTGCCCTTCATGTTGATGTTTTGAAAACACTTCTTCCAGACGTTGTCGTGCAAGTGAACGTTGGAGGCACCTTCGATGAAAACGGCCATGGCATTGTAGCCTTTGAGGGGTGGCGAATCCCCATTCTTGATGTCACCCCAGCGCGACCACGGCGGAAAGCCGTTGTTGATCAGGCAATTGGAAATCTCCACATCATGAACGCCCTCGCGGATGAGGATTCCATACTGATCGAACCTCACCTCGCAGCCAGTCATCTCGACATGGTGTGAACCGCTGCCTATTTCAAAACAGTTCCAGGCTCCCGCAAGAAAGTGGATGTCCTTGATGACCAGATACGATGCATCATCGAGCCACATGAGCGTGGATCCTCCCACGAGCCTGATCGCATGATGGTTCGGATTCAGATCGGCCGGAATGGGGGCAATGGCAGCACCGGAGAACGTTTGGAGGTCGTTGGCATTCTGCTGCAACCGGATGTGGATGTGCCCGTTCTTTCTGATGAGGCCGGGGCCGCAATAGCGCCCGGAAGAGCTGCTGGCACTGAAATCCGCATAGGTCTCGTAGCGCCAGAGCAGCAGGTCTGCACTCGTCAGCCATCCCGCATAGTCTTCGGAGATTTTCGCTTTGCTGCGATAGATGTGTTTCTCGGCATCCACCAAGTCCCAAAGCGAATTGGGCGCTGAGTTAAATGCGTCGCTCCCTCCAAAGATCTCGGCTCGCTCACCCGGGAAGGACGCGATGGTGATTTTCGATGATGCCGAACCCTTGACCGAGACCGTGATGTCCGACTGATAGTAGGTGCCACCCCGCAAGTAGAGTGTATCCCCCGGCTTCAGTTGCTCAACAGCGTCTGCAATGGACGCCCACGGTGCCTTCATTGATCCGTCTCCTTCGTCATCCGCCTTTGGCGAACAATAGTAAGTGGCCGCCCAAAGTGGTTCCCCAGACAAATAAGCGACAAGAGACGCCGCTACGAGAAAGCAGCGTGTGCAAGCGCCGAACCAGAGTCCTCCTCCCGAATGAGCGAAGCGCAAAAAGCGCACTGCTTCTGCCCAAACAATTTTCTCTCTTAATGAAACCGAGAAGAATGCCCCGCTCCTGAAGAGCCTGGAGGCTGCCAGTGGGAAGGGATTAGCTTTCATGGCTGGGGATGAATGGGGCCGATGTATTCGGTGGCGATCACAATGTCATCGAACCACACGCGATTGGTCTTTGGCGGGTTCGCGACGTTGTTTTGGCGGTAGGCGTTTTCGGTGACGTAGTGGCTGAGCATGAAGTAGCTGACGGCGAGTTCGGGGACGGTGCGCCAGCGGAAGCCTTCGAAGGTCTGCGGGCCATCCTTGAGCATGTCGAATCCTTCGCCGGTCCATGGGCCGGTTTTCGTGCCGGGGCCGATGTGCGTGGTGAGCTTGCCGTCGAGCCACAGGGCAAGCTCGCCGTTGCTCTGGCCGATGTCGTTGCATTTCACCATGATCTCGACGCATTGCCACTGGCCGCGTGGCGGGCCGGGCTTGCCTTCGGGCCAGAGGCCGTTGCCCCAGAAGCCGCCGTCGGCGCTTTGCTTCATGTCGTGCCAGTAGGTGTAAAACATCCAGCCGCCGGGCGCGGCGAGCGTGCCGTAGCGGCCATTTGGCTCGATGCGGGCGCTGAAGCGTGTGTCACCCGCAGCGTGCTTGCCGGCGCTGCCTTGCGGCCAGTTCGTAGGCGGATTGTAGCCGCCAAGGCCGCTGAAGTGGTCCTCACATACTGCGCCCATTGAGTGGAGGCGAGGCGGCCAAAGGAGGACATCGCGAGCTCGCCCGGAAACCACGTATGATCGGTGGCGATCTGCGGATCACTGACGGCGGCACGGAGTTGGGTTTGGAAAAAAGATGTAACGGTGGGAAGTGTCCTGCAATACATGGATCTTGCAATGAGTGTATGTGCGGCGTCAGCGGGAGGATGACTCGTTTATGACAGTGACCAGCCGCCATGAGCGGACGATCTCGCGGTATGCTGAATCCATGGTGATCTTGCGATCTTTGAGCAGTAGGTAGAGTTGGTTGGCCAGGCTCATGTCTACGTCGTAATACCAAACCTGGCCCTTTGCGCCTTCAGTGTCGGTTAGTGCCAGATGATCGAGGGGCAGTGGCGATTTAGCGGATTCTTTCGCAGCAGAAAGGACGGAGACGAGGATCCATGTCTGCCGGGCGTCGATATCTCCAATATTCATCGACATCAGTAGAGGACGCTGGGCCATGATGATAAGCCCGGCACGGCCTGAAGCATCACGAACGGCATGCGGCCAGACACAGGTGCCCACCGATTGAGCCTGATGCAGGAGATGCTCCATCTGTTTGGCGGCGCTGCTGAGGCGGTGCCAGTCTTGCCGGCTGAGGAGGGAGGTGTGCGGGCCCCCGAGTCGGGAGGTGGACGAGTGGTGCTCGTTGTTGTTTGCAAGCAAAGCCGGTGAAGCTGCTGCTAGCAGCCAGAGGGGTATGAGGGCAGATGTTTTCATGGTTGGGATGATGCTTGTTCCTGGTTCAGCCACGGTGCAGAGCTTTCACGCCACGGACGGCACCATTGAGCTGGCGTGCCTTGTGGGCCCGGCTTTCGAGACTCTTGAGGGCGGCGGTTTCGAGCTTGATCAAGGCCTCTTCAAAGGTGTGTCCGATGCCATGGGCCAGGACATCGGGTCCTGGCATGGTGAGCATGAGCGTGAGGTGGTAGGCGGGGCTCTGGCTCGCCTGCTCCTCGACTCTCACGCTGGCACGCGAGATGTGTTTGACGCTTTGCAGGGTTTCGAGTGCTTTATGGATACGTTGTTCTCTGGCACTGGTGGGTTCGCAGCCGAACCAGTCGAGTCGGATAATCATGGATGCTAATGAGGTCTAGGGTGAAAAATTGGCTGGTGCAGGCATGCCCCGGCGTGACTTGTAGGTCCGGGTCAGGAGTTCTTGGGGTATTCGTGCCAGGTGCTGTAACAGGGCAGCTGACGACCTTGCATGGAGGTCAACGGGTATCCTGAGCATGAGCTCAGCAGCAGGCATGCAGCGAAGGCCATTAGTAGCTGGGGTGTTTTCATGGGTGTTGGTTTGGGTCTGGGGGAAATGCTTGCTATCGGTGGTGGGCGCGGCTTGGACACGTTGTGCTTCCTCGATCTCTCGTCTGGCTTGCTGCCATAAGTCCATGTAGCGTCCGTCCGGCCTGCCGGCAGAAACCCACAGTTCATAGGCACGGTCGCGGGTGGCCAGGTCCATGGGGCAGGGCTCCGGAACGGGGTTCCTGGCACACGAAGTCCGGCGCGTGTGCCCGTCATCAACAAGCTCGCCATCTGGCTCCTGCCGAAGGGTGCTAAGCCGCTGCTCGACAAAATCTCGCAGGGCCTCCCAGGATGAGGAAGAGTCCAGGCTGAAATCGGAAGCCAGCGGCACCTTCCATCTGGAGGCGAGCTTGTGAGTGAAATCTTCTTTTGCGACGGACCCGCCATGTAAACGGATGATCAGGGGCTTCAGGCAGCGCGGTGACTGGTAGGTCCGATCCATCCAGGTGGAGACACTTTCGGGCAGCCTGCTTTCCGTGGAACTGCAGACCATCAAGATCGCGGCATCCTTGCCGTTATGACTGGCCATGGCACGCACGTCGAGCCTCTCTAGGTGATGAAAGCTCCACCGTTTCACGCAAAGGTCGGAAACCTCGCGAAACATCATTTCCACGACTTTCAAGATCGTGCTCACTTGCTCATCGGCCGCAGCGTCTTGGTGAAGAACGACCACCCTGAGGGTGGGACGTTTCGTGAGTGGGGTTGCGGATTCGCTCATAGGTGAACCCTGCCCCAACCATCTTCATCCTCCAATGAGCAGCCCTGCCCAGCCCATCTCAGAGAATCGCTGAGATCACCTCATCCCTGCTCCGCAGCCCAGCGGGTGGCGTGGTGGATGAGCTCGGTGGCGTTTCGCAGGCCAAGCTTTTGGCGGATGTGGGCGCGGTGGGTGTCCACGGTCTTGATGCTGAGATGCAGCGTGCGGGCGATATCGTGCGGCTCTTTGCCCTGGCCGAGCAGGCGATACACATCGAACTCGCGATCGGTGAGCGTGCTGACGGAATTGCTCATGCCGCTTTTACTGCCGGACATGGCATCGAGGATCTGTGCGGCGATGCGCTCGCTGACGGAGATGCTGCCGGAAAGCACCTTGCGGATGGCCTGCGCGATCTTTTCGGGGCCTTCCTGCTTCATGATGTAGCCGCGGCCGCCCGCTTTGATCACACGCTCGGCATACAGTGTCTCGTCGTGCATGGAGATGATGAGCACGGGCGTCTGCGGTGAGAGGGCGCGGATGTCCTTCAGCAATTCGAGGCCGCCTTTGCCGGGGAGGCTCATGTCGAGCAACACGAGGTCGGGATGAAGCTTGTCGAAGGCGTGCATGGCCTGCGTGGCGTCATTGGCCTCGCCGCAGACGGTGAGTTCGGCCTCGAGGTTCACGAGACTGGTCAAACCGGCGCGGAAGATCGGATGATCATCGACGATGAGGACGCGCTTTTTGGCGGGCGTGTCGTTTGGCGGCTGTTTTTTCGGCATGGTGAGTCTTGGGGTGAAACTGGCAGGTGACAATGACACCTTTGCGGCCGTTGCGCACGCTGAGCGTGCCGCCGGCCATCTCGGCACGGTAGCGCATGATGCGCATGCCCATGCCTTCGCTTTGCAAGGGCTCGCGCAGGCCGCTGCCGTCATCAGTGATGGTCAGGGCGGCACGCGTGAGCTGGATGCGCACTTTTTTGGCCGCGCCGTGCTTCACGGCATTGCTCACGGCCTCCTGCGCGATGCGATACAGATGCGTGCTGATGGCCTCGTCGTCGATGGGCGGAGCTTCTTCGCCTTCGAAGGCACACTTCACGCGAAACAGCTCGCCAGACTGCGCGGCGAGCGTTTCGAGCGCTTTGGCAAACCCCCCTTGCTCCGGCGCGACGGGATGCAGACCGCGGGCGAGAACTCGGGTATGCGCTAGAGCTTTTTGCAGCAGACAGCCGATCTTTTTCGCCTCGGCATGGCGCGGCGATTTGTCGGCCTTCAGCATGCGCTGGAGAACATCTGCCATCATCCACGCTCCTGCGAGCTGCTGGCCGAGATCGTCGTGCAAATCCTGGCCGATGCGGCGCTGCTCGCGTTCACTGATGTTAAGAAGCTCTTCTTCAAGCCGAAGTCGGGCTGCGCTCTGCTCGGTGAGGGCGGCGGTGCGCTCCTGCACGCGCTGTTCGAGCTCTGCATTCAGCTCTCGGATGGTCTTCTCGGCCTCCTTACGCTCGGTGATGTCCGTGATGTCGATGATGATGCGCGGCCCGTCAGGCGTCTCCACCTGGCTGAGGCTGATCTCCATCGGAAAAGGCCCGTGACGAAGTCGCAGGCCGTTCAAATGCATGCCGCGGAATTTCTCCGAGCGGCACGGCTGACGCAAAAAATCTCGCCTGCACGCGGTGAAGCGATGCCGGTCCCCTGCAGGCAGCAGCGCTTCAAATTGAGCACCGATGATTTTCTTCCTCGGCAGGCCAAAGAGCACCTCCGTGCGTGCATTCGCCATGCGCACAATGCCCTCTGCATCGAGAATGACGAAGCCGTCCGGAGCGGACTCAAGCAACTGATGAAACATGCGCCGGTCCACATTCCGCTGCGTGATGTCGCGCGAGATCTTCGAGAAGCCGGTGATGCGTCCGGCGGAGTCGTTCAAAGGAGAAATGGACACCGAGATGTCGATCACGCGGCCGTCTTTGCGCACGCGATGCGTTTCGTAGTGGTCGATGCGCTTGCCTTGCCGGATGTGACGTCGAAAAACGGCTTCGTCATCCGCCGCCTCCAGCGGTCGCAGAAAGCTCACATTGCGTCCCACGGCCTCCTTCGCGGTGTATTGAAAGATGCGCTCCGCACCGGCATTCCACGTCTGGATCAGACCATCGAGATCGAGCGTGATGATGGCGTCGTCGGAGTTCTCCACCACGGCGGCGAGACGCTTGCGCGAGGCATCCGCCGCTTCGCGCTCTGAGATGTCACGAGCGATGCCGCCGATCTGGTAGGGCTTGCCGTTCTTGCGGCCCAAAATGATGCCGCGATCCGCCAGCCAGCGCACCTCGCCCTTCTTTCCGATGACGCGGTAATGCACCTCGTAATCCGCTTTTTCGCCGCTGAACCAGTCCTGCAGCGCCTGACGCACCGTGGGCCGGTCCTCCGGATGAATGCACTCCTCCCACAGGCCCGGCTTGCGCTGCAGCTTCGCCACGCTGCGGCCCCAGATGCGCTCAAACGCCGGGCTCACATAGGTGAAGCGTGCGGGGTTCAGTTCTTTGAACCACAGCACATCGCCGATATTCTCGACGAGCAGTCGGAAGCGGGCCTCATCTGGAAGGGGGGGGGGCATGCGTGCATCAAAAGGGGTCAGAACTGCCAGCGCAGGTTCAGCGCCCCGAAGGGGGCCGACTCCAGCGTTTCATTCGCCAGCACATTATTATTCCCGTCGCGCAACTCAAGCTCGCCGCCGATATTCATACCGGCACGCAGCGAGATGGAAAAGCAGTCCGTGGCCTGGTAGATCACCGACGCGGCCGTCTGCCAGCCATTGAGCTCCACACGATTCACCGCCGGGTCCTCCACATCCCACGAGCCGCCGCTCGGGTAGGCGCTGAGGCTCAGCGTCGCGCGATCCGTTGCCCGCCAGCCAAGCACGACAAATGGCGGCGTCACCTGCACGATGAACGGATCCGGCTTCCAGATGAAACCCAGCGCCGGCACAATCATGCCCTCCTGCGCGCCGTATTGAGCGAAGAAACCGCCCGCGAGGCTGAACGTGTCCGTGAAGCGATGGCCGAGCAATGCCAGGCCCGAGACCTCGAAGTCATCCCACGACAGCGCTTGGAAATCCGTGCCAAGGCCCGGCGTGAAGAAGCCCAGCCCCCACCATTTCGACTGCTCCGGCCGCCAGAAGAGACTCACCTGCGCCTCCAGCGTGTGCAGCGTCTCGCGTTGCAGGCCGAGGAAGCTGTTGAAGTCCAGCTCGCTCAAATTGTAGCTCAGCGAGGCGCTGATCCGCAGCGCGTTCACCTTCTTCGTCCACAACGGCAAAATCGTGCGCACCTCCATGAAATCGAGCCCGCCCGGACGATTCGCGAAGTCCTGCGTGTCGATGAATGTCGTATCGACCATGTACCCCGGTCTTCCAAACCCGAATGCCGCCGGATCGATGAGATCCACGGAGCGCGTGGTGCTGGTTTGTGCCGACAACGTGAGTGTGGTCGCGAAGAAGATGGCGGAGAGCGCTTTTTTCATGGGGGACGGCACCATGCGGCGTTCATTCAGCGCACGCCATCAGCGAATGGCTGAGACGCGGTCGTGGTCGCTTCAGTCTCTTCAGCCCCTTCCGTCCCTTCTCTGCCTCCCACGCACTTCGAGCCGCGCCTTCGTCATTCGCTCACGAATGCCTCCTTCTTCGAGAAACGCCTTCTCCAAGCTCTCGATCTGCCGTTTGAGCAGCACGATCGTCACTTTGCAAAGCCCCAGCAAAACGTTCGCGGCGATCTCCGGATCATCGCTTTCGATGCCACGCTGAAAATCCGCGTAGCAGGCATCCGGCTTGCGGCAGAGCTGCGCCAGCCGTTGGGCATAGCGGTGCGTCTTTGGCCATTCAGGGAGCTTTCGGGTGCGGAGGAAGTCCTTGAAGTCCTCCTTGAGCTCTTCCTGGCTTGCCTTCGCCCAGTTCGTGAGATCGATCTCTTTCTGCTTCGACATCGCCGAGGCGATGCTGCCTTCCACGATGTTCTGTTTTCCCGAACGCGCCGCCTGCACCATCTGATCCACCGTGCGATCACCGGCTCTGGGCAGCCATTTTTTCACGAAGAACACCGTCCCATCAAACACCACGAGCGCCTTCTGATACGACAAAAGCTGCTCATAGCCGCCATGCGGCGGGATGAAGTGCGGCGTGTCGTTCATGAAGGGAAGCTAGGGGATCCAAAAAGGGACGAAAAGGACAAAAACGACCCAAGAGACACAAACCGTAGCTTTTGTCCTTTTCGTCCCTTCAGTCCTTTCTGTCCCTTCTCACCGCCTAACCCTCTTCTCCACCTCCACCAAAACGAGCGCCCCCACCGCCACACCGAGGATCCGCAGCCACACCGTGGCTTCGAGCGGGGCGGTATGCAGATAGCGGTTCATCACCGGCGCATACGTAAAGATCAGCTGCAGGGCCCCCGTGAGCCCGATACCAAGCCACAGGCGCGGATTGCTGAACCAGCCGATGCTGAAGATGCTGCGCCGAAGACTGCGGCAGTTGATGAGGTAGGCGCTGGCGACGGCGACGACCGTGTTCACCACGGCGGTGCGGCACACCGCGATGGTCGAGCCGGCGTTTTGCTCGTAAAAGAACACCCAGTAGCTCCCGGCAAGCATGATCATCGAAACAAGGCCGGTGCGCATGAACATGGCGAAATCGAAGATCGGCGTCTTTTGATCGCGCGGCGGCCTTTTCATGATGTCGGCCTCCGGTGGCTCAAACACGAGCATCAGGCCGAGCAGGATGGCCGTGGTCAGATTCACCCACAGCAGGTGCACCGGCAGCGTCGGTAGTGTGAGGCCGAAAACGACGCTGGTGAGCAAAATGAGCGCGAAACCCACGCTCACCGGCAGCGTCCACACGAGGAACTTGATGAGGTTGTCATACACCCCGCGACCTTCCTCGACCGCGGCAGCGATGGTCGCGAAGTTGTCATCCGTGAGCACCATGCTGGCCGCGCCTTTCGCCACATCGGTGCCTGTGATGCCCATGGCGATGCCGATGTCGGCTTGTTTCAAAGCGGGGCCGTCATTCACGCCATCGCCGGTCATGGCGAGGATGTGCCCACGGCTTTGCAAAGCCCGCACGAGCCGCAATTTCTGCTCGGGTGCCACGCGGGCGAACACCGCCGTGCGATCCGCGATCTCCGGCAGCTCGGCGTCGCTGATCTCGGCAATCTCGCGACCACTGATGGCAGGCACGGTGTCCGCGTCGGCGATGCCGATTTGCTTGGCGATGGCCTGCGCGGTTACCGCGTGATCACCGGTGATCATCTTCACGCGAATGCCTGCCTGCTGACACTTCGCCACGGCAGCGATGGCTTCCTCACGCGGCGGATCGATCATGCCCTGCAAGCCGAGAAAGGTAAGGCCCTCGCTGACATGATGATGTCCAAAATCCCCGCTCACATGCGAGCCATCGCGTCGGCAGAAAGCGATCACGCGCATGCCTTCGCTGGCAAAGCTCCGCGCCGTATCCCAAATCGCCTCCGCCTCGACGGGCACGACCTCTCCGCGTGCATCGAGCATGTGCGTGCAACGACCCAGCAGCCGCTCCAAAGCGCCAGCTTTGTAGATGCGACGTCCTTCGACATGGTCGTGCAGCGTCGCGCGAAACATGTGATCACTCTCAAATGGTATCATGTCCATACGGGGCGAGCCCGCATGAATGACGGCATGGCTCAGGCCAGCCTTCTCCGCCGCGACAAGCAAGGCCCCCTCCGTGGGATCTCCGGCGATGCCCCACACGCCGTCTTTTTCGATGATGGCAGAGTCATTGCACAGCATCCCGGCATGCAGGCATTCATGCAGCGCGGGCTTTGTGGCGACCTCGATCGCGATTTGGCCCTGATGAATGGCCCCACGCGGCTCGTAGCCGGTGCCGGTTACCTCGAAGGTCTCGCCACCCGCGTGGACACGCTGCACGGTCATCTTGTTCTGCGTGAGCGTGCCCGTTTTATCCGAGCAGATGACGGTCGTGCATCCCAGCGTCTCCACAGCCGGCAGCTTGCGAATGATGGCACGGCGTCTTGCCATGCGGCTCACACCGATGGCCAGCACGATGGTGATGGCGGCGGGCAGCCCTTCCGGAATCACGCCCACGGCCAGCGCAACGCTCGCCATCAGCATCTCGATCACGCTGCCACCGCGCACCAGCACGCCATAGGCAAACAAGGCCGCCGCGAGCGCGAGAATGACCCACAACAGCACACCGCTGAAGCGCGCGATCTTCCGCGTGAGCGGTGTGGTGAGATCCACCGCCTCCGCGATGAGAAACGCCACGCGCCCTGTCTCCGTGCGATCGCCCGTGGCCCAAACCACGCCCGTGCCGCTGCCCGCCGTGACGAGCGAGCCCGCGTAAGCCATGTTCATGCGATCCGCGAGCACCGTGTCCGCATGCAAAGGGTCGGGGCGCTTGCTCGCCGGCACTGATTCGCCCGTGAGCGGCGCTTCATCGATCTGCAGGCTCTTCGTTTCGAGCAAACGAATGTCCGCCGGCACGCGATCACCGCCCGCCAGCATCACGATGTCACCCGGGACAAGCTCGACGCTGTTCACGCGGATCTTTTTGCCATCTCGCCGCACCACCGCCTCCGCCACGACCATTTTCATCAGTGCTTCGAGCGCGTTCTCCGCCTTCGACTCCTGCAAAAAGCCCACGATCGCATTCACCGCCACCACGATGAAGATCACCGAGGCGTCCACCCACTCGCCGAGAAAGCCCGTGACCGCCGCCGCGCCGATGAGCACCAGCACCAACGGAGCCGTGAACTGCCGCGCCAGCCTCACCCACGCCGACGTGCCGCCACGCACCTGCACGCGGTTTTCGCCGTACCGTCTCAATCTCTCCGCTGCCTCCTCGCTTGTGAGTCCGTTCTCAAGTGAACCACCCGTGAGCCGAAGAGCATCACAGATGGTGAGGTTGTGGGCAGTGGTCGCAGTCAAAGGGGATAGTTCGCAAACATTCAGTCCTGGGGCAATCAGCAAACGGCTGAGGCAGCACTCTTCTCAAAGCTCCGTCCCATCTCGCCAAGTCAGGCCTTTTCGCAGACGGTGGAGGTTGTCGAGCGTCGTCCCGGCGATTTGAGCGAGTGCTTCGTTCGTCAAAAAGGCCTGATGTGAGGTGATGAGCACATTGGGAAACGTCAGCAACCGCGAGAGTTCGTCGTCCTGCAGCGGCCGGCCGGAGTGATCCTCAAAGAAGATGCCTTCCTCCTCCTCATACACATCGAGCGCCACGCCTCCGAGGTGTCCGGTCTTCAGCGCATCAATCACCGCGGTGGTGTCGATGAGCTTGCCACGGCTCGTATTGAGCAAAAAGGCTCCGCGCTTCATGCGAGCCACGGTTTGCTCGTTGATGAGATACTTGGACTGAGGCGTGAGCGGCAGATGCAGGCTCACGATATCGCTTTCCGCCAGCAATTCGTCGAGGGACACATACTGGAGCCCGCAGGAGGCGGCCCACTCCGGTTTGGGAAACGGATCATAACCCAGCAGACGCACGCCAAAGCCATGAAACACCTCCGCAGTGACCTGGCCGATCTTCCCCGTGCCGATGATGCCGACGGTCTTGCCAAACACATCAAAGCCGACCAGCCCGTGCAGTGAAAAATTGAGGTCACGCACGCGGTTGTAGGCGCGGTGGATCTGGCGGTTCAGCGTGAGCAGCAGCGCCACCGTGTGCTCCGCGACTGCATGCGGCGAATAGGCCGGCACTCGCACCACGGAGATGCCATGCGCCTTCGCCGCGGTGAGATCGACGTTGTTGAACCCCGCGCAGCGCAGTGCGATGAGCCGCACACCCAGCCCCGCGAGTGCCTCGACGCAGGCCGCGTCCACGCGATCATTCACAAACACGCACACTGCCGCACATCCAGCCGCAGATGACGCCGTCTCCACGGTGAGCCGAAAGTCATGAAAGTGCCATTCCATTCCTGAATTGCTTGCGGCAGCTTCAAGGAAGGCCTGGCGGTCATAAGGCTTGGTGTCGTAGCAACTGACTGCGAGTGTGTTCATGTGCTGCTTCCATTCATTGAGCCAAAGTCGGGCCAATGTATTCCTTTGCGACCACAATGTCATCGAACCACACGCGATTGGTCTTTGGCGGGTTCGCGACGTTGTTTTGGCGGTAGGCGTTTTCGGTGACGTAGTGGCTGAGCATGAAGTAGCTGACGGCGAGCTCGGGGACGGTGCGCCAGCGGAAGCCTTCGAAGGTCTGCGGGCCATCCTTGAGCACGTCGAATCCTTCGCCGGTCCATGGGCCGGTTTTCGTGCCGGGGCCGATGTGCGTGGTGAGCTTGCCGTCGAGCCACAGGGCGAGCTCGCCGTTGCTCTGGCCGATGTCGTTGCATTTCACCATGATCTCGACGCACTGCCACTGGCCGCGTGGCGGGCCGGGTTTGCCTTCGGGCCAGAGGCCGTTGCCCCAGAAGCCGCCGTCGGCGCTTTGCTTCATGTCGTGCCAGTAGGAGTAAAACATCCAGCCGCCGGGCGCGGCGAGCGTGCCGTAGCGGCCATTTGGCTCGATGCGGGCGCTGAAGCGTGTGTCACCCGCAGCGTGCTTGCCGGCGCTGCCTTGCGGCCAGTTTGTGGGCGGATTGTAGCCGCCAAGGCCGCTGAAGTGGTGGAGGTAGGGGGCGTCCTCGGCGAACTTGACGTAAAAGCGCGAGTAGACGCGTGTCTGTACGGGGTCGATCCGTTTGAACAGATGACCTCCCGTGTTCTCGCCCAGGCTTGCGGTGACCTGCAGGCATTGAGAGCCCGAGCTTGCCGGAGGATGGTCGCTGACAAGCTCAAGCACCCTGCCATCCTTGTTTTCCACCTCGTTCCAGCGCGGTTGGATCTCCTTGAGCGAGGGGGCTTCAAAATCTTCTGCCAGAAGGACCGCCGGATGGCTTGCAATGCCCTTGTCGCCGGGGTGGTGGCGCGCAATGCCAGGCCCTTCCGGGAGTGGCTCAAGCGCGATGGCCGTACCGGAAACCAGAAACACAACCAGGGGAATGCGTAGCGTAAGCGGCATTAAGCTAATACGCCTGCCTTCCTCCAACGGTTGCAACTGTCTGCGACCCCCGGCTCAGGCCAGGATTTCCTTGATCACATTGCCAAAATCCTGCTCCAGGCGCTGGCGGCCCGGGTGCATCATGCGGTGGTTGAGGCCGAGCTGGTGCAGCACGGTGGCATGCAGGTCGGTGACGTACTGGCGGCCCTCGACGGCGTGGAAGCCAAGCTCGTCCGTCGCGCCGTGAACAAAGCCGCCTTTGGTGCCGCCGCCGGCCATGAGGCAGGTGAAGCCGTGCGGATGGTGGTCGCGACCGGAGCCGCTGACGTTTGAGTCACGAAACTCGGCGCCCGGCGTGCGGCCGAACTCGGTGCCCCAGACGACGAGCGTCTCGTCGAGCATGCCGCGCTGCCTGAGATCGTGGATGAGGCCCGCGACGGGCTGGTCGATTTCCGCGCACATCGGCGGCATCAGTTTGGCGATGTCCCTGTGATGGTCCCAGCGCCCGGCATTGCCGCTGTAGCCGTGGAAGAGCTGCACGAAGCGCACGCCCTGCTCGACGAGACGTCGTGCGGCGAGGCATTGCGAACCGAACGCAAGGCATTCCCTGCGATCGAGGCCGTAGAGGCGCTTCACATGCTCAGGCTCCCTGGAAAAGTCCATGATGCCGGGCACGGCCATCTGCATCTGGAAGGCGAGCTCGTAGGCCTTGATGCGCGCGTTGAGCTCGGCGTCGGTCGGGTAGTCAATGCCGGAGATCTGGTTCAGCCCACCGATGAGGCTGAAGGCCTCACGCTGCTCGTCAAAGGTGAGCCTGGCATCGGCGGGATGCACGAAGGACAGCGGATTCTTCGGGTCCACCTTCAGCCGCACGCCGCCGTGTTCCGGGCCGAGGTAGGCGCTGCCAAAGGTGAAGGAGCGACCGCAGCAGTCGGCGCTGGGCTCACCGAGGACGACGAACTCAGGCAGGTTTGCGTTGAGCGTGCCCAGCCCGTAGCTGGCCCAGGCGCCGACGGTGGGATGGCCGGTGTCGCCGATCTTGCGCCCGGTGTGGAAGGTGAGCTGTGCGCCGTGGTTGTTGTCGATCGTCCACATGCCACGAAGGAAGGAGATGTCGTCCGCCACGCCGCCGATGTGAGGGAAGAGGTCGCTCACTTCGATGCCGCTGCGGCCGTACTTCTTGTGTCCGGCGATGAGCGGCAGGATTTTCTTGAAGACTTCGCGCTTCTCCTTGCCCGGCTCGGCGAGGATCTTGTTGATCCTGTCCTGGTTCGCCGCGTCGCGGTAAGGCGTCTCGTCAATGGACTTGCCCGCGTACTTGGTCAGCTCCGGCTTCGGGTCAAAGCTCTCCATGTGGCTGGTGCCGCCGATCATGAACATCCAGATCACGGACTTTGCCCTGGCCTCGCCTGTCTGCCAGGCGGTGAGCACGTCCTGCGTGGAGGGTGCGGCCTGCGCCATGCCGTCCTTGAACATCATCGCGTTCAGCGCGAGGCCGGTGAAGCCCATGCCGGTGTCGAGCAGGAACTGGCGGCGGGTGCCGCTGCAGCCGGGGCGTTTTGTGTTCATGATTCAGCGCAGGGTGATG
>JBIJBP010000125.1:0-15335 GCA_044345155.1 Prosthecobacter sp. | reverse complement strand
AGCGCGCCTGCGCGCGCCACCTTTCAAGATCATCGCTTTGGTTCCCATAGGTGCCACGCCTCTCGCTCCGCCTGCCTCCGCCTGCCACCCAGTTCACAGGGCGCTGCGCGTGACGCTTACCGATCTCCTGCGCATAGGCAAGAATCCGAGCTTGAACCGTCTTATGTTCTCCAGGTGTGCTCATTGCTCAAACTTTGAAACCGACCTGTCCGCCGCAGCCTCTCGACCTCCCTAACCTTGGCGAAGGTGGATGGCCTCGGCGTAGGCGAGGATCCGGGCTTGGACGGTTTTATGTTCTCCGGGTGTGGGCATTGAGTCAACGAGACGAAAGCTGAATTTGAATGAAGGAACCGCTGCTTCCTGAGTCTTCTGGCCCCGGCCCTTCGTCATTCCGACCAGGAGGACCTTTGCCATCCACATCGCCATGGCGGTTCTGCATTTTCTCTATGGAAATGCGATTTTCCTTTTCAGCGTGACGCCAAGCAGCCGTTTCTAACGACTCCGTTCCAAATGCTCTAGCAAGATCTCGGAAAGGATTTTTAACAAGGGAAGTTCCGCTATTGACGAGCCAATCAGGTCCCGTGCCGGCGCGCATTAAATCATCTAACCCAACTATTCCACGAGTGTCACCGAGAGGCTCGTTAATCGCACGAAGAACTACATCATGCACGATTCGGTTCCATCTGAAATCGCCTGCTTGTGGACGACCTACTGCGATACCCAACGAGCCTTCCATCAGCCGATAGATAGCGTTTCCAAAGCCAATGTCCGCTGATGGATCATTCAGACCAGGTGGAAGCATAAATGACGAGGCATGCCACCAGAATGGTCCGCAACAACCATGTTGCCGAACAGCGGAAGGTGACTGGAGGTTAGCCTCATCTTCGAAAGCCTCCCGCTTAAACGCATCATAGCTCCAAAAAGCAAAACCCGACGTCGACGCACCGGGCATCTCCCGGAAGCCAGGTGTGGCATGGTCGGGCAGTTCAAGTGTCGCATAGGCTCCCGGGTTTCTAAATCGGAATGATTTGGCCTGACAATACAAGGCGCTTTGTCTTTGGGACGACGGCCCCTGCCGGACTTTGCCTCTCTCGACCTTGGCTTGAAGAAAACATCCGTTTCCAAAAGCACCTCCGTCATCAACATCATCGTGTGTTACAAGTATGAGCAGGTCTGCCAGTTCACACCCACGCCCAAGCGGCGGAACATCAAAATCCACGACCGGACCTAGGCAGCCGCTTTTGTGGCAGAAAACTCCTTTAATTTGAACATCAACACCATCCATGTTCAGGAGTTCATTTAGCCGCTGCTCCAGATCTGGCAGGAGAGCAAAAAAGTGGACCAAAACGGACACTTCATCAGGCTTGCCAGAAGAACCTCGTCGACCTCTGGTGTAGGGTTGGATCAATGCATGATAAAGGGCAGCTTGAATGCAAGCCTCGATTTTGAGGCGATTCATCATCAGAGCTAGATGCACTTTGGGCGACGGTTGCCTCGGCAAATATTCATTTGTCGTCATGGCCGGTTGATTGATTCGAGGTGGTGGGATCATCGCCTATTTCTTTGCCGCTTGGATTGCCTGTTTTCTCCAACTCGCAACAGCGTCGGATAGCTTCGCCACTTCTTTGTCTTCGCTCCACTTATCCCAAAATGGAACGGTTCCGCTGTTTGGCTTATTTGTCGGCTCTTGAATCCGAACCCTCGTGGGTAGCAAACTCGCATCGCCAACGACCAACGCCTCTCCGGTGTCAAGGACAGGCAAGAGGTCACTAAATCCCCCGAGACTGTCAGGCAACAAGCGTCGGACAACGGTTTGGTCGTCACCGTTTGTCAGTCTCATCGCGACCAGATTGTTGCACTGGCTTAGAACCGTGCGGTTCACCTCTGACGGACGTTGGCTAATCACTACAAGACCGACGCCGTATTTCCGCCCCTCTTTCGCGATGCGTTCGAACGCTTCCACTGCAAACGCTTCACCGCCACTGGATGACTGACCCTCTGGAATATAGAGATGTGCTTCATCGCAAAACAAAGCGATGGGGTGTCGGCTTTCCGTCGGGGTCCATTGCTGAATCGAGAACACCAACTTCGCGACGAGACTAATGATGAGCGGCAGCATATCGGAGGGGACCTCCGAGAAATCCACGATCTTCAACCCGCCAATCTTGTCCGACTGGTCCCTGGTTCCAGCCACCAAAGCTGCGACAAGCTTATCAAGCCACCCAAACTCCATGGTCTCCTTCGGTGCCTGGAAGAGGAATCCAAGCCGCCGGTCCGTCTGCTTATTTTTGAGTCTCTCTACAAGCCGACTGAGCTTACCATGAAATGGCCCCTGCTTTTCGCTGCGAGAACCCGGAATCATCTCGGCATCAAGTTCCTTTAAGCGTGCGATAACGGTGGAGATCTCAAACGGAATGGGACTGTCGATCGTAAAGTTATCGAGGACTTCCGTGTGCTTGCCTTTAGTCAGATAATCGCGCTTTGCGTCGATAATCGTCCGTGATATGAGCATCGCTTGGTTCGGTGCGTTTTGATCACTACGATCAACAAACATTGAGACCATCGCCTCATAGGCAAGAAGCCAATAAGGCAGGTGAATCACGCCGTCCTTGAGGGTGGTCTTCGCATCGAGGTCTTGTGGGCCGGCAATTCGAAAGTGCCGGATTCCATCAGCCTTTAGTGGGCGGTATTCGCCGTGGATGTCGAAAACTATCCCGTTGGCATTGGACAATCCGGCCATGCACTCAAGCACGCGGGCAGTGGTCCACGATTTTCCTGAACCGGTGCTACCAACGATGATCGCGTGGCGTTGGAAAAATTTGTTCCCGTTTAGGAATGCCTCAGCTTTTTCATCCAGGGTGTAGTGACCAAGCGACAATCTCTCTCCGTCGCCCGATATATTGGCGACCACCCGCATGAAGTTCGTCAAAGCCTCGCCCTCAACGGCGAAGCAGTTGGCATCGATTTCAGGGACGGTTTCCAAGGTGCGAAGGAACACATTCGATTCAGTTCCCCGTTTGTCGACCATCGTGCCAATAAGAGTAATCCTGACCAAGTTCAGCTCTCCTTCCGCCTTGAGTTCCCCCTCGTCACCTTCGGCTTCGACGATCTCCTTGGCTTCCACCGAGTTTCGAGTGATCTTCTGAATAATCCCGATCAAATGTTGGCCAGGGCGGCTGCTCTGGAGAACGGCTAGTCGATTGACTTGCAGCTTTCGAAGACGCTCCACATCGGCGACGTGAACTATGACGATTGCCGTATCAACGGATTTCACCCTGCCGAGGGCGTCGGTGTCGTTGTATTTGAAGATGCTCATTAGATTGCCAGTTTTAGAAATTCACCTACCTGCCATGTTGGAGCCCCTGCGATGTCTTCGCCAACAGGGAACTCCTTAGTAAAGATGCGGCAGCCGGAGGGGGATTCTTCGACTGCTAGATACTTGCCGCACTTTCCACTGTTTAGAAACGCCTTCGCAGTTGGCGAAATTGTTTTGGTCAAGAGAACAAGCGGAACGTCCTTTTCGCGGCACCGTTCAACAAGGGTCGTTTGCAAATGGTTATCGTTAAATCCATAGCCGATGCAGAGATAAGCGTCCGCAGTTTGCAGTGCTTTGTCGGCTTCTGATTTGATGGAGTGGAAAGGCTCGTCGTGGGTGAGGCGATATTTCTCAATTCCCGGCGTGATAATGACTGGAATCACGCTCCGAGGGCGTTCGTTCGAAATAGGCAGTCCAAAGACAACCCCGTCACTATCGCGAAACCAGTCAAATGAGCCGTGAACCTTCCAGACGTTCACCGTTCTGGATGCTGAGGTGCCGACTTGAATTCTAGGTTTTCCGTTAATGGCTCGTGACCGAATGTGTCCGTAATTGAATCCAGTGTAGTGGACCAACTTCCCTGCATCCGCAGCGTATTCTGCTATTCGATCGTAATTCGGGGTGACGACATGGATTTCCTTCCGCGTGCTGTTGAACAGGTGGAGAAAGAGCTTGGTGAGCGGGAAGAGGGTGGGGTCAAGAATCGCCTTTTCAAACACCTGATGATCGAAAGGTGCTAGATAGTCCCAGGTGGATTCGACGACGAGTCCCGTCAGAGATTCTGGCAATCGGACTTCATTGAGTGCCGTCTCAAGGTCAGTTGTGGCAAGCTTCGCCTGAAACTCGCCCCACTTGGTTGCCTCGTCTGGTTTGGCTGTGCTCGGACAGGCGATCTTCTGCAAATGATCCTTCAACTGCGGCATGCCAGGAATCCCGTATGCTGCCGATGCGCCGCTTCCGAGAATGATCACCGGAGATCTGCTGACGCATTCTTGGGCGAGTTCGAGTAGTGATTTCTTTGGGTCTGCGCTCATGCGGTCATCTCCAGTTCGTGAACGCGGGTCTTCGCGGTCATCAGTTCGTGAAGGAGGGTGCGGAAGTGGTCTTGGAAGACGGCGGCCTTCTTCCCTGCGGCCTCAATTTTTGCTTCAAGCGCGATGAGTGGCTTGGCGATCGCCTGCTGATCCTTAAGCGACGACGGAATGGGAACGACGATTGAAGAGCGTCGTCCTTTGATCAGAATCGGGACAGGGCCGAACGTGGCGAAGCTCTTCCAGTATTCAGAGCGGTAGCTGAGGAGAAAATAGACGAAATCGGGGTCTCGACCTTCGCGGCAAATGATCGAGTTGATTTGCTGATTCGTTGCCGACTTTTCCCGGTAGCTCATGCCAACCTTGCCGATGCTTGACCCGATGCAGACGCACATCAATGCGTTCTTCGGAATTGGACGGATTATAGCCATACCCTCGGGTAAAATCTTCTTCTCGGAGTCGTAAATGTAGCGACGTGCGCCGAGGTCAGCGGGGGTAATGAAATCTTCACTTGGTGGGTCGTAGAATGAAGGCACGCTTGTCTTCGGCGTGGAACCAGTGACGCATTTGCCAAGGTCACCTATCTCCACCACCTCCCAGCTTTCGGGGACGGGGCCGATTTCGGTTTGTTTTTGGGGTTCGTGGCGGGGAGGCCCTCCTTCGCCACCGTCTTCGCCGAGGCTACGCCGGTCAGGAAGGCTACGGCGGGGTAAACCTTCGGTGAAGAGCTTGTGCATGAGGGCCTTTTTCAGCTCGGTGGTTGTCTGAATGATCCGCTCCTGCGCTTCAATGGCCCTAACCGCAGCCTCTGGCTGGCTTTGTTCGTGTGGCTCAAGTTCCACCGCACTCCTGTCATTTCTCAACGTGCCCACCACGAATCCCTGCCTCGGAAGATAGCCCGGGTTCGCTTCGAATTCGGTCTTGGTGGGTGCTTGAAGGGTCACGGAATCAGTTTTCTAACCAAGATCCCCATGCCCACAATTCAAGTTAAATTCTTAACCCAAGATTAATTTTAGTATGGTTTCTGGACAGGTTTCGCTTTTCCCAAGTCTTCAATGGGCCTTCTCTATTCAGCCTTAGCCAAATAGCCCTCCCCTTTCACCTTGGCGATGGATGGCTGCGTTAGGATGACCTTCCAGACCTCACCTTTTTGCTACACAGGCACTCATCCACTTTGCTTTTCCAATCCGCTCATCCCAAAAACACCAACGCCACTCCGCGAAGAGTGGCGTTGGGTTGAGAGGGTGGGGCTGGGCCTGAGGGGTGGCCCGGCGGCTCTGCGTTTACTGGATGAAATAGAACTGGCGGGTGTTCAGCGCGACCCAGAGGGCGTCGCCCTTGCCGGTGACGGTGTTGTTGCCGATCACGGGCTTCAGCAGCTCGCGCTCCTGGGCGGTGGGCTGACGGCTAAAGAGGCTGAGGTAAATGCGCTCAATCGCTTCGTCGGCAGTCTCCGCCTTGCGCAGGCTGCGGGAGATCATCGTGTAAGGGTTCATGAGGTTGGTGAAGGTTCTGCCGTTCAGCACCATGAGCGCCTGGCCGACGGTGGCGTCCTCGTTGGCGTTCTCGACCAGCTCGCGGTCGCTCTGGCCGAACTCGCGCAGGAAGTGACCGTTCGGGGCCGGGCTGCGCAAATCGGCGGCACGGATCATGAAGGTGTCGCGGTAGTTTTCCCAGGCCTTGAGGGCGGTGAGCTGCTCCTTGCCCTCGGCCTTCATCAGCTCGGCATCGCGCTTGAGGCGGGCCTTCTGCTGGGCTTCCAGGCGGGTGCGCAGGCCCTTGTTAAAGATGGCGAGCGCCTCATCGATGCTCAGGTCCGCGCCTTCCTTGCCCTTGATGGCGGTGGAGATCTCACGGGCGAACTCAGGATCCTTCACCTGCTCGTCCAGCTTCCCTTCCCGGGCCAGCTCGGCGAATTTTCTGAAACCGGTGGTGTAGACGACCTGCTCGGCGGCTTCATCAATGGCGCGGCGCTGGTTGCTGATGATCTTCTTCGCGGCGCGGATGGCGTCCTCGTCCTTGGACTTCGTCGCTTCGGCCAGGTCCTCCTGGGCCTTGCGGACGGCGGCGGCCAGCTCCTTCTGCTTGAGCGCCACCTCGGCCGTGGCCTTGGTCAGCTCGGCGGGGGTGAGGGCGTTCAGGGAGCGGTCCAGCCACTCGATGCGGCGGACGGTGGAGTCGCGCTCGATCTGGGCGTTGATGCTCGGGGCGTCGGGATTGGGCTTGTAGAGGGCGACCATGCTGTCCCAGATCTGCTCGGCGCTCATGCGGCGGAGAAGCGGGCCGGGGAAATGATAGACTTCACCAAGCTCGACATCCTTGCTGTAGGCGGCGCGCTGATAGGCGGCGCTGTTGAAGATGAGGCTGAGGTAGGCCTTCATGTCGTAGTTCAGGTCCTTCAGGGTCTGCTCGAGGAAGGTCATGAGCTGCGGGTTGCTCGGCACGGTGGAGTCGGTGATCTCATCCACGGGCTCGATCAGGCCCATGCCCATCGCCTTTTTCCAAAGACGGTTGGCGATGACCGTGGTGAAGCGCGGGTTGTCCTTCGAGGTCATCCACTGGGCATAGGAGTTCACCGGCTTCTCATCCTCCTTCACGATCTTGCCATCCTTGGAGAAGCTGGCGGGAATGACCGGGGCGACCACGGACTTCGGCTTGGCGTCATCGTACTGGTAGTCATGCGGCAGGGCGAGCGTGCGGCGGTCGGTCTGGTCGAGGACGGTGTTGTAGCGGAGCGGGCGCAGGATTTCGCTCATCGCCTTGCTCATGTCCTTGCGCTCCACGCCTTTGGGCAGCGCGGCCATGGCAGGGGCCTTCTTGCCCTTCTTCGTCTTGCTGACCTTGCTGCCGTAACCGCCGCCAAAGGCGCTGGCGAGCAGCGGGTTGCTCAGGCCGTTCGTGCCGGTCATGCCGTAGGTGTGGGCGGCCATCTGGTAGTAGTCCATCTGCGTCCACTTGTCGAAGGGGTGGTTGTGACACTGGGCGCAGACCATGCTGGTGCCGAGGAAGACCTGGGTGGTCACCGCCATGTTGTCGAGCGGCATGTTGTAGTCGCGCAGGTAGAAGCCGACAGCGCCGTTTTCATAGGTCTTGCCGTCGGCGGTGACCATCTCACGCACCATGACGTCGTAGGGCTTGTTGTCGTCGAGGCTCTTGCGCAGCCAGTTGGCGTAGGCCGCGCCGGCGGGCTGGCTGTTGCCCACGGCAAGCTGGGAACGCAGGCGCAGGATGTCGGCCCAGAAGTTGAAGAAGTTCTGCGTGTAGCCGTCGGAAGCCAGGAGCACGTCAATGAGCTTCGCGCGCTTGTCAGCGGCCTTGTCCGCCAGGAAGTCGGTCGTCTCCTTCAGGGACGGGATGCGGCCCGCGATGTCGAGGTAGATGCGCCGGACGAAGACCTCGTCGGAAACCGGGGCGTTGGGGGCGATCTTCTGCTTCACCAGATTGGCGTCCACCAGCTTGTCGATCTGCGTGGCCTTGGCCTGGATTTCAGGCAGGGTCAGGGCGCGGGCGGGCAGCAGGGCGGCCGCGGACAGGAGGACGGTGAGAAGGACTTTCATGGGGGGATCAGGCTTACGCCGCCCCTTAACGCTTCCCTCCCGGCTCTCTTTCACCGCGGTGAAAAACCTTTCATCCTTGGTTAGACCGCCCCCCCGGGGCGATCTGCGTTTGCCTCGGGCGCGCCTCGCGCTAAAACCATGCCGCCATGCGCATTCTTCTCGCCAGCGACAAGTTCAAGGGTTCGCTCACCGCCACCGAGGTCACCGGAAGCCTGCGACGTGTCCTGGAGGCGCAGCTTCCCGGTGTCACGTGCGACGTCTGTCCGATCGCCGACGGCGGTGAAGGCACCACGGAGGCCCTGGTGACGGCCCTGGGCGGCAAGTGGGTTGAAACCTCCGCGTTTGACGCCCTGGGAAGGCCGGTCAGCGCCCGCTATGGACTGGTCACGGCGGAAGCCCAAACCGAGGCAGTCATGGAGATGAGCGCCGCCTCCGGCCTGGCCATGGTGGCCGACCGGCCTGCGGACCCAACCACCGCCAGCACCTACGGCACCGGCCTGATGATGCAGGACGCAGTTGGGCGCGGCGCCCACAAGATCCTCATCGGCATCGGCGGCAGCGCCACCAACGACGGCGGCACCGGCATGGCGCAGGCGCTCGGCCTGCATTTTCTCGACGCCTCCGGCAAGGCCCTGGAATGCCTGCCGCGCGACCTTGACCAACTGGCCCGGATTGTCCCCGCCTCGTCGCCCTGGCAGGTGCCGGTGAAAGTGGCCTGCGACGTCAGCAACCCGCTGCTCGGCCCCCTGGGCTGCACGCGTGTTTATGGCCCGCAGAAGGGTGTCACCTGCTTTGATTTCTTCGAGCACCGCCTGCAACGGCTGGCCGAAATCGTGAAGCGCGACCTTGGCCAGGATGTCGCCGACATCCCGGGTGCGGGTGCCGCCGGCGGACTGGGCTACGGCCTGATGGCGTTTTGCGGGGCGGAGCTGGTCAGCGGCTTCGACCTGGTTGCCGAGGCCGTTCAGCTCCGCGAACGCATCGCCGCCGCCGACCTGGTCATCACAGGAGAAGGCCGGCTGGATGCGCAGACCCTGCATGGCAAAGGCCCGGTCGGTGTCGCCCAGATGGCGCGTGCCCTGGGCAAACCCGTGGCCGCCTTTGCCGGGGCCATCGATGACTCGCCTGATCTGAAGGCCTGCTTCGACCTCGCCGTGGCCATCAAGCCGCCGGAAATGTCCGTGGCCGAGGCCATGGCCGCCGGAACCCGGCTTCTGGAAGCCGCCGTCCTCGGCCAGGTGCCCGCGATTCGTCGTTTGCTCGGGCTTGCGTGACCGGATCCCCTGCCCCAATACTCGCTCCCCACGGGTTACCCGGCCCGTTCATTCTCAACCGTCCACCCGATCCCGTTCTGTTTATGTCCAAATCCGCAGTTCTTCTTTTCGCAGGTCAAGGCGCCCAAAAAGTCGGCATGGGCAAGGATCTTGCCGAGGCTTTTCCGTCCGTGCGCGCCCTGCTGGAGCAGGCGGACGCCGCCCTGGGGTATTCGCTGACCCAGGTCATGTTTGAAGGACCTATGGAAGAACTGACGAAGACCAGCCGCTGTCAGCCCGCCCTCTATGCCCACGGCCTCGCCATCCTGAGCATCCTCAAGGAAAAAGTCCCCGGCCTGCAGATCGCCGCCACAGCTGGCCTGTCGCTGGGTGAGTTCACGGCCCATGCCGCCGCAGGAACCTTTGATTTTGCCACCGGCCTGAACCTCGTCTTCCAGCGCGGCAGCTTCATGGAGGAAGCCTGCGAAAGCACCCAGGGTGCCATGCTGGCCATGCTCGGAGGCGAGGAGAGCGCCATTCGCGAACTCGCCGCCGAATGCGATGTTGACGTCGCCAACCTGAACGCCCCGGGCCAGATCGTCCTGAGTGGCAGTGCGGACGGCATCACTGCCGCCGCCGCCAAGGCGAAGGACAAGGGCATCAAGCGCGCCATCCCCCTGCCTGTGGCAGGCGCCTATCACAGCCGCCTGATGAAGAGCGCCCAGGACAAGCTGGCCGCCGTGCTGGCCGGTGCCGCCATCCAGGAGCCTGCGGTGCCGGTGGTCTGCAACTTTGAAGCCCGCGCCGTGAAGAGCCCGGAAGAAATCCGCGCCACGCTCACCGCTCAGGTGACCGGCAGCGTGCGCTGGGTGGAGTCCATGCAGCTCCTGCGCAGCCAGGGCCACGAACTGTTCATCGAACTCGGTCCCGACGCCACCCTGGCCGGCCTCATGGGCAAGATCGACAAGACCGCCAAGGTGATTTCGATCAAGGATCTCGCCAGCCTGGAAGCCGCCGTGGCTGAGCTGAGCTGAGTCCATCCATCGGGCCTCACGAAAGGACATCGAAGCGGCCCAGGACAGCCTCCTTGGACCTTGGACTGCCGCAGCCTGCTGCCGCCTTCCCCCCGCAGCCCTGCTGCGATGGCACCCGACTCCGCTCCACCCCTCAGCCGCCGAACCACCGGGGCGCAGATCTGTCATGCCCTCGAAAGTCCGGGGTCGTTCACGCCAGCAGGGCTGGCTTAGCAAAGCGGCAGCACGGCTGCCGGAGTCCATGTAGAGAAAGCCTGCCACATCGGCGAATCCACGAGCAAACCCCATCTTCATGGCGAGCGGAAAGTGATCAGGACGGCGACAGCCGCTTTGGACTGCGGCAGCCTGCTGCCGCCTTCCCCCCGCAGCCCTGCTGCGATGGCACCCGACTCCGCTCCACCCCTCAGCCTCCGAACCACCGGAGCGCAGATCTGTCATGCCCTCGAAAGTCCAGGCTCGTTCACGCCAGCAGGGCTGGCTTAGCAAAGCGGCAGCACGGCTGCCGCAGTCCATGTAGAGAAAGCCTGCTACGCCAACGAACCCTGGAGCAGGCTCAATCGTCGTTCCAAATGCCGGGGCTCCAAGCTCGCTCAAACCTGCCAGATTTCGGGCATCTGCCCGACAATTCTCGGACTCAGGCCGATGTCGCTGAACGGTTCCAGGAGGTCCATGCGCATGACATGCTCAGGGTGGTCGATCTCGAAATAGACCAGGTCGTGGTGGGTATCGATCTTGTAGCGCACCTGCGGCTGAAGATCCATCTGGCTGCAGAAGGCCTTCAGGATGGATTCCTGGCGCAAACCCGGGGCGTAGATTTCGAGCTCGATCATGCCCGAGGTTTTAGCGGGATCCCGTGGTGAGCGGCGAGGAAAAAATCCACGTCACGCCAAATCTCAGCCTCGTCCACGCTCGTTAAAACGGGCCACCACGCGCTGGGCCTCGCGCTTGGCCTCCTTCTCCTTCATGGCCTCGCGTTGATCGCCCTTGTTGCGACCACGGCCCACGCCGAGCTCGATTTTCACCCGGCCGTCCTTCCAGTAGGCCCGCAGGACGGGCAGGGCGAGCCCCTTCTGCTGGGTGTCTCCAAAGAGCTTCAGGATCTCCTTTTTGTGCAGCAGCAGCCGACGGGTGCGTCGGGGCTCGTGCTGGGTGAATCCGTTCGCCTTGTCGTAAGGCTGGATATCGAGGTTGTAGAGCCAGACCTGGCCGCGCTCCACTCGGGCGAAGGCGTCGCTGATGTTCAGACGCCCCTGACGGATGGACTTGACCTCAGTGCCTCTGAGCTCCACTCCGGCCTCATAGCGCTCCAGGATCTGATAATCCCGGAGGGCTTTTCGATTGGTCGCGATTTCTTCAGTCATGCGGCAGGGCCGGAGCCGCCGGAACACAAGGTTCAGGCTTCGTCAGCCAGATCCTCGATCTTGATCTTGCCGTGAATGATTTCTAGAAGGGCAAGGTCCGCCTCACGCAGGCCGGGGCGGCGCTCCACGAGCGGGGAACGACCGCTGTTGAGCTGCTTGACGCGCTTCGAGACCATGTTGATCAGGATCGGCGGGTCTTTGACGATCTGGGCGGCTTGTTCGACGAGTTCGGCTTTCATCGGCTGGGGTGGGTCGTTGAATGCCCGAAAGGGTCGGGCAGAAAGGGGCGCAGAGAGTAGTGGCGTCTGCCCGTCTGGCAAGCGGGAATTGGCGGGCAATGCTTTCGGCCATGCCTGCGCCGGAGGCGGGCCATCGCTCGGATCAGCAGCCAGGCGTGACGGGGCTTCGGGGTCACCCCATTTCGATTTTTCAGTTTTCCGAGTTCAATTTTCAGTAGTCCGATCCGCAACCCGGCTTTATGGCATGCCTCCCACCCATGTTCGCAGGAACCCATACCGCCATCATCACCCCCTTCCGCAACGGCCAGATCGACGAGGAAGCGCTGAAGAAACTGGTCGACTTCCAGTTTGCCAACGGCGTGACCGGCGTGGTGCCCTGCGGTACGACTGGGGAGTCGCCGACGCTGGATTATGAAGAGCATGAGCGCGTGGTGAAGCTCACCGCCGAGTTTGCCCAGGGCCGTGGCGTTGTCATGGCGGGTACCGGCTCCAACAGCACCCGGGAAGCCGTCGAGATGACCGAGGAGGCCGAGGCCGCAGGAGCCACCGCGATCCTCCAGGTCGCCCCCTATTACAACAAGCCCACGCCGGAAGGCCTGTTTCAGCATTTCAAGGCCGTGGCAAAAAGCACCAAGCTGCCGATCATGCTCTACAGCATTCCCGGCCGCTGCGGCATCGAGATCGGCCTGGATGTGCTGGTCCGTCTCGTCGAGACCTGCCCGAACATCTGCGCCATCAAGGAGGCAGGCGGCAATCCCGAGCGCGTGAACCAGATGAAGCAGATCCTGCCGGCCAGCTTTGAAATCCTGTCCGGCGACGACAGCCTGACGCTGCCCTTCATGGCCGTCGGCGCGGTCGGCGTGGTCAGCGTGGCATCCAACCTGATTCCCCGTCAGATCAGTGACATGGTAAAGCACGCCCTGGCGGGTGACTTCGCGGGAGCAGGCAAGCTGCATCATCAGTACTATCCGCTGCTCGCCGCCTTCCTGAAGCTCTCCACCAACCCGATCCCGATCAAAGCGGCGATGTCCCTGGCAGGCCATTGCGCCAACGAACTGCGCCTGCCCATGGTCGCCCTGGAGGACGCCAAGCTGGCGGAACTGAAGGCCACCCTGCAGAAGCTGGGCCTGCTCTGATCATCGGACCTAGACCGCCAACGCCCGAATGCCCGCCCATATCCGCGCCGTGCTTTTCGACTTCGACGGACTCGTCGTCGACACGGAGAGCACCGGCTACCTGACCTGGAAGGAAATCTTCGACGAACACGGCCATCACCTGCCCGTCGAACGCTATGCCCAGGTCGTGGGCACGGACTTCAGCACGAGCTACGATCCCAGGCGCGACCTTGAGCAACTGACGGGCCGCAGCTTTGAATGGGACGCCGTCGAGGTGACCCGACGTGCCCGCGAGGCCGAGCTGCGCAAAAGCCTGACCACGCTGCCTGGCGTGCGAGACCGCCTGGCCGAGGCCCGTGAACTCGGCCTGCGCACCGCCATCGCCAGCAGCAGCCCGCGCTGGTGGATCGACTCCTGGATGGATCAGCTGTCCCTGCACGATCACTTCGACAGCTTTTCGACCGTCGATGACACCGGCAAGGTGAAGCCCGACCCCAGCCTCTTCCAGCACGCCGCCGAAAGCCTGGGCCTGTCACCGGACGAAGTGGTCATCTTTGAAGACTCCCTGAACGGCCTTAAGGCGGCCATGGCGGCGGGCATGCGCTGCATCGTCGCCCCCGGCCCGATGACCCGGCACCTCGACTTCACCGGCGCCTGGCGCCAGAAGGAGTCGCTGGCACACTTTTCGTTAACCGATGTCCTAAGCTGGGACTGAACCTGAACCCGGCACCGATCGTGATGACTCCCCTGCCTCTCGCTGATCGGTACTCTCGCTTCAAAGAATTTGTTTTTTCGGGACTGGAAGAAGCACCCTCCATGCTTCCGGGTTTGGACGTTCCTCTTTCGGAACTCGACTTGCAGAGCCTCTGGTTCGCCGGAGCCTTCGGCAGGGAGTTCGTCACCTCCGACGGACAGGCGGTCAAGGTGGTGGACTTTGGCGTCTGGAATTCCGGTGCGGGCCCGGATTTCGCGGAATGCGTGATCGAACATGAGGGGAAGACACGCCGTGGGGCGATCGAACTGGATCCCGACGCGCGCGACTGGGAACGCCACAACCACGGCTCCAACCCGGATTACGCCGGCGTCATCCTGCACCTCTTTTTGAACATGCCAGAGGAGCGCTTCTTCACCCGCAACTTCCGTCATGAGGAGATCCCCCAGGTCCGGCTGAACCTGAGCCTGCTGGATGCATCGGCGCGTCCGATTCCCGGGCTGGCGGCCGCGAGGCTCGGGCGCTGTGGCATTCCGCTGCGCAGCATGGACGACGCCAGGGTGCAGTCGCTCCTCGAAAGCGCCGCCCAATACCGCCTGGAAAAGAAATCACGTCGTCTTCACCGCAGCATTGAGGCCCAGGGGCGGGCCCAGACCCTTTATCAGGCGCTGGCCCAGGCCCTGGGCTACCGTCAAAACCAGCAGGCTTTCCTGCTGCTCAGCCAACGGCTTCCCCTGAAACGGCTGCTTGCTGCCTCATCAGAAAGCCGCGAGGCCCTGCTCTTCGGCGTCAGCGGCTTTCTGGAATCCGTGCGCTTCGAAGACACCGAGTCCGAAACGCGCCACTATCTGCGCGAACTCTGGCAGGAATGGTGGAGGCTGCGGGAGCCCTGCAGCCGCTGGCTTGCCCCGGCGCAGCTGCCCCCTTGGAGAATCGCAGGAAGCCGCCCGGGCAATCATCCACAACGTCGGTTAGGCGCCCTGACCGCCATGCTCGCCGCCTGGAGCCGGGTGTCGGCACCGCTGATGGAGGCCTCACGATGGAGCCAGGCCGCCTGGAAGGACGCCTTGTCAGGCCTTTCCCACCCGTTCTGGAACAATCATTACACCCTTCTGGCGGACACAGCAGGCAAACCGCTCGCGCTTGTGGGTGAATCCCGGATCCAGGAGATGCTGGCGAATGTCGCCTACCCGCTGCTCATGCCGGAACGAACCCGGCTCTGGGCCGAATACCTGGAATTGGCCGCCATGCTGAATAACCAAAAGGTTGCCCGGGCTTCGCTGCGGCTCTTTGGCGACGCCCCGCGGTCGGCTCTTTTTCAGAAGAAGCTGCACCACCAGCAAGGTCTACTTCAGCTTTACGAGGACTTCTGCCTTCAGGATGACAGCGCCTGCAAGGACTGCCCCTTCCCGGAACGGCTTCAGGAATGGACTTGAGGCTGTCGTTCGCGGTGCTGCGGAAGCGGAGTTCCGCGCTCCGTTCCGATCCACGCACCGGGGCGCGGATTTCCAAATCCGCAGCCGGGCGGTTCGCTTCTGCGCACGAAGCCTTCCTGCCGCCCCCTTTAAAACGATGAAGGGACAGGCCCAGAGATTCGAAGAAGACTAAAGGTTCCCCCACGCTGCCCCCGCGTTCGCGATGCTGCGGAAGCGGAGTTCCGCGCTCCGTTCCGATCCACGCCCGGGGCGCGGATTTCCAAATCCGCAGCCGGGCGGTT
>JBIJBP010000126.1:0-15178 GCA_044345155.1 Prosthecobacter sp. | reverse complement strand
CACCCCACGCCAAACCTACCTCACCCTATGCAACACACCCCACAAACAAGCCGCCTGAACAACACTGGCACTTGTCCAACTTTGAGGGGAGCACTACAT
The DNA here is from genome assembly GCA_044345155.1 of Prosthecobacter sp. Taxonomy (GTDB): domain Bacteria; phylum Verrucomicrobiota; class Verrucomicrobiia; order Verrucomicrobiales; family Verrucomicrobiaceae; genus Prosthecobacter. The sequence goes on along the minus strand of JBIJBP010000126.1, from coordinate 15,079 downwards.
TGATGCCATCTTGATCACGTTTGCTTGATTATCGGCTTTCATTCCTGCGTCATTGGGCACGGAGTCTTTGATTGATTTTGTCCTCAGCAAAGCACTTACTTCATTGGCTTTGATGCCATAATTTACATTTTGAGGTATAAAGCCAGCCGCATTTGCAACCGCGATTTGATTCAAGCCGGCGACAACGACCCCAATCACACGGCCTGTTGAATCGCATAGAGGACCTCCGGAGTTGCCAGGCTGGACTGCAGCGTCAATCTGGAATTGAGTGTCGTCATCATCCAAACCTTTGGTGCTGGATATCACACCTTTGGTTACTTTAACATCCAAGCCTTGAAGACGTGGAGCTGGGTAGCCTAATGCAAAAACATCATTTCCAGGTTGTGGTTCATCGCCGGAAATTTCGAGGCCAATAACTTTCAAGGAAACCTTGAGAAGCGCAAGATCAACGATTTTGCTCACTTTAACGACCTCAGCCGGATGCATGCCTTCATTATAATAGATAAAAATGCTTTTGGCGTCATTAACGACATGAGCGTTTGTCACAAAATAGCCTTCGGTTCCGACGAAAAAGCCGGAGCCACTGCTTTCAGCACCTTTGAGTGGTTCGGGTAGCTCGGATGCGATCTTGGGATTACTTTCACCTGCTTTACCTTTTTCTTCGTGTTCTTCGCTCTCGAATAAAATTTGTCGCACCTTTTTGATTGCTTCTGTTTTATCGAGACAATAAGCATTTACTGTAGAGTCGCTTCCTCCTTTTGTTTGGTAACTATAGTTACCGCACCAATAAAGATCTCCTTTGTAAAGATCCCCATCAGCAGCTGCCGACTCTATAACTCCGCTTAAAAATGCTATCTCAACATTTATCCCTGAGTTTTCAAGCTGTCCCTGGTGCGGTTTAATTAGCATGCCATTGTCGAGAACTTGGAAAATGCTGTAAACCGATGAGAGTATCGATTTTGCTTTTATTTTTTCCCAAGCAATAAGTTCCTCCCGATCAGTTTTAAGGCGCTTTAATGCTTCGGCGCGCGGGAGCCATTCATTGCGATACAATTCAAAGCCTTTTTCCCTCTGACTTTTTGCGAATGCCTCTTCCTTTTCACGCTCAATGCGCATTTCTTCCATTCTTGCTTTTTGCTGCTTGCGAAATGCCTCATCTGCCTCCTTCTGACGTTTTAAAATGAGGGCATAATAGTCCTTAGTTATCCAAGATTTACTGTAAAGTATTTCACCGCTATTGAATCTAACGATAATTTTTGAATAGTTATCAATGTAAGGCTTCAGGATCGCAGCACATTTCGTGTAACGATCAGCAAAACTTTTTAGCTCTTCGTATTTGGCGCGAACTGGATCTAATTCGGACTCACTGCGTATATCCACTGGCTGCTCTGGGATTTCTATTGTTGCCGCAATTTTGCTACGCTCTAGAGCTGTTTGCCTTGTTCCTAAATCTAAATGAATGTCAATGGGTGTTGAATTGATTATTCTTGCATACACAAGAGGCTTGGCCATGCTATCAGAATGAAAGGGCTGTTCTTTGTATGCAGCTACTCCGGCACCATGTAAAATGGGGTGCTGTAATAGCGCAAACCATCCAGTTAACACAAGAAGGGTTAGCCTTAAGTGAGTATTCATGATGAGTTTAATTTTGAATTTATACAAAAAGAGCGACCAGAAATAGACCTTTCAGATGAGCTTTCTTTTGTTAGCGAGGTTCTGAATTTGGGCAAAATGATCAACGTGTGAAGATCGTCAACTTTTCATCGTCTAGTTTTTAAAATTTAGGGCGTTTTTGAAAGATTGCACACCAAGCGGGCTTGATGCTTATTTTCACAGTTTCTGCACATAAGCCGACAAATTTAACAACGGTTGTCTTATATTTTTAGTAGAGGACTTGGCCCACTTCCCGGATGGTGGACTCGCTGACCTGGCGCCTCCGCATGTGGCGTTCGTTCCAGTGCAGGACCAGGGGGCGGCCGTAGTCCTTCATGGGCTTGAATTCCTGCCAATAAACGGTTGCTGCATCCAGGCCTGCCAGGCCGATGCAGGGCAGGACACCAGCGCAGGCGCCGGTTTCGATCAGTTGCTTCACCTGGAGAAGGGAGTCGCACTCATAGTCCGGGCTGAACTCACCAAGGACGGACTCCATGGCCTTTCGAAAGGTGGTGTCCAGCTGCCCGCCGCCTGCGTTTGCCGCCATGGGAAGGCCTTTCAGCTTCGCCAGGTCACGAAGGGGCACGGCACCCAGGTCGGTCAGCAAGGGGCGGGGGATGCAGAGGTAAAAACGAAGCCGCTGAAGGGTCAGCTTCAAGGCACTCACGGGCAGGGCGTCCTCGCGCACGATGGCGAAGTCCAGCTGGCCCTCCTGGATGGCCTCCACGAGTTCCCGGCTGCGCCGCGTCGTGAACTGAAGGGTGGCGTTGCCCAGGGCGTTTCGAATGCCTCTGGCTGCCGGGATGGCCAACCATTCGAGCACACTGGCACCGGCACCTAACCGAAAGGTTTTTGAGGCCCCGGCCTGTTCACGGGCAAAATCAGCCAGATCGCGTAGGTGCTCGCGGGCCAGTCCTGCGAGCCTTCGGCCCGCCGGGGAAAGCTGGAGTCGTCGGCCTTGCCTCTCCGTCAATTCCACCCCGAAATACTCCTCCAGCTCGCGCAATTGCCGGCTGATCAAGGCCTGTCGGCTGAGGTCACCCTTCGCGGCCTGTGTGATGGATTGAGCCTCATCGACTTCTGTCAGGCTACGCAGTCGATCCAGAGACAGTCCGGCTTTGCCAAGAAGATTTTCAAACATAACTTAGTAGTTAAATATAGCGCAATCACACAACTTTTAAATCTTCATTGTTAATCGAAGCTGCAAGCGTATGAAAAAAACTGGATTCGACCTCATCGGGGATATTCACGGGCAATATTTCAAGCTCAGGAGCCTGCTGCATAAGCTGGGTTACCTGCCCCACGCAGGGGGCTTCCGGCATCCCGAAGGCAGGCAGGTGGTTTTTCTTGGCGATTACATCGACCGAGGGCCTCAGGTCAGGGAGGTGCTCCAAACGGTTCGTGCCATGGTTGATGGCGGAAATGCGCTGGCGATCATGGGCAACCACGAGTTGAACGCCGTGCGCTACTTTTCGAAAGACGAAACGGGGCGCTGGTTGCGGGACCACGGAGGCAACAACAAGAAGGGCATGCGTGCGACCCTGGCGCAATTCCGGGGTTTGGACGAGGAGTGGCAGGACTGGCTGGCCTGGATGAGGCGTTTGCCCTTGTTTTGGGAGCACGAGGGGTTTCGGGCCGTTCATGCCTGCTGGGATCAGCAAAGCATCGAATGGGTGCAGGGGCAGTCCCTGGAGGATGAGTCATTTCTCCGTGCAAGTGCAGTCAAGAATTCGCGGGAGGGGAAGGCGGTGGACCTGCTTTTGAAGGGCCCCGAAATCGACCTGCCCCGTGGCATGAAATTCAGCGACAAGGAAGGCATTCGGCGAAAGCAGCTTCGCGTTCGGTGGTGGAATCTGCCGGAGCGGGCTGAATTCGGTGAGCTGGCGATGCCGCTGCCCGTGGACCTCCCTGAACGCGTGCCCGAGGAAGTGATCCAGGCCATCCCCCATTACCCGGATTCGGAGAAGCCGGTTTTTTTCGGCCACTACTGGCTGCCGACGGAACTGCCTCGCGAGCCGTTTCGTCAAAACGTGGCCTGCCTGGATTTCAGTGCCGCCGGAGACGGGGCGCTGGTCGCTTATCGCTGGGATGGGCCCAGCCCATTGAGCGGGGAACGCTTCGTGGGAAGCGATTCCGCGCCGCCCCCTGAAAAACCGTGAATCTGCCCCCCAATCTTTACCATGGAGACACACCGGAAACGATGAATGATGAAGACTTGAAACCCCTGCTGTTCGAGGTGGACGAAGTCCCCGTGCAGGCCTTGTGGGGAGGGGATGGCACAAAAGTGCTGCCGATTTCTTCGAAGAAAGCGCTGATCAATCGAAGCACAGGCAAAGTGCTGAGCGTGGTGGGAAGGGGATATTGTGTCGTGACCAACCGGCAGGCCATCGACATGGCCTTTGAAGTCTGCGCCGGCGCGTTCCCTGACTTGGACCCATCCGAGTGGATGGTTTTTCGTAATGCCACCGTGAAGAGCTTGTCCTATGCGCAAATCGACCTCGTGCATCGGGCGCACCTCATGAATCTCGTGGGCTCCGGCTGGGGGCCGAACGAGCAGTTTTCGCCGATGATCCGGGTGATCAACAGCTTCAACACCTCCAGGGCGTTGCGCTTCGACTTTGGGCTTCTGCGCCGTTATTGCAGCAACGGGGTGATTTTGGAGGAACAGGTGGCGCAGGTGCGGGCCAACCATGAGCGTCGAGCCCTTCGGCAATTGCGATCCTCGACACGTGTCCTGAACTTGGAGAAGGAATGGCAGTCGTTCATGGGCTTCCTGGAAGCGGTGCGAGACCTGGGGCTCACGGTGGAGCAGTCGCTCCTCGCCTTGGAAAAAGTGCTGAGGATCGCCAGGGAAAGACCTGGGGACAAGCCACTGCGCCAGCGAGCCCGAAGGGACCTCTGGCTGGAGATCGAGGGCCGGCTGGCGGCCTACCGAAGCGAGGTCGGGAACAATGCGTATGCCGTTTTCAACACATTCACCGACCTGGCAGCCCGCCCCCCGAGGTCGCCGCATTTTCGCAAAGATCGACAGACACTTGAAAAGAGGGCAGGGGCCTGGTTGAAGAACCTCGCAACAGGGGCGAGTTCGCCGAGCTTCAGTGTGGAGTCCTGGCTCGAAAAGCCTGCCCTGGAGGTCGTCCCAAGAACAGGCAATGGCAATCCAGCCGAGGATCCCTGGCTCCAGATCAACTGGGAGGAAGGTTTGCCCGATCCCCGGCAGTTCCGGGATGACGAACTGCCCCTGAACAAAGACAAACGCTACGCGATGTCGGTCGATCCCAAATCCCTTCGGGATTCTGCCGGGAGGATACTGCCACTGAAGGCAAGGGATGAAAGTTGTGTTGCGAAGTGATCAAAATTGGGAATGATTTCCGTGTCAGCTCAAGCCACGTCGGTTTTGGCCGTGATGAGTCCGTAGGCCTTAGGGCCGCCGCAGAGCTCGCGTGGATGAGCTGACCCTTTTTGGCTGTGTGGGGCACGATATTTGGCAAGAGTGCAAAAACAAGACGGTCGGGGCCTTGACGCCTGTGACCCGCTGTTTGAATTGGCGCGGTCTTTGGCAGGTGAAGACAATCCTCCTGCGTTAGCCCCCCGAGATCTTCCAATCGGCCCCATGCCCGAACGTTACCGACTCGTACCTGGAGACTGGCACCCCCTGTGCTTCGTTGAGGGAGGGGGCCAGTCGGAATCCCCGATTCGCATCGAGCGGTTGGAGTAGGGCCGCTGGGTTTTGGTGTCATGAAGGAAGCGATTCCATGATTGACGTGAGTCTCAGATGAGACTAAAAATAAACGCAAATGGAAACAACTGTTGCCAAAACAAAATCAAAGGTTGTTGCTTCGCGAACGACTGCCCGCCGCAGGCTTCATCGCATGGCGGGCGGAAAATTTTCTGGCGAAGGAGTCGTCAACTTTTGCGTGCGGGGTTCCTCCGGCAAATCTACTTCGAACCAATACACACCCGCGAAGCTTGTGGAAGTACTCCAGGCGGGCCTGCCTTTCCGGGAACTGCAGGTCTTGCAGGCAAGTCTCGCCGTGCCGGCCGAGAGGCTGGCTCCCATGCTCGGCATCTCAAAGGCCACATTTCACCGGCGGAAGGGCGATGCGAGCAAACTGCCGACCGCCGTTTCAGACCGCGTATTGCGCTATGCACGGCTGCTGGGACAGGCATTCAAAGTTTTCGAGGATCAGGACTCCGCCAAACAATGGCTCAATGCCCCTCAGGTCGGTCTCGGCGGCGCCGTGCCGCTGGATTATGCCAAAACAGAGATCGGGGCACGTGAGGTCGAGAACCTCCTCGGCCGAATCGAATACGGAGTCTATTCCTGATGAGACGGGCTTGGCGTATCGTGAAGGAAAGGCATTCCGCCACCGCCTTTGACGGCGAGGGAGCACGGCTCTTTGGCGGGCGATGGAACTCGCGAGGAACTCGTCTGGTTTACGCCAGCGCAACCCTTGCTCTCGCGGCTCTTGAAAACCTGGTTCACCTTAACCCACCCGTGGCTTTCAAGTATGTCGCCATCCCGATCGATTTCGACGAGGTACTGGTAGAGACCGTAGCAGCGTCTGAATTGCCTGCTGACTGGACAGAGGAACCGCCGCCGCCTTCCACCGCCGAGATAGGCGATCTGTGGGTCAAGGAATCCCGCTCCGCAGTGCTGGAACTTCCGAGCGTCATCATTCAGGCAGAGCCCAACTATCTGTTCAATCCGGCGCATCCCGACTTCAAAAAGATCATCATCGGCAAGCCCCAGCCATTCTCCTTCGACCCACGGCTGCTCTGATCATTACTGTCGGGGGCGTGATCAGCCATTCGCAAACCGCTCAAGCTGTCCGCTTCAGGGCAATCAATGTGCGAGTTTAATTTCTAGTTGCGAGTTTAATTTAAAGGTCGCACTTTAACTTCGTGAGTGATCTGGAATATCAGCCCAAACTCGGAAACCGCCTCGGCTTCCGTGCGGATGCCTTGATTGGAAACAGTGTTTTTGAGGTCCTGAACGATCTGCGGGATTTTCGTCACTTCCGCTCGACGCTCATGGGGTTGGCCAAAAACCTGACCTTGGACAGCAAGTTTCACGGCGTTCTGATTCTCGACGAGCCTCTGATCAGCGATGATCGGCTGCGGGAGGAATGGCATGGCATCGAGCCCCTGTTCCGCCCTGAAATCCTGGGGCGGATCACACTCGTCATCCGGCACGAAGGCATTCCCAATGTGGTTCTTGGACCGCTGAACGGTATCGAGCAAAACTGCATTGAGCCCGTCAGTGAACGTGTCCGCCAAAGTGCTAATCGCCCGGTGCGCCGTCCTTCGGAAGCCTTTTTCGACGTTCTTCGTGTACTCCTCGTCCATTGGTTTCGGAAGTCCGGTCCTCTGACATCGAAGGAACTCGCCGAACAGACGGGCTTTACGTATCCGACCATCTCAAATGCCCTCGAGCGGCTCGAACCCCGCCTGATCCGCCACTCGGATCGCCGTGTTGAACTGAGCGAGTTTCCGAAGGAAGCGTGGTTCCAGTTGGTCGTCCAATCTGACAAAGCCCGCGCTAGCCAGGGGTTCACGGACCCGTCCGGGCGTCCCCGTCCGCCAGAAGTCTTGCTGGATCGTCTCCGCGAGCTTGGACGTGATGACATTGCCGTCGCCGGCGTTCTTGGTGCCAGACACCACCTGCCCGGACTCGATCTGGTGGGCACTCCCCGACTGGATCTCGTGGTGCATGCGCGACGCAGTGCGGGCCCGCCAGACTTCCTTCGTCGGCTCGATCCGGCATTGAAGCCCGCCGGACACGGTGAACCTTGCCAGGTCGTCGTGCACACCCTCTTCCGACCAGAGCCTTTTTTCAGCCCGCCAGAAAAGGGCATCCGCTGGGCAGATGAAGTGGAGTGCCTGCTCGATCTCCATCAAATGCGGCTGGAATCCCAGGCGCTGGAGTTTGTCGAACACCTCACCTCCAAAGTGAAACCATGAGCCAGATCACGCCATCCAAAGTCCTCGCGGAGGTTTCTGCGGCGGTTCCTGCGGCTTGCCGGGGAAACATTGTCATCATCGGCAGTCTCGCCGCCGGTTATCACTTTTTCGGCGATGACGAAACCAAAGCCGTCCGCACCAAGGACGTGGATTGTGTCTTGGAACCGTTTCATGCCGCCGTTGGAGCGGGGCAATGCATTGCCCGCCAGCTTCTCGATGCCGGCTGGCTGCGGAGAATGCAGGGTGATCATCAAAACCCCGGTAACGAGCAAACTCCCGTGGATCAGCTTCCGGCCGTTCGACTGTATCCACCGGAGGCAAATCCCGATTCTGAAGAAGCCTGGTTCATTGAGCTGCTGACGGTCCCAGGATCTGCCGCAGGCACTGGCAAAGAGTGGACACGGCTGCAGCTTGCAGAAGGGCACTTCGGTCTTCCCACCTTCCGCTTCCTTTCCATCGCTGCGTTCGATCCCTTGCCTGCTGCCGGGCTTGGCATCCGCTATGCCCGGCCGGAAATGATGGCGCTCGCCAATCTTTTGGAACATCCCGAAATCAAACCGGACCGCATGAGTGGCTTGTTTGCTGGCCGTGCGATCAAGCGCAGCAACAAAGACCTGGGGCGAGTGCTCGCCATCACCACGCTTGCGGATTTGCATGACTATCGGCCATGGGCTGCCTCCTGGAAAAAAGCGCTGGAGCACTGCTTTCCTGCAGAATGGCGTGAGCTCGCCTCGCGAGCAGGCTCAGGACTGCGTCAACTCCTGCAGAACGAGGCGGATCTTGAGGAAGCTCACCACACCTGCATCAACGGCCTGCTCGCCTCGCAGCCTCCCCATATTGCCGCCTTGAAGGCAGCAGGAGAGCGCCTTCTGGGCGATTGCCTAGAAACCTTGGAAGGTCTCAGGGTTCTGCCATAACCCGGCCGAAGTCAAAAGTGACCCACTCAAACGCACCTAGCGGCGGAGTTTGGCCAGGGTTTCTCGTTCTTCCTGCCAAAAGGTCTGTTCGGTGGTGGTGGGGGCTGGGGGCAGGGTTTCCAACCTGAAAAGTAGAGGGGTCAAATCGCCAATCATGGCGGTGGTGAGGTTTTCGACGAAGGTGGTGGGGCAGGGCACTTGGAAGCGGCATTCGCGGGGCAGGGCCGAGGCCATGAGGCCGCGAGGGAAGTCGGCCAGTCGCCAATCTGGGTGGGCGAGGCGCAGCAGGGCGCGAACGAGGGGGCTGAGGTGGTGTCTCGATGCTGGGGGCAGGGGCCCGAGGCTCCCGGGTGTGGCTTCGTGCTGAAGTCGAAGCGTGAGGTGACTGGCTTCCACTTCCATGGCCAGCCACCAGGGATCGCCTTTCCAGACGCCGGCTCGGTTGAAGGGCGGGCGGTGTTCCCAAAGCAGCAGGCGCTCGGTTTCGATGGCCTCAGCAGCCGAGGCGCATGGCTGCCATTCGATGCGGACCACCCTTGCCACCAATCGAAGGGTGCGGCGTGGATGCCTGTCCTCAGCCACGTGTCGATAACTGCCCAGCCGGGCGCGGAGATTGGAAGACTGCCCGATGTAGAGCAACTGACCCTCGCTGCCGTGGAAGAAATAAACGCCCGGCCCCTCGGGCAGCGAGCGGAAGAACTCGTTCCCGAATCGCAGGGTGAGCGGGTTCTCCAAGTGGAAGAGCTTGAGCTGCCGAGGTGGCGCGGCGCGGGTGGTTTCCTCGCTCATGGCTGGGCTGCGGGCGGGGTTTTCGTCCTGGCTTTTTCCACCCGGCGGACCTCCAGGGTGAAGCCCTGGCCGTTGTCGAAGGGGCGCACTTCGCCGGTGACCTGGACGACGGGATGGCGGACAGTGGCCAGGCCGTAGGCGCGGTAGGCGGCGGCGAAGATCTCGCACTCCACGATGCCGCTGCGGTCGGCGATGGAGATGAACTTCATGGGCTGGCCGTCCTGCTGGAGGTGGGAGCGGCTGACGATGATCAGCCCGCAAACCGTGACGCGCTGGTTGGGGTAGCGGTGGAGGTCTGCGATGGGGCAGTAGCTGCGCCAGTCCACCTCCGGAAACGCATCGAGAGGATGGCCGCTGAGAGTGTAGGAAAACAGCTCCAGTTCGTCCTGCAGACGCTGCTGGTAGGTCGGTTCTTCGCGAAACTGGGCGCGCAGCTGCTCCTGCGGGGTGTCCTTGAACAGGCCGTCGGCCCCCAGGCTGGCGGCGTGGCTGCTGTGCAGGGCGTGCCAGAACTGCCCGGTGCGGGTGTCGCCGAGGGAGTCGAAGGCGCCGGCGCGGATGAGGTTGAGCACCTCGGGGCCGTCCGGGCGGACGCGGTCGCAAAAGTCGCGCACGCTGGTGAAGGGCAGCCGGGCGAGTTCCTGCCGCCAGCGCTCCAGGGTGCGCTCGCCGAGGTCCTTGATGCTGCGCAGCGGTGGTCGGATGGATTTGCCCAGGGCAGGGGCGGGCGTGCCGTGGTCCGTGATGCGCGCCTCGACCGTGAAGGCGTCGCCGGGCTGGTTGATGTCGGGCGACAGGAATCCGATGCCGAGCCGACGGCATTCGAGGGTGTAAACCAGGGGTGAGTAGAACCCCTTGCCGTTGGTCAGCACACCGGCCAGGAACTCGGCGGGGTGGTAGTGCTTCATGTAGGCCCCCTGGTAGGCCTCGACTGCGTAGGCGGTGCTGTGGGCGCGGCAGAAGGCGTAGCCCTGGAACCCGGCGACCAGATGCCAGACGCGGTCGATGCTGGCCTCGTCGCGGCCCTGGGCGCGGGCGGCGGCGAGGAATTCCAGCCGGAGCTCCTCCACCTTGCCTAGGTCGAGCTTGACCAGCGCTCGGCGCAGGACGTCGGCACGGCCCGGGGCGAGCCCGGCGAAGGCCTCGCAGATTTGCAGGATGTGCTCCTCGTAGGCGACCACGCCGTAGGTGCTGCGCAGGACCGTGGCGAGGCTGGGGTGGGCGTAGTCGATGGGCTCCAGGCCCTGGGCGCGCCGGGCGAACTGGGCTTTTTTCAGGCCGTTGGCAGCTCCGGGACGGATGACCGAAACGATGGCCACCAGTTGGTCAATGTCGCGCACGCCGGCCATGCAGGCGAGGCTGGTCATGGCGGGGCTTTCGATGTGGTGGACGCCGCGGGCGTTGCCGGTGGCGATCATTTCCCAGACGCCGGGATCACTCCAGGGCGGCGGAGCCGGGGAGGTGTCGGCATCCCTGCGGGCCGGGTTTTCCGTGCCGCCGGTTCCCCCGGTTTCCAGAGCGGCGAGGTCCACGTTCTCGCCCTGGCTGGAAAGGGTGACCTGGGTGTCGCGCAACACCGCCAGGCCGCCCTGGGCCAGGATGTCGAGCTTGATCAAGCCAACCGCCTCGACGGCATCCATGTCGAAATGGGTGGTAGGCCAGCCCTTCTGGCTGATGAAGGTCGGGGTGAGCTGATGGATGGCCAGGCTGGATAGCACCACACCGCAGGGGTGCATCTTGGGGTGGCGTGGGAAGCCGTCGAGCTGGCCTGCCATGAGCAGGGCGGTGCGCAGGGGTTCCTCCTGCCAGGCCGCGTCGGCGCATTCCCGGGAGAGGGCCACGGCATCGGCGGCATGGCGGGCATCTGTCCAGGGCAGGTGCTTGGTCAGGCGGCGGATCTCGCCCTCGGCCACGCCAAAGACCTTGGCGATGTCGGCCAGGGCGGAGCGGGCCTGGAAGGTGTTGAACCCGCCGACGATGGCGGCGTGCTCGGGGCCGTAACGGTCCAGGAGCATCTGCACGACGCGGTCCTTTTCGTCATGGGCGAAGTCGATGTCGATGTCGGGCAGCTTCTGGAGAGCCATCCGGTCGCGGTTGAGGAAGCGCTTGAAGTAGAGCTCAAAACGGATGGGGCAGACGTTGCTGATGCCGAGGCAATAGCAGACCAGGGAATCGGCCGCGCTGCCCCGGGTGATCCACTGGATGCCGCGTGCGGCGCAGTCCTGGAGCAGTTGCCAGACCGTGAGGAAATACTCCTCGTAACCGACCTCGGCGATGATGGCCAGTTCCTCGCGAAGCTGGGCTTCGTGGCGTTTCCAGTGTTTGCCATAACGGTTTTGTAACCCTTTAAAAGCCAGCCGGTGCAGTATGGCTCCTGGAGAAGAATCGTCGGCAGGTGAATAACGCGGGAAATGCAGGCTCTGGAAATCGAAGCTGAACTCGCACTCATCGACGAAGTCAGGCTGCGGGTCGGCGCGGAAGGAAAAGTCTCCACGACGCTTCAGAGGATGGGTATCCTTGAGAAGCGTCAGTGTCTTCATACTTTGCAGAACATCAAAGAACTGCCGGTCTTCGGAGTCTTTGAATCGTATCTCTTGAGGCGTTACATATTCAGGAGAGTCAGAGCTGATCCAAAGCCCCGCGCCATGCTCCTGAAGCTCTCGCTTTGTAACTTTTTGACCGTTATTTAGAGAAAGCAAACGGCAGAGCTGTTGGTAACCCTGCGCGTTTTTCACATAGGCCAGGACCGGCTGGCGGTCGCAAAGAAGCTCTGCACCCAGAATGGGCTTCAGACCGGCGGCGGTGGCGGCTTGGAAGAAGGGCACGGCGGCGTGCAGGTTGGGGTCGGTGAGGGCCACGGTGCCCACGCCCTGCTCGACAGCTGCTTGGATGATGGCCGGGATGGTCAGGGTCGAGTCCAGGAAGCTGAAGCAGCTTTTCACGTTCAGGGCGGCCCGGGCGGTGGCGGTTTGCCGGGGCACCCAGATTTCCGGACCGGCCCCAGCTCCAGGGCGCTCACGCAGGACCCGGTTCGTGGGCGCCGGGGAACTGGTCGTCACCGGTTTTGGGCGGGGCAGCTGCGGACGTGGGGATTGGCGGACCTGCTGCAGCCAGAGGTCGTGGCCCCGGAGAATGCTGCGCTGGTCCCGCTTTAGCTCGTCGAGCACCAGCGAGAGGGCGTGCAGGCGCTCGCGTTTGGCATCGCTGACGTCCAGGATGAGGCGGGAGCAGAACCCGGCATCATAGACCTTGGTGAGGCGCAGGCCGACCAGGCGCACGCTCACCCGGCGTTCCCAGGCCCGTTTGAGCAGGACGGGCAGCAGAGGGTAGAGATCGTTTTCCAGGTCGGTGGGCTCCTCCAGGCTGACCGAGCGCGTCACCTCGTCCATGTCGTTGTAGCGCAGGCGCAGCGTGACGGTGCGGATGCTTTTGCCATCCTCGCGGACGCGGCGCATCAGGCCGTCGGCCATGGTGCGCAGCCGGGCGAGAATGAAGGCGGTGTCGGTGGTGTCCTGGCCGAAGGTGTCCTGCTCGCCGTAGCTTTTGGCGGCCGGGGCATCACAGACCACGGGTCGCAGGTCCACACCCATGGCGTAGTCGTGCAGGGCCGGGGCGCTGCCGCCGACCAGGAGGGCCAGTTCCTCGACAGGGGTCCGGGCGATGTGCTCGACCCTGCGCAGGCCGGCGGTGTTGAGCCGGGTGGCGAGCTGGGGGCCGACCTGGGGCAGCCATTTGTTTTCCAGGGGCCAGAGAAAGCCCTGCTCGTAGCCTGGCGACACCTCGATGAAGCAGCGGGGTTTGCGCAGCTTGCTGGCGATCTGGGACACGAGCTTGTTGGAGCCCACACCGACAGAAACCGGCAGCTTCAGGCTCTGGGCGATGGCCCGCTGCATTTTCGAGGCGGCCTCGCCGGCGCGGAGCTGGCGGGCGCCGCTGAGGTCGAGGTAGCATTCGTCGATGGAGGCCTGCTCGACGAGCGGGGTGAAGTCGTAGGCGTAGCTGAACATCAGCTGGGAAAAGCGCTCGTATTTGTCGAAGTCGCAGGGCAGGACGATCAGGCCGGGGCAGAGCTTGCGGGCCCGGGAGGTCGGCATGGGGGTGTAGATGCCGAGCTTGCGGGCCTCGTAGCTGGCCGAGGCGATGATGCCGCGTTTTTCACCCCCCACCGCCACGGCACGGCCGCGCAGCCGGGGATCGGCCGCCTGCTCGACGGAGGCAAAGAAGGCATCCGCATCGAAGTGCAGGATCATGGCCTTCAGCGTTCGGAAAGCCGCAGCAGGGCGATGAGCACGCCCTGGATGACCAGTTCACGGGCCGGGATGAGGTCGGGATATTTGGGGTTGGAGGCGCGCAGGTAGGGCACGCCTTCGTGGACGATGAAGCGCTTGAGGGTGGTTTCGCCGTCGATGAGGGCCGCGACGATGTCGCCATGCCTGGCCTCGCGGAACTCCATGATGACGATGTCGCCCTCCAGGATGCCTGCGTTGCGCATGGAATCACCCCGGACCTTGAGGGCGAAGGTGCGGGCGTTTTTGGGCAGGCGGAGGGTGGTGGGGTCAATGTCGATGCAGGCGTCGATGCGGCCTTCCTGGAATTCAGGCCTGCCAGCGATGATGCTGCCGAGCAGGGGGACCTGGTGCCGGATCCAGGAACGCCGCTTAGAAAGCCAGAGGAGCTGGAGGACTTGGGTCTGACGGGAGGAAAGCATGAGGCCTAACCATAACTGTTCTTTAGAACAGTTTCAAGCCTGGCATTGCCTCATCCTCCGGTTCGAGGATGACCGGGGCGTCGCCCTCCTGGGGAACTGGAGCTGCGATGGGGCGGAACACCTCCTCGCTCTTGTTGCGTGCCTGATTGGCCGCCAGGGAAACCCGGAAGGCCTCCAGCAGCGGGCTGTCGTAGGGCTGGAAAAACGCACGCAAGTCGTCCTTGGAAAGACCGGGCTGCAGCCACTGCCAGGCGGCGTCGCCCTCCAGGATCAGCGGGCTGCGGTCATGAAACTTGCCCAGGTAGCGGCCGGGCGGGGTGGTGATGACGCTCATCGAGGTCACCACAGGCCCGTCGGCAGCATCTTCGGGAAGGGCGCTTTCCCAGACCTCCCAGATGCCGGCAAGGAGCAGGGGAGTCTCGTCGCGGTGATGGATGAAGAAGGGGGCGGAGCGCGACGGCCATTCATGCCAGCCACGCACCGGGATCAGGCAGCGGCGATGCAGGATGGGCAGGCGGAAGGAGGCGAGGTCGAAGACGCTTTCGCAGCGTGCGTTGAAGGTGTGCAGGAACTTTTTGGAAACCTCGGCCTTGCCGCCTCTGGCCCAGGCGGGCAGCAGGCCGAAGCGCATGCGTTCGAGCACGAGTTCGTCGCGAGCGTCGAGATGGAAGGCGTCGGCGTAGTCCGTGGGGCAGATGTTGTGGAGCACCTGGACGGCGGACCTGCGGTCTTCACGGGCCTTGGACTTGCGCCGGGCCAGGCCGAGGCTCCTGCCGGCGAGGGAGAGGGCAGGGAGCTTGGCAAACTGGTTGAGGCGACCGCACACGAGGACACAGAGGCGGACACGGCGTGAAAAGCAAAAGATTTGGCGCGGGCCGGAGGCGCTGCAGAAACGGGCAAGGAAACGAAAATCTGGGCGGCTAGAGCATTTTAAATAATAATGTGGCTTATTGGTGGAGTTGTGCGATATGGATATGCATGGCCACACTCTCCCTGGATCTGCGTGAACGTATCATCAAAGCCTGTGACAAGGGCGAGCACACTCGCG
>JBIJBP010000236.1:0-4764 GCA_044345155.1 Prosthecobacter sp. | reverse complement strand
CGCGCTGGCAGACGACGCGGGCGTTTTCACCCATGAGCATCATGATGGTGCCAAGCACGACCTCGCCTCCGTCCATCGTGGCCGCACCGCCGCGAAAGCCAGCACCCCACTGGACCCTGGCGACGTCCTCGACCTTCAGCGGATGCACGGCCGCGCCGAACTTGACAGGCAGGCTGGCGATCTCCTCCGCCGTGCTCACACGGCCGACGCTGCGCACGGTGAGCTGTTCGCCATCACGGCTGATGACGCCGCCGCCGGCGTTTTCGACGTTGCCGCGGATGATGTCCGCAAGCTCGCCGACCGTCATGTTGGCCGCCTTCAGCCTGTCGAGCATGGGTTCGACGGTGACCTGGCGCTGGTGGCCGCCGTTGCTGTTGATTTCAGCGACGCCCTGGACGGTGCGCAGCATGGGCTTCACCACGTATTCATGAGTCTCCCACAGCCGCATCAGGCCTTCGCGTTCATCGGCGGGCCGCTCCCTGGCGTCCTTTTTCCAGTGCACGGTGTAGTAGAAGATCTCGCCGAGGCCGGTGCTGATGGGGGCGAGGCTGAGTTCGCTGCCGGGCGGCAGGTCCTGCAGGATGGCGGTGAGGCGTTCGCCGACGAGCTGGCGGGCGCGGAAGATGTCCGTGCCGTCCTCAAACTCGACGGTGACCTGGCTGAGGCCGAACTTGGTGATGGAGCGGGAGTCGAGCACGCCGGGCATGCCGGAGAGCGCCATTTCGATGGGCCGGGTGACGGCGCGTTCGGACTCCTCAGGGGCGAGGGCGGGCACGTTGACGTTCACCTGCACCTGGGGGCCGGTGAGGTCAGGCACGGCGTCGATGGGCAGGTGCAGCAGGGCCAAGATGCCGGCGGCGAGCAGGCCGAGCGTGGCGAGGAGCACGACGGTCCTCTGCCGGAGGGCAAACTCAAGAAGGTGGGAAAGCATGGGCGCGGAGCGTGGCGGGGACGCGGATGAGGTTGGGGTTTACTTGTCCAGCTTCGTCCCGGTGAGCTGCTCGAGCTCCAGCCTGGCCTCGACGGCGGCGAGCTGGGAGGTGAGCACGGCCTTCACGCTGTCGAGGTATTGCTGCTGCAGCTCGGTGTAGGTGGAGAGCGGCAGGGCGCCGAGGCGGAAGTGCTCATCCGCTTCGGCGGCGGCGGCGCGGAAGCTTTCCAGCGTGTCCGCCGGCCACTTGGCGAGCTCCTCGACATGAATCTGGTAATGGCTGGCCTGCGCGGCGACATCGCGCTCGAGCTGGCGAATCTGGGCGGTGAGCATGACGTCGGCCTGCACCTCGCGGGCTTTGGCGGTGTCGATGGCTCCCTTGTTTCGGTTCCAGAGGGGCAGGGGGATGGAGACGCCGATGCCGACCTGGGTTTCGCGTGTGGCGTTCTGCTGCCGCTGGATGTAGGGCACCACGCTGATCGAGGGCCAGCGTTCGTTCTCCGCGAGCTTCACCTCAAAGCCCTGCTGCTGCACGTCGATGATGCGCGCCCGCAGGTCGAAGTTTTTTCTCCGCGCCTCCGCCAGCAGGGCCTCCAGCGGCGGCGGCGGGTTGAGCGTGAGCTTCTCGATCCTGATCTCCAGGGGCTGGCCGGGCTTTTCGCCAAGGAGCTGGTTCAGTTCGAAGCGGGCGGAGGCGAGTTCGTTGCGCGCTGCGGTGGCGGCGGCGCCAAGGTTGAGCGCATTGGCCTGAACGATCCGCGCCTCCAGCTTCGGAGCGACGCCGGCGGGGTCGCGCTGCAGGAGCACGTCGGCGAGGGCCTTGTACCGGGCCGAGACCTCCTCCGCAGCGCGGGTTTCCTCCTGGGCGGCGAGGATCTTCCAGGAGAGGTTTCTGACGCGGGCGGCGAGTGCGGCGCGGAACTGTTCGAGGCCGAGTTCGGCAAGCTCGATGTCCTTCTGGGCGATGGCCTTGCGCAGGGAGAGGCGGCCGGGCCATTCAAAGGTCTGGGTGAGCTGCACGGCCCAGGTGGGGCCGTCGCTGAGCCCGTTGGTTTCGAGGTCGCGCACGCGCCAGTTGCCGACGCCGGTCATGAGATCGGGATTTTTGATTTCACCGGCCTTCTCCCTGCCGCCTTTCGCGGCCTCGACGCGGGCTTCGTAGTAGCGGAGTTCGGGATGGGTGCCGAGGGCCTTCTGAACGAGGGACTGGACGGTGAACGGATCGGCGGAGGCCTGAAGGCGGGGGAGAAGGAGGAGGGAGGCGGTGAGGAGGGCGGGGAGGGATTTCATGATATAGAAAAGGTTAGGCATGGGGTTGAAGGCGCGGTTTCACGGCATGGTCATGCGTGACGCGTGGAAGGATCCCCGTTCGTGGATCCCGGCGGGCTGGAGGCGGGCCTCTCAGCAGAGGATCACCGTGCGGCTGGCCCTGACGTGAGGGCCGGCTGACCAGACTGGGGTGCGCTGATGCCGGGCTTTGAGGCCCAGGGTGAAGGTGTCAGGCAGGGGCTTGAGGGCAGGCTCGAAGGCCGGAGGAATGAGGGCAGGCGCTGCCGCCTGCGGGGGCGTCGTCCGCCTGGGTTGCGCAGAGGCGTCCTCGACGGAGCGGAGCTGAATGATGTGGTCGGGCTTTGCGGGCGCGGCCGCCGGACGTGCGCCCTCCTTCTCCATCGCCGGCTGCGAATCACAGCGCTGATGGCCGAGCACGACCTGCATCTCCCCGTGCTGGGAGCTGCAGAGCTTGAGCATGTGCTCGCCCGTGGCCTGGGCGGCGGCCGCCATGAGGACGGGCCCGAGGCCGTGCGAGGAGAGCAGCCAAACGAGCAGCAGCCACAGCCTTGCCCGCCGTGGAGACGGCAGCAGGGCGCGTGGATGCAGGTGTCGGTTCATGAGAGGCAGCCTGGGTAGAACGACGCGGGAACAGTCCGTCCTTCGCCCAACCAGAAATTACGCAGCAGGAGGCGTCTCAAGCTCAAGCCTGGGAAAGAGCGGCACGGGAGCGCCGAGCTGGTGCTCGTCCGGAAGCAGGCCCCAGGCGAGGTCCTTGAAATGAAATTCAGCGGGCTTGATCCAGCCGATCTGGTCGCGGGCCTTCGCCATGGCCTCGGGCATGACGGGGCTGAGCAGCACGGTCACGTGGGTCAGCGCCTCGGCCAGGTGGTAGAGCACGCTGTCGAGCCGCGCGGCCTGGGCGGGATCCTTGGCCAGGGAGAAGGGCTTCGTGCTGTCGACGAAGGCGTTGGCGTGGGAGACGATCTTCCAGGCGGCGGCGATGCCTTCATGAACGGCCCAGCCGTTCATGGCCTCGACATAGGCGGGCAGGGCGTCGGCAACGGTCTGGCGCAAGGCCTTGTTTTCGTCGTCATCATAGGTGCCGGGCGTCAGTTTTCCGCCGCGGTACTTGTGCGCCATGTTGAGGCTGCGGTTGAGCAGGTTGCCCAGACCGCCGGCGAGCTCCTTGTTGTAGCTCATGACCAGCCGCTCCTCGCTGAAGTCGCTGTCCTGGCCGGTGGCGATGTCACGCATCAGATAGTAGCGCAGGCCGTCGGGCGTGAAGGTGTCGGCGAGCTTGTCAGGGTCGATGACGTTGCCGAGGCTCTTGCTCATCTTGGCGCCCTTCACGTTCCACCAGCCGTGGACGATCAGCTTCGGGATCTGCTCGTCGGGGAAGCCGAGGGCGTGCAGCATGATCGGCCAGTAGACGGCGTGGGCGGGGACAAGGATGTCCTTGCCGATGATCTCGGCGTCAGCAGGCCAGAGTCTGTCGAACTCCGGCAGGCCGGTGTTGCCGACCTCGTCGGCGAGGTAGCCGGCGAAGCTGATGTAGTTCGTCAGCGCGTCAAACCAGACGTAGTTCACGAAGCGTTCGTCAAAGGGCAATGGGATGCCCCAGCTCAGGCGTTCCACCGGGCGTGAGATGCAGAGGTCCTGGGCCTCACCTTCGAGGGCGTTGAGCACGTCCTTGGCGCGGTTGGCGGGGAAGATGAAGTCAGGATGGCTGTGAATGTAGCCTTTCAGCCACTCGACATGGTCGCTGAGGCGGAAGTACCAGTTCTCCTCCTGAAGCTCGACCACCTCTCCCCACTCCTCGCCGTAGGCGCCGTCCGGCCCGCGCTCCTTGTCAGTCAGGAACTGTTCCTGGCGGACGCTGTAGTAGCCGGTGTAGCTTTTCTTGTAGAGCTGGCCGCAGTCATGCAGCTTTTGAAGCATGGCCTGGACAACGCGCTTATGGCGTTCATCCGTGGTGGCGGCCCAGCCGTCGTAGCGCACGTTCAGCTTGTCCCAGAGGGCGGTGAAGTGCTCGGTGATGCCGTCGACGAACTCCTGCGGGCTCAGCCCGGCCTTGTCAGCGCTCTTCTGGACCTTCTGGCCGTGCTGGTCGACGCCGGTGAGGAAGTACACCTCGCGGCCGTTCTTGCGCTGGAAGCGGGCCATCACATCGGCGAGCACCTTCTCGTAGGCATGGCCGATGTGCGGCGCAGCGTTCGTGTAGTCGATGGCGGTGGTGATGTAGTAGGGCTTCACAGGCGGAAAAAGGGCGGCGGCAGGCTTGCACCAGATTTGGCCGGCCTGCTCGAAAAAAATGCAGGCTTCAGCCATCTGAAGGTACGGCCTTGCCAGCCGGGCCGAGTGGCCTAAATCCACGGCATGTCCGACATCGCCTCCCGCCTGGAACAGATCCGTGAACGCATGACCGCCGCCTGCGCCCGGGCCGGAAGGGACCCGAAGTCGGTGGAGCTGGTGGCCGTTTCCAAGACGAAGCCGGCGGAGGTGATCCAGGAGGCGGTGGATGCGGGGCAAAGTTTGTTTGGCGAAAACCGCGTTCAGGAGGT
>JBIJBP010000124.1:0-15606 GCA_044345155.1 Prosthecobacter sp. | reverse complement strand
CCTGCTGGGGCACGTCGGTGAAGTATTCCTTTTCCTTCTTGTCAGCGGCGCTGGTGGTGATGTCTGCCATGGTCGTAGGGATGGTTAGGTTTGAGGGGCGCGCATAGTGGGCGCGAAACGACGGGGTGCAAGCCTGGAAGCATGCGGCGGATTTCGCTGAAAGGGCGGCGGCGTCACTCCGGTATGTCATTGCGCCCTTGCAAAGGCGCCCCGGATTTCGTTTCTCTCCCTCCCATCATGAAAAAATACAACGTCGGCATCATCGGATATGGCTGGGCGGCGACCGCGCACATTGACGCGATCAACGCCAGCAAGCAGGGTCAGGTCACCGCCATCTACTCCTCACGCCCGCTCGACAGCGCGGAGCTGAGCGCCAAGCACGGCGGCAAGATCAAGGCCTACCAGGACCTCGACGCCATGCTGGCCGACCCCGACATCCATGTCGTTGACATCACCAGCTACCCCAGCCAGCACCGCAACCAGGCCGTCGCCGCCGCCAACGCCAAGAAGCACATCATCCTGGAAAAGCCCATGGCCAACTCCCTCCAGGAAGTCCGTGAAATCGCCGCCGCCGCCAAGGCCAACGGCGTACGCGGCTGCGTCTGCTTCGAGTGCCGCTTCTCCGGCCAGTTCACCGTCACCAAGGCGCTGATCGACCAGGGCCTGCTCGGTGACCTGCACTACGGCGAAGTCGACTATTACCACGGCATCGGCCCCTGGTACGGCCAGTTCCGCTGGAACACCGGCAAGAAGGACGGCGGCAGCGCCCTGCTCACCGCCGGCTGCCACGCCCTCGACGCCCTGCTCATGGTCATGGGCGGCGAGGTGGAAAGCGTCACCAGCTTCAGCACCAAATCGAAGAGCGACATCTTTGCCCCCTACGAATACGACACCTCCAGCTGCACCCTGGTGAAGTTCAAGAACGGCGCGGTCGGCAAGTGCGCGGCCATCGTGGACTGCCTCCAGCCTTACTACTTCCACACCCACCTCGTCGGCAGCCAGGGCAGCCTGCTGGACAACAAGTTCCACTCCCACAAGCTGCACACCGACAAGAAGTCCTGGAGCAGCCTCTCCATGCACATGCTCGACAGCGGGGACGTGGCCGACCACCCCTACCAGACCCAGTTCCAGGCCTTCTTCGACGCCCTCGATGAAGGCAGGGACATGCCGCTGACCAGCTTCCAGGAAAGCCTGCGCAGCTTCGAGGTCATCTTCGCCGCCGACCGCAGTGCCGAGCTCGGCGGCCAGCCGGTGAAGGTCAGCGACCTGGGCTGAACAGGCCAACCGGGAACCACCTCCCTCTCCATCCAACCTCAGGGCAGGCCGCCAGGCCTGCCCTGTTTTTTGGTTCGGCCTGACGGCCGCAACCCCGCCCCGGGAGATAATTTCGCCCACGATTTGCGCGGCTTCCGGGGCGTGCTAGGCTGCTCCTCCACCTCCAATTCGAACGAACACCTCATGGGCAAGACACTATTCGCCAAAGTCTGGGAATCTCACGCCGTCGGCAAACTCGCAAACGGCCAAACGCAGCTGCTGATCGACACCCATCTCGTTCATGAAGTGACCAGCCCCCAGGCCTTCGGCATGCTTCGCGACCTCGGCCTGAAGGTGGCCTACCCGCACCGCACCTTCGCCACCGTGGACCACATTGTCCCGACCGACAGCCAGGTGTCCCCCTTCGCCGACCCCCTGGCCGAGGCGATGATCCAGGAGCTGAACAAGAACGCGAGGGACTTCGGCATCACCTACTTCAGCCTCGCCAGCGGCAAGCAGGGCATCGTCCACGTCGTCGGCCCTGAGCAGGGCATCACCCAGCCCGGCAACACCATCGCCTGCGGCGACTCCCACACCGCCACCCACGGGGCTTTCGGCGCCATCGCCTTCGGCATCGGCACCACCCAGGTGCGTGACATCCTGGCCACCCAGACCATGGCGCTGAGCCCGATGAAGGTCCGCCGCATCAACGTCGACGGCCGCCTCCGCCCCGGCGTCTATGCCAAGGACGTCATCCTGCACATCATCCGCCTGCTTGGCGCCAACGGCGGCATCGGCTTCGCCTATGAGTTCGGTGGCAGTCTCTTCGACAGCTTCACGATGGAGGAGCGCATGACCGTCTGCAACATGGCCATCGAAGGCGGCGCCCGCTGCGGCTATGTCAACCCGGACGAAAAGACCTTCGAGTATCTGAAGGGACGCCCCTACTCGCCGAAGGGTGCCGAATGGGACGCCACCGTCGAAAAATGGCGCGCCGTGGCCTCCGACAAGGACTGCGTCTATGACGACGTGGTGAACATCAAGGCCGAGGACATCCCGCCCACCGTCACCTGGGGCGTCAGCCCCGACCAGGCCGTTGCCGTCACTGAAAACGTGCCCTCCCCCGACGATGCCAAAACCGCCACCCAGCGCGAGTCCATCGAGGACGCCCTCAAATACATGAAGCTCAGCGCCGGCGCCCCGATCAAGGGCACCAAGATCGACGTGGCCTTCATCGGCTCCTGCACCAACGGCCGCCTGAGCGACTTCCGTGAAGTGGCCAAGTTCGTCAAAGGCCGCAAGGTCGCCCCCGGCGTCAAGGCCATCGTCGTCCCCGGCAGCCAGATCGTTGACACCCTGGCCCGCCAGGAAGGCCTGGACAAGATCTTCGACGAAGCCGGCTTTGAATGGCGTGGCGCAGGCTGCTCGATGTGCCTGGCCATGAACCCGGACAAGCTTGTTGGTGACCAGCTCTGCGCCTCTTCTTCCAACCGCAATTTCAAGGGCCGCCAGGGCAGCCCCACCGGACGCACGGTGCTGATGAGTCCCGTCATGGTCGCCGCAGCCGCCCTCACCGGCAGCATCGCCGACGCCCGCGAGGTCTTCGCCATCGCCGGCTGATCCGGCGCAGGCTTATTGCTTCGCCACGCCCTGGGACTCCCAGACGAGTCTCAGGGCAGTCGGCGGAACTTCTTGAAGTTCGGCTTCCGCTTCTCGACGAAGGCCGTCTTTCCTTCCTTGGCCTCCTCGCTCATGTAGTAGAGAAGCGTGGCGTTCCCGGCAAGGTCCAGCAGGCCCATCTGGCCGTCGCAGTCTGCATTCAACGCCGCCTTCAGGCAGCGCAGCGCCAGCGGTGAGTGCTGAAGCATCTCACGGCACCAGCGCAGGGTCTCCTCCTCCAGCTCGGCCAGCGGCACCACGGTGTTTACCAGGCCCATCTCCAGCGCCTGCTTCGCATCATACTGGCGGCAGAGATACCAGATCTCACGCGCCTTCTTCTGACCCACGATGCGCGCCAGGTAGCTGGAGCCCAGGCCACCGTCGAAACTGCCGACCTTGGGGCCGGTCTGGCCGAAGCGGGCGTTGTCCGCCGCAATGGTAAGGTCGCAGACCACATGCAGCACATGACCGCCGCCGATGGCATAACCCGCCACCATGGCGACCACAGGCTTCGGCAGGGTTCGGATCTTGCGCTGGACGTCGAGAATGTTCAGGCGCGGCACGCCGTCGTCGCCAATATAGCCAGCGTTGCCCCGAACCTTCTGGTCACCGCCGGAGCAGAAGGCCTTGTCGCCCTCACCGCAGAGGATGATGACGCCCACGTCCTCGTCCTCATGCAGCAGATCAAGCGCGATGAGCATCTCTTTCACCGTCTGCGGTCGGAAGGCGTTGCGCACCTCGGGACGGTTGATGGTGAGTTTGCCGATGCCGTCCTCGGTTTTCTCAAGCTTGATGTCCTTGAAGGTCTTGATCGTGGTCCACATGGCGACGGGGGAGTGAGTTGGCGATGGTTGACGGTTGTTGGCAAGGATTGAAGGAGGAAGGGAAGACCCGCCCTGCAAACCACCGCCAACGGCCAGGGGATTTACGCTCAGAAGCTCGTGTAGCGCTGCAATTCCGTCAGGCGTCCGGTCACGTCGGCCAGCGTCACCTTCTGGAGACGGTGGGTGCTGAAGGCCTCGCAGGTGTAGCTGGCGGTGACGCTGCCATGGACGACGGCCTGGCGCAGGTCCGCAAAGCCGGGTTTGGTCCTGCCCTGGGCCGAAAGCCAGCCCGCCATGCCGCCGAGGAAGCTGTCACCGGCGCCGGTCGGGTCGAAGACGGAATCGAGCGGATAGGCGGAGCAGGAGAAGAACTCCTCGGGCTTCTCGCCAAACAGGTAGCTGCCATGCTCTCCACGCTTCACGACGACGAACCGCGGCCCCTTCTCCTGAAGCTTGCGCCCGGCCTCGACCAGGTTGGTGGTGCGGGCGAACTCCTTGGCCTCGCCATCGTTGATCACCAGCAGGTCGATCTTCTTCAGCACGTCATGCAGACGCTCATTGGCGATGTTGATCCAGAGGTCCATCGTGTCGGCGACCACGAAGTCGGCGCCCTGGCACTGCTCCAGGGTCTGCAGCTGGTTGTCGGGGCTCATGTTGGCCAGCACGGCGATCTTGGCCCCGGCGGCGGCGGCGGGCAGCTTCGGCGTCCAGCTTTCCAGCACGTTGATGCCGACGGCGTGCGTCGTGCGGTTGTTCATGTCCTCATGGTACTCACCCGTCCAGGTGAAGGAGGCGCCGCTGCTGCGCTCCAGGCCTTCCAGCGTGATGCCCTTGCTGTTGAGAAGCTTCAGATGGGCCTCTGGAAAGTCGTGCCCGATGATGCCCACCAGATGCACGGGCTGGGTGAAGATGCTCGCTGCCAGCGCGGCATAGGCGGCGGATCCACCCAGCAGGTTGTCCTGCGAATCCTGCGGGGTTTTGACATTGTCCAGGGCGACGGTTCCGGCGATGACGACTGACATGATGTTGGAGCGTTTGTTAGGAGATGTGAAGGAAGGATTCCCTGCTTGCCTCCACCGGCCGCTGGGGAAAGAATCGCGGTGCGGAGGGGCGCGGAGTATCCGTGGTCGCTCCGGTGTGTCAATCGCTCATCCCTGCCGCCATGCGCTTCACCATCCTGCTCTTCTTCATCGCGCTGATGCCGGTGATGATGCTGGCCCACTGGTGGGATTTTGAGGAGAACGGCCAGCCCGCCCTAAGACGTGAGGTGGAGAAGATCCTGACGGAAGCAGGCATCGAGGGAGCAACGGTGGATCTGCGCTACCTGGACCTTTCCGTCGGAGGCAATGCACCGGATGAAGCCGCGGTACAAAAGGTGGTTGGCGGCCTCTCCGCCCTCCGCGGCCTGCGCCTGGCCTCCAACCGCATCATCATCCCGGCCCGGATCAGGGCGCGCCTTGATCAAAGCCGGCTACTTCTGGACGGCTGGCTGCCTGACGGCGCGGCCGTCGCCAGCCTGGCCGCGGTGTTCAAGGGCATGCGGCCTGACCTAACCATCGATGCACAGACCATGGCCACCTCGCCGCTGGTCAGGCTGCCCGAGGGTGAACACCTGCCACTCACCGAGTCCAGCCCGATGCTCCAGCCGGTCATCGAAGCCCTTCAGGTCCCCTCCAGGCTTTCCATCAGGCGTGAAAAGGACAGTCTTGTCGTGGAGGGCATGCTGCCCACGCCCAAACTGCGTGACGCCGTTCTCGAAGCGCTCCGCTCAGGCCCTCACCAGCTGACCGTGGCGGCCGATCAGCTCAGGATCAGCCGCCACGCCCTCGCCGCTCCCTTCACCATTGAATCCGTGATGCCGGACTTCCTGCGCAGCTTCTACGGCACCATCGCGCCCGGTGACTTCAGCATCCATGCCGGCGAAAACCCACGCCTCTCCGCCAATGCCACCCGGTCGCTGGAAAGCACCTGGCTCGGCCTGCTGCGTCCGCTGACACGGGGCCGCAGGGCCGACCTGACCCTCACCTACTTCCCCTCCATCCTTCATTTCCCAGGCCGCCGCCTGGAAACCTCGCTGCCCCCGGAGATGCTGCAGGATGTGCAGGCCCAGGTCGCCGGACAATACTTCTCCTTCCCTGCCAACAGCAGCACCCTCTCTTCCATCGAACAGGCCAGGCTCGCCTCCATCGTCCCCGCCCTGCTCATGGCCGGACCCGCCCTCAAGCTCGTGGTCGGCGGTCATCCCGATCCGGCGGGCGACCTTCAGTCCGAACGTACCCTGGCCCGCCGCCGGGCCGAACAGGTGGTCTCCTTCCTCATCGAACAAGGAGCACCTTCCTCCGACATGAAGGCGGTTGCCTTCGATCCCGTGCCTGCAGGCGGAAAGCACGCGCCGGCCCAGCCTTCCAGCGTCGAGATCCTGATCCAATGATTCCGTCCCCCCTCCCATGAAGATCGAGTTCAACTCCCTCGACTCCGAACCCCTCCTCTACTTCCTGCTGCACAGCGGGACGTTTGTGCTCGGCCTGGGATCCGCCTTCTTCCTTCTCGGCATCGCCATGGGCGCAGCCATCTGGGGGCGATACAAGCGCCAGCTCAGAAACGCACGCGCCGAAAACATCGGTCACCTGGAGGAGATTGCGATGCTGAAGCGCCGCCTGGCCGAACAAAATGTTCGTCCTCCCAGCCAGCCGCTCACCCCGCCCGGCCTGCTCACCGAGGTCCTGCCCGATGTCGGCGAAATCTTCCCTGACCGCGTGGCACGGGAGCCACAAAGGGAATCCAAACCGCTAAACGGCAACGGCGGCACGCCGCCCTCCTTGAAGCCGCGCCAGATGCCCTTTCTTAGCACTGCATCCGCCTCGCCGTCCCGCTCAAACACCACCATCACCGCCCCCCCCGTCAAAGAGCAGCCGGATGTGCCTGACGTCGCCCCCTTCGACTTCCTGATTGGCGGACCAGACCCCGCTCCACCTTCGGCAGACATCGCAGCCCCGGCAGACCTCTCCGCCCCGGAAATGCTTTCCTCGCTGGCCGCCATCGTCAAAGCTCAGGCCGCACCGCCGCCGTCTTCCGCCCTGCTGCCCGATCTGCCGGACATCGACGAAACCACGGAAGACCGGCCCATCTCCGGCCCGCTTCCCTCGAAACCCGAGTTCGATCCTGACCTGGGTCTGGTCTTCAAGCAGGCTCCGGAGGAATCCGATGACCTGACCCAGATCAAGGGCGTGTCGCCTCAGATCGCCCGCAGGCTCCAGGAATTTGGCATCCACACCTTCGCCCAGATCGCCTCCTGGGAGGAGCGGCAGGTCCGTGAACTTTCAAACCGCCTGGCCTTCAAGGACCGCATCCAGCGCGAAAGCTGGGTCGAGCAGGCCCGCTCCCTGAACGAGGCGAAGCCCGAGCCTAACGATTGATGAATCAGGCCATGATCTCCTTCACCACGTGCCCGGCGATGTCCGTGAGGCGGAAGTCGCGGCCGGCATAGCGATGTGTCAGACGCTCATGATCCATGCCCAGCAAATGCAGGATGCTGGCGTGAAGGTCATGGATGTGAACCTTGTTCTCCTGGGCAAACCAGCCGTAGTCATCGGTCGCTCCGTAGGCAAACCCGGGCCTCACTCCTCCACCGGCCAGCCACATGGTGAAGCCGTAAGGGTTGTGATCGCGACCGTCCTTGCCCTGCGCCGTCGGCGTGCGGCCGAACTCGCCGCCCCAGATGACCAGCGTGTCGTCCAGCAGCCCTCGTGAGCGCAGGTCCTTCAGCAGCCCGGCGATCGGCTTGTCCACCTCGGCGGCGTTTTTACTGTGGCCCTTGTAAAGGTTGCCGTGCTGGTCCCACTGCACCTCACTGTCGCTGTGGGTGACCTGCACAAAGCGCACGCCCCGCTCCAGGAACCGCCGCGCCATCAGGCACTGGCGGCCGAAGTTCGAGGTCACCGGATTGTCGAGGCCGTACAGCTTCTGAGTCGCGGCCGTCTCGCCTGAGATATCCTGCACCTCGGGCATCGTGCCCTGCATCCGGAAGGCCAGCTCAAAGCTGTTGATCCGGCCTTCCAGCATCAGGTCAGGACCGGTGAGCTGGAGGTGCTCGCGGTTGGCCTCGGCCAGGAAATCGAGCTGCCGGCGCTGCATGGACTCGCTCAGTCGCTTGTTGCGGATGTGCTTCACCACCGCCTGGCTGGAGGGAATGCTCGCATTGCCGATCGGCGTGCCCTGGGTCCAGGCGGGAAGGAAGGCGGCGCCCCAGTTGTTCACGCCGCCATGGGCGAGCGTCGGACAGATCGTGATGAAGCCCGGCAGGTCCTCGTTTTCCGTGCCCAGCCCGTAAACCACCCACGAGCCCATGCTGGGCCGCACCTGGGTGTCGCTGCCCGTGTGCAGCTTCAGCAGCGCCCCGCCATGCGCCGGATTCGTCCCATGCAGTGACCGCACGACGCAGAGCTCGTCCGCGCACTGGGCGACATGAGGAAACAGCTCGCTCACCGGCAGGCCGCTCTGTCCGTACTGGCGGAATTTCCAGGGTGATTTCAGCAGCTTGCCAGTCTCGGCGAAGGTCACCCTCGGCATCTTGAAGGGATAAGGCTTGCCATCGTCACGCTGCAGCAGCGGCTTCGGGTCAAAGGTGTCCACATGGGACGGACCACCCTTCATGAAGAGGAAAATCACCCGCTTCGCCCGGGGCGCAAAGTGCGTCTTTTTCGCCACCAGCGGGTTCGGCGCGGCCGCCATCAGCCCCTGCTCGGCCAGCATGGCGCTCAGCGCGAGGCCGCCGAAGCCGCCGGCGCTCTGCTGGAGGAGTGTTCTGCGGGATAACGGATTCATGGCTGAACATACGCTCCCGCAGGCCGCAGCCTAACAAAGGGTCCGCCTGAAATCGGCCGGAGGGAGAGCCGTCGGCTCAGACCTGGGGGACCACCTCCTGGGCGTGCACGGCGTCGCAGATCAGTCGCAGGGAGGCCTCCAGGTTGCCGTCGGCCGTCTTGAAGGCGTCGGCATCGATCGTCAGCGGTGCTCCCAGGACGACCAGCGGCGCGCCATATTTCGGACACGCGATGGCCTGCTCCAGACTCAGGCCGCCCACGGCCTGCACCGGCACCTTCACCGCCTTCACCACCTCGCGAAGCTGGTCGAGCGGGCTTGGCATGCGCCGGCCGCCCGCCGCGATGCCCCGGCGCTCATCATAGCCGATGTGATGGATCACATAGTCGCAGCCCAGGTCCTCCAGCCACTTCGCACCGGCCACCATGTCCTCGCAGATCATGTTGTCGCCCATGACCTTGCAGCCGAAATCCCTGCCCGCCTTGACCACGCATTTCACGGTTTCAGCATGAGCACGCGCCATGACGACCACATGGGTGGCCCCGGCCTTGGCCATCATCTCGGCCTCCAGATAGCCACCGTCCATGGTCTTGAGATCGGCCACGATCGGCGTGTCGGGGAAGGCCTTGCGCAGGGCGCGGACCCCATGGAGCCCCTCGGCCAGGATGAGCGGCGTGCCTGCCTCCAGCCAGTCCACCCCGGCACGCATGGCCAGGGCGGCGGTTTCCAGGGCTTCATCAATGTTGGTCAGGTCGAGGGAGATCTGTACGATCGGTTTCATGGGTGGCGGAAGGCTTGCGGATGTTGCCAGGGCGGCGCATCATCGTCACGACAAAGATGATGCGAAATGCGACACCCCTGAAACCCCGTGAACGCCCCCGGCGCAGTGCGGCGGAAATCACGCGCTGGAAAAAGGCGCGGGAGGACTGGATGGCTTCGCTGGTGCCAACGGGCCTGTTCCACCGGCTTTTTGACCACCTCCCGGGCGTCTATTTCTTTGCCAAAAACAGGACCGGACACCTGATGTTCGCCAGCCAGGGACTGCTCCAGCGCTACGAGATGAACGACGATTCCGAGTTCATCGGCCGGACCGATTTTGACATCAATCCGGACACCATGGCGCAGGCCTATGTGGAGGACGACCGCCGCCTGCTCGCCGGTGAGACGGACATCATCGAGCGCGTCGAGCTCTGGTGGGACCGCCAGGGCATCCCTGACTGGTTCCTGGTCACCAAGCTGCCCCTGCTTGACCGGCGCGGCCGTGTCCAGGGCGTGATGGGCACGCTGCGCCGGCCAGACGAGGCCGAACGCCAGCTGCCCGTGTTTCAGACCGTGGCGCAGGCCGTCGAGATCATCCGGCGGAACTTTTCCAAACCTCTGAAGATTGAGGACATCGCCCGCGACTGCGGCCAGTCGCTGCGCCAGCTTCAGCGCCGCTTCCAGAACGCCTTCGGCATCACGCCGCAGGAGTTCCTGCTGAAGACCCGGGTGCTCGCCGCGACACGGATGCTGGAGGAGACGCCGCTTTCCGTCGCTGAAATCGCCACCCGCTGCGGCTTTGTCGACGCCAGCAGCTTCACCCAGCACTTTCGCCGACGCGTCAGGCTCACGCCCACGTCCTATCGCAGGCGTTCGTGACCCTGCTCAGTCCGCACTTTTTGGATCAAAGGCATCGCGCAGGCCGTCGCCGAGGAAGTTCAGCGCCAGCAGGCTCAGGGACATCAGCGCCGCCGGAAAGGCCAGCAGCCACCACTTGCTCTCCACCGGATTGATGACCTGCGCGCCGTCCTTGAGCAGGCTGCCCCAGCTCGCCGCCGGATCCTCGATGCCGAGGCCGAGGAAGCTCAGGAAGGACTCGTCAAGAATCACGGCCGGAATGGTGAGGGTGAGGTAGGTCAGGATGATCGTGCTGAGGTTCGGCAGCAGGTGCTTCCACAGGATGCGCGCCCCGCTCTGGCCCATGGCACGTGCCGCCGTGACAAAGGTCAGCTCACGCAGCACCAGCACCTGGCCGCGCACGATGCGGGCCATCGTCAGCCATTCCACCAGACCGAGGCTGAGGATCATCACCACGATCTTGGAATAGGGTAAAAGATCACGCGCCGCCGCCTCCAGCCCCGGCCAGCCTGCTGACTGCGCCCGCAATCTCAAGCCGTCCAGCCAGTCCTTGAAAACACCATCGAAGGCCGCGATGAAAATCATGATGAACAGGATGCGCGGCACCGCATACAGCAGGTCCACCCCACGCATCATCAGGGCGTCCACCCTGCCGCCGGAAAAGCCGCTGACCATGCCGTAAAGCGTACCGATGAAGAGCGAGATGACCGCTCCGACGATGCCGACGCCCAGCGAAACCTGCGCGCCGGTGAGCAGCCGGTAAAACAGATCCTGACCGTTTTTATCCGTGCCAAGCAGATGCGTCACCGGAGCGTCCACACCGCGGGACAGGGGCGGCAGGAAGGCGCCGTTGCTGGTGGTCTTCAGCGCCTCGGGCAGAAAAAACGGCAGGCTGAAGGCCAGCAGCACCACCAGGCTGAGAAAAGCCAGCGACAGCATCGCGGGGCGGTTTCTCCGCACGACGGACCAGCCGTCGGGACGAGTGATTCCGGAAGTCTTCGGTGCGTCAGCCATGGAGCCGGATGCGCTTGTCGAGGACGCTGTAAAGCAGGTCCACGATGAGGTTGAAGACGACCAGCAGCGTGCAGTACACGATCACCGCGCCGCAGAGCGGGAAGACATCACGGTTCTGGATGGAATTGACGAAGATGCTGCCCGCGCCGGAGATGTTGAAGACGGACTCGACGACCATCGAGCCGGTCAGCAGATGCGCTGCCAGCGGCCCGAGGTAGGTCACCACCGGCAGGATCGCCACCTTCAGGGCGTGCCGTACCAGGGCCTGCGCCTCGGTCAGGCCCTTCGCCCGCGCCGTGCGCAGGAAGTCGCTCTTCAGCACCTCCAGCAGGCTGTTGCGCATCAGGCGGGCGACATAGGCGACATAGGGCGCGGAAAGGCAGGCCGCCGGCAGAATCAAATGCCTCGCATCGCCCCAGCCGCCGACCGGCAGCCAGCGCAGCCACAGGGCGAACACGGCGACCAGGAACGGACCGGTGATGAAGCTGGGAATCGAGATGGCCACCAGCGCGCCCAGCATCGCCGCCCAGTCCACCGGCGTGTCACGGCGCATCGCCGCCAGCGAGCCCAGCAGCACACCGAGCGTGCTGGCGATGATGAAGGCGATGCCACCCAGCTTCAGCGAGGAAGGCATCTTCTGCGCCAGGATCTCCGTCACGGTCCAGTCACGATACTTGGTTGAAACCCGCAGGTCCAGATGCGCCAGGTCGTAGAGGTAGGAGGTGTACTGCTGCCAGAGCGTGCCGCTGAGCTTGTACTTTTCCTGAAGCGCCTCCTGCACCCTGGTCGAACCTCCCTTTTCCCGGTCAAACGGCCCGCCCGGAAGCAGCCGCGTCAGCAGGAAGGTCAGCGACACGGCGAAGAACAGCACGAAGAAGCTGCTCAGCAGTCGGCGCAGGAGGAAGGCGGCCATGGGAGGAGGTCACTTCGCCTTCTCCACCAGCACGAAGCGGAACTTCGCATCGTAATGCCCGCGGTTGTGCTCGTCGCAGCACTTGCGGCAGGCGGTGCCGCGGCGGAAGGGCCGGGCACGATGGGCGGTGAAGCCGCAGAAGGCGCAGGCATAGACGTATTTGCGCGCCACCTGCCTCCGGGGCAGTGGAAGCGTGTGGCGGGCGGATTCACCGGGGATGCCGAGGTCGGCACAGGCCTGCCGCCATTCCGCCCCGTGCGGCTCGATGCGACGCCGGCCTGCCCGGTGGTAGGCGACCAGATGCGCCAGCTCATGACGCAGCGTCCGCTCCGTCTGGCCTTCAAATTCATGCAGCTTCGGATTCAGCTCGATGCGCCAGCTCGGGTAGGAGGCATAACCCGCCGTGCTGCGCAGCCGCGGATTCCAGAACACCTTCACCACCTTCGCCATGCCAGGCATTTCGATCTGACGGAGCAGCGCACGGCAGGTCTCGGTCAGCACCTCGTCCTCGGTGACCTCCTTGATCGCGCTCATCTCCTTCTTCGCATCGGCCTGCTCCTGGGCGGCATCGTCGGCAAGCTGCTCAAACACGGGACCCTCGGCCGGCTTCCAGTCCGGCTCGGCGCTGAAGTCAAAGAAGAGCTGGGAGATTTTCCGAGCGAAGTTCATGGCTCAGGCAATGCCGATGGAGGACTCCTTTTTGATAGGCGTCTGCTTGCGGTCGCGAATCCGGTGCTCCTGGTCGCCCAGGGCGTAAACCATGTCTGGCGCCACGCTCTCCATGAGAAAGACGTTCGCGCCAATGATGCTGCGTGCGCCGATGACGGTGTCGCCGCCGACAATGGTGGCCCCGGCATAGATGGTGACGTTGTCCTCAATCGTCGGATGACGTTTCCTGCCCGCCAGCGCCTGGCCGGCGGCGAGGGACTTGGCCACCAGGCCGACACCCTGGTAAAGCTTCACATGGGAGCCGATCTCGCAGGTCTCGCCGATCACCACGCCGGTGCCGTGGTCGATGAAAAAATGACTGCCAATCTCGGCACCCGGATGGATGTCGATGCCCGTGCGGCCATGCGCCCATTCGGTCATCATCCGTGGCAGCAGCGGCACACCGGCCTTGTAGAGAAGATGGGCGCTGCGCTGGATGGCGATCGCCTCCAGGCCGGGGTAGGCCAGGATGATCTCCTCAAAGCTGCGCGCCGCCGGGTCGCCGTCAAAGGCCGCCTGCACGTCCGTCTGCAGCAGCTGGCGCACCCCGGGAATCCGAACCAGGAAGTCGCAGACCAGTTTCATCGCCTCCTCATGATGAGTGCGCCCACCGCCTTCGCCCTGACCGTCCCGCAGGCGCAGGCTGCGCCGCACCTCGACGTTCAGGCGTTCACGAATGCCAGCGACCCGTTCATGGGTCAGAAGCTCCAGGTCCTGTGACGACAGCGCATCCTCCGAGAAAAAGCCCGGGAAGAGCACCTGCAGAAGGTCCTCGCAGAGCACGGCGATGGCCCGCTTGGACGGCAGGTTGCCGCAATCGACATGGTTGATGCCTCCGACCTCGCAATAGGAGGCCATGAGGCTTTGGACAATCTCTTCCTGGCGGCAATCCATCGGTTTCAAGACCGCCCATTAAAGCCGGGTTGTCGCGGATGGCAAACGGGCAGGCTGTGAACAACCAGCCTTCCTTCTGCGAACAATCTCACGCCTTCCGGCCCAACAAAAAACCCGTACCGCAGACGCGGCACGGGTTTCCTGAATGACTGGACGCGCTCGATCAGCTGATGACCGGCAGCTCAAAGCCGGCGGCGTACTCCTCAGTGGCGATCTTGTTGGCCTCGTCGGCGAACTCACCAATGAACTTCTCGCTGACCGGATCGAACTCGAGCATCGGACCGCAGGCGGCGAGGTCGGCCTTCACGTCGATCTGGTTGTCCACGAGGTTCTGCACGAAGTGGTCGAAGGTCTCCTGGGCGGCCTTGTTGACGCTGAGGCGCTCTTTGATCTCCTCGTTGCTGATCTTCTTGCCGAGGCGGTAGCTGACGTTGGCCATGTGGGCCAGGGCGGCGGCATGGTGGCCGTGGGCGACGTTCAGCACGTCCTTGGTGATCTTGCCGGCGCGGACGGAGTCGATGAAGTTCTTCATGTGGTCCGGACCGTCCTGGAAGTTGTCGAACTTCTCGATGGCCTTGCCGTCGTTGTCGTAGGCCTTGGACTCGGCGATGAAGCCGCCTTCGCAATGAACGACGTTGCCGATGCGCGGGGCCGCGACCTTGCCGTTGATGCGGTAGACGGGCTCGTAGCCCTTGGTCCAGTTCATGTTCTTCATCGGCAGGCCGCGGTTGTCGAACAGCAGCGGGGCGCCTTCGGTGAACTCATAGAAGGCCATCTGGTTGTTGGCGGTCTCGCCATCATCCTGATAGCCCCAGCGGCCGCCGAAGCTCATGACGCGCTTGGGCAGGAGGTCGGGGTTGCCGAGCGCCCAGCGGGCCACGTCGAGCTGGTGAGGGCCCTGGTTGCCGATGTCGCCGTTGCCGTAAGCCCACTGCCAGTGCCAGTCATAATGGAACTGGGTGCGGTGAACCGGCAGGATGCCGCGCGGACCGCTCCAGAGCTTGTAGTCCACCGTGCCGGCAAGGGCCTTGCCGCTGGCATCCGTGAGGGTGCCGGGCTTGAACTGGCCGTCGGCGTCCGGGGAAAGCGGGGCGGCGATCTTGCCGATGCTCTTGCGGGCCTTGTAGTTGATGCCGCGGCTGAGGGTCACCTTGCCCAGCTTACCGCTCTTCACATACTCCATGGCGGCGGCCCAGCCGAGGTCGGAACGACGCTGCATGCCGTGCTGGACCACGAGGCCCTTCTTGGCGGCGACGAGGGAGGCTTCAATCAGCTTGCGGCCTTCCATGATGTTGTGGGAGACCGGCTTCTCGACATACACATGCTTGCCGTTGGCGATTCCGGTCAGGGCGATCAGGGTGTGGGTGTGGTTCGGCGTGGCGATGGTGATGGCGTCGATGTCCGGATCGGCGCAGCATTCGCGGTAATCCTTGTAGGCCTTCACCTTGATGTCCTTCTTGGCCAGTTCGGCGACCTTTTTGTCGAGCACGTCACTGTCCACATCGCAGAGGGCGACCAGGCGCACGCCAGGGATTTTCAGCAGGCTGCTGATGTGGCCCGAACCGCGGGACTTGAAGCCGATGACGGCAACGCGGACGTCACCATTGGCTCCGATGGGGGCCGCCCAGGTGGGCAGCGTGGCGAGACCGGCGGCGCCGGCGACGGTTCCGCGCAGGAAGGTGCGGCGGGAGGTGGGGTTTGTGTTCATGGTAGTGAGTGGGAATTCCTTGGTTTAAGGGGGGTCGCAGGTTCCGCAGGCAGATCACCGGCAGGAATGGAAGGCTACCAAGTACGAAGGAGCGCCTGCAACCTTTCTTTTGCATTCGAAGCCACCCGGAACCTGGATTGAAATGACTTCCAGCCCGCCCCTGCAAGACAGCGCTGGCAAACCGCCGCCCGCCG
>JBIJBP010000021.1:0-46507 GCA_044345155.1 Prosthecobacter sp. | reverse complement strand
ACACCGACACGATGCAGCGGAAGAACCAGCTCCGCGACACCCTGAAGGACTTCCGCGCGCAGAAGCTGGACATCCTCATCGGCACGCAGATGATCGCCAAGGGGCTCGACTTCCCCAACGTCACACTCGTCGGCGTGCTGAATGCGGACACCGCCCTGAACCTGCCGGATTTCCGCGCCGCAGAGCGCACGCTGCAGCTGCTGATCCAGGTGGCGGGGCGCGCCGGGCGTGGAGAGCTGAAGGGCGAGGTGTTCGTGCAGACCTACGCCCCGCACAGCCCGGCGATCCAGTTTGCGCGGCATAACAACTTCGAAGGATTCGCGGAGCAGGAGCTGGAGCACCGCCAGGCCTTCAAGTACCCGCCCTACGGACATATGGTGCTCATCAGCAGCCGCGGCAAGCATCAGACCCAGGCCGAGTTCACCCTGCAGACCCTGCACAAGCGGCTGGAGCAGGGGCTTCCAGAAGGAGCGGTCATGGGAGAACCCTCCCCCTCCTCCCTGGCGAAGGCGCACGGCCAGTACCGCTTTCAACTTCTGCTGCGCACGGAACGCATCCGTCCGCTGGCCCGGCACCTGGGCAGGGTCATGGCCTCCATCACCCTGCCGCCGGAGATCCTGGTGACCTGGGACGTGGATCCGGTTAGCCTGGGCTAGAGCCCATGAATCAGGCGGGCTTGCGCAGCGCCTCCAGCTTCGCCGCGACCTCGCTCCAGGCGACGTCGTGAGGAAGACGCCCGGACTTTGAGGCCAGGGCCGCGGTGACGCCCGCAGATTCGCCCATGGCGACGGCGTTGCCGGTGACGCGGTAGCTGGCGTGGGAGATGAAGTCGCCGCTGATGTTGCGCCCGGCCATCATGAGGCCGTCCACGTCCTTCGCGATGAGGGCGCGCAGGGGGATGTCATAAGGCTTGGTCTTGATGCCGGCGTTATGGTAGGCGGCCTTTTTGTTATTCTCGGCACTGAGGGCGTGAATGTCCACGCTGAAGGTCGCACGCACCACGGCGTCCTCATGGCGCGCGCCATCGATGACGTCCTGCTTTCCGACGACATACCTGCCCCGGATGCGGCGGCCGTCACGCACGCCGATCTGCTCCGCGGTGGCGGCGATCTGCAGGCCCTCCCAGGGGCCGCCGAGACCGCGCAGGCCGTTGACGATCTTGTGCAGTTCGGAACGCGCCTGCACGGTGGCCTCGGTGATCTTCGCAGCGTCAAAACACGGCACACCATACTGATGGTTCGTCATCACCAGCAGCAGGTTGTCGCGGATCTGCCAGAGGGTGGGCTTGGCATAGCTGGGGAAATGACCGGTGCTCTTGATGGCGGCCAGGAGCCTGTCCTTGGCATTGCCGTCCGCCTTGCTTGGATCGGACCCGTGGATGAATCCGGCCAGGGCTGCGGCGTCCTTGCAGACAAGCAGGGCGTTCAGGGACATGGGCTGGCAGGGGCAGGCCTCAGATTCGCCAAATTCATAGCTGCATCCCGCCAGGGCGCCGAGGTCGCCGTCGCCGGTGGTGTCGATGAAGACCGGCGCCTTCCAGGCCTGGCGCCCGGACTTGGACTCGGTGACGATGGTGGTCAGACGCGCCCCCTCCTTGTAGGCGGCGGCGACACGGGTGTGAAGCTGGAAGGTGATGCCGGCCTCGACGAACATCTCCTCCAGCAGCAGCTTCATTCCCTCGGGTTCATAACAAACACTATGCCTGCTGCTGCCCCGGCGCATGCCGCGCTCGTCGAGGCGCTTCAGCAGCTCCTGGTTGAAGCCGGGCTTGTCGAAGTCGAGCAGGTAGCCGAGCAGGCCGGCCGTCCAGACGCCGCCGAGGCAGCCGCGCCATTCAAAAACGCGGACCCTGGCCCCGGCACGCGCGGCCAGGATCGCGGCGGCGATGCCCGCCGGACCGGCGCCGCAGACGATGACGTCGGCGTCCTGGCTCAGCGGCAGGTCACGGGCCTCCTCATGAAAGGCGCCTGCCAGGGGTGTGGCGGGCTTCGCTTCTTGAGCAGCAGCAACCAGGGCGGGGCTGACGGCGGCGCCGGAAAAGGCGGCACGCAGGAAGGAACGGCGTTTGAGTTCGGAGGCGGGGTTCATCACGGGTCGGGGGACGGGTGATCTTCCCTTTTCTCCAGAACTGAGACAAGCAGGAAACGAGCTTGAATAAGATGCACCGGCAAACAGTTTAAGGATGCCTTCCGACCTCCGGCACGGATTTCCCATGAAGACCCCCCACCTGCTGCTCTGCCTGCTTTATCTCATGCCCCTGCATGCCGCAGTCGAGATTGATGTGGAGACGTTCGGCGAAAGCCTGGGCGGCTGGAAGGCGCGCAAGGGCAAGGCGGCGGAGTATGAGATCTCCGAGGCCACCTATCGCACCTACCAGCCCGAGTCCTCGCCCTCGCCGGACGGCGGCATCTTTGTGTCGATACGCATCGACCATGTGCGCGGCTTCATGGCGAGCGACGACCATGCCAGCCTGGAGCTGAGCTTTGCCTCCGACGGCACCCTGGTGACCGCGCAAAGCAGCCTCGCGCTGCAGGGCCGGACGATCAGCAGCGAGCTGATCAAGGGTGGGGCCTCGGCATCGACCTCCGTCGCGGCACCCTATGTGGACCGGGCGGTGAAGATCGGCACCGACCTCGTCGCGGACCTGTCGTCCAAGTTGCTGCGGGAAAAGATCGTCGAGCCTGGCCGGGTGTCGTTTCCGGCCGCCATCCGGCATAACTACAACCTGATTTTCCAGGCCGTGCGGGCAAAGCCGGACATGGGGAAGACGACGGACGCCAAGTCGCCCGAGGCGCTGCCGGAGAAGAAGCCTGAAGCAGATCCCGCCAAGCCGGAGGGCACGGGTGAAGGCAAGCCTGCCGAGCCCGCCAAGGAGGAGCCGAAGCCGGCGTCGAGCACGGTGATCGACGCCAGGACCGGCAAGACAGTGCCGCTGCCGGAGGTGCGTCCCTACAACGGCGGCACGGCGCCCGCCACGCCGCTACCTGACAAAAAGTCTGACCAGAAGGTGCTGATCCAGACCGGTGGAGAGGCCCTGAAGCTGGCCAGGGAGGTGATCAAGGAAGGCCTGAAGTAAGCACTTCCTGAAGCGGCCTCACGCGAGAAT
The DNA here is from genome assembly GCA_044345155.1 of Prosthecobacter sp. Lineage (GTDB taxonomy): Bacteria > Verrucomicrobiota > Verrucomicrobiia > Verrucomicrobiales > Verrucomicrobiaceae > Prosthecobacter. Next base: position 43,401 of record JBIJBP010000021.1, on the reverse strand, counting down.
GCCGCGGGCAACCTGACCGCCGACATTGGTCAGGCGGAAGTCGCGCCCGCCGTGGTTGAAGGTGAGGCGTGTGTGGTCGAGGCCGAGCAGGTGCAGCATCGTGGCGTGCCAGTCATGGATGTGCATGGGATCCTGGACCGCCTTGTAACCGACCTCGTCGGTGGCTCCATGCGTGATGCCGCCCTTCACGCCTCCGCCGGCCATCCAGATGCTGTAACCCTTGTGGTTATGGTCGCGTCCGTCACCACCCTGGGCGTAGGGCGTGCGGCCGAACTCGCCGGCCCAGGCCACCAGGGTGTCCTTGAGCATGCCGCGCGCCTTCAGGTCGGTGAGCAGTGCGGCGATGGGCTGGTCGGTGGCGCCGCAGCAGGTGGAGAGCTGCTCACGAAGGCGGTTGTGATGATCCCACTGGACGGGGGAGGCGATCTCGATGAAGCGCACGCCGGCCTCGGCCAGCCGTCTTGCCAGGAGGCACTGGCGGGCAAACTGATCCTTGCCACGGCCGATGCCATAGAGCTTCAGGACGTGCTCCGGCTCGCCACGCAGGTCGAGCACCTCCGGCACCTCCGCCTGCATCCGAAAGGCGAGTTCGAAGGACTCGATCATGCCCTCGATTTCAGCGTCGTGTCCGTCCCTCGTCATCTTGCGTTCATTGAGGCCGCGGATGAGGTCGATCTGGGCACGCTGAAAATCACGAGGCATCGCCGGATTTTCGATGTTCTTCATCGGCGGGCCCGGAGCGACGTCCTTTTTCAGCAGGGCCGCATAGAGGTCGGGGAGCTGCGAGCCGCCGATCTTGGTGCCCTGGCAGACGGCGGGCAGGAAGGAACTGCCGTAGTTCTGGGCGCCGCCGTTGTCCGCAGGCGGGTTGAGCGTGATGAATCCGGGCAGGTTTTCATTGGCCGTGCCGAGGCCGTAGAGCGTCCACGCGCCGACGGAAGGCCTGACAAACTGGAAGCTTCCCGTGTGCATCTGGACAAAGGCCTGCGCATGATTAGGCAGGTCGGTGTGCATCGAATGGATGATGCACAGGTCATCCGCATGACGGGCGAGATGGGGGAGAAGCGAGCTCATCCACTGGCCTGACCGGCCGGCACGCACGAGGGGATGCACGGGCCCGAAGAACTTCGCACCGTTGGAATCGCGCCCCAGGCCCGCCGGACGTCCGTTTCTCGCGGCCAGCTCCGGCTTGTGATCAAACAGGTCCACATGCGAGGGACCGCCGCGCATGGTCAGGAAGATCACGCGCCTGGCACTGGCTGGAAAATGCGGATGCCTGGGTGAAAGCCCGCCTGCGCCGCCAGCCTGGGCCAGCGCTGAAAAGGCCAGCCAGCCGATGCCGGATGACATCGCCGTGAGCATCTGCCGGCGCGGGAAGGAATGCATGGGGACGGTGCTGAAACGATCCGTCGGACAAATTCTTTGTTATTCCGGCCCGGGAAGGCCGGGTGCTGTGATCCCCCGCTCCGTGATCAACCCGGTGACGAGCCGGGCGGGTGTGACATCAAAGCCGTAGTTTGCAGCCCGGGAGCCTTCCGCGACAACCCGCACGGTCTGCACGGAGCCGTCGGCGGCGACGCCTTCGAGATGGGTCACCTCGTCCTCGCCGCGCTGCTCGATGGGGATCTCGCGCAGGCCGTCGGTCAGCGTGTCGTCGAAGGTGGAGGAAGGCAGCGCGACATAAAACGGGATGCCGTTGTCCCGGGCGGCGAGCGCCTTGAGGTAGGTGCCGATCTTGTTGGCGACATCGCCGCCGCGCGTCACACGGTCGGCGCCGGTGATGACAAGGTCGACCAGACCGTGCTGCATGAGGTGGCCGCCGGTGTTGTCGGGGATCACGGTGTGGGGGACGCCCTGCTGGCCAAGCTCCCAGGCGGTGAGGCGTGCGCCCTGGCTGCGGGGCCGGGTTTCATCCACCCAGACATGGACGGGAATGCCTGCGGCGTGGGCGGCATAGACGGGGGCGGTGGCGGAGCCGTGGTCGACAAAGGCCAGCCAGCCCGCGTTGCAGTGGGTGAGAATGTTCACCACCTTGCCAGGCTTTTGGTTCGCGATGCCGCGGATGACCTCCAGTCCGTGCCTGCCGATGGCCGCGCACATGGCGGCATCCTCATCGGCAATCCGGCGTGCCTCGGCCAGCGTGACGGCGACCCGGTTTTCAAAACCGGCGGCAGCCACGGCGGCAAGCTGACGGTTCACGGCCCAGGCCAGGTTGACCGCAGTGGGGCGTGTGGCGGTGAGATCCTGGGCCAGCCTCTGCAAATCGGCGGGGGTCGCGGCCTCACGAGCCGCCAGGGCCATGCCGTGGGCGGCGGCGGCACCGATCAGGCCCGCGCCGCGCACGGCCATGTCACGGATGGCATGGGCGACGTCAGCGACACTGCGCAGGTCGAGCAGCTCAAAGCTCCATGGCAGGCGGCGCTGGTCGATGATGCGCACGGTGGCATCATCGGTCATCCAGAGGGTTCGGTAGGGCTGGCCGTGAACAAGCATGCGGTTATGTCGGCGGGAATGGGAAGTTTGAAACTCGAACCTCGAACCTCGAAACCCGAAGAATGAACAATGGAGATTGCGGGGTGGGAGCAAAGTGGCGGACCGGCGGCACGTTTGTGAACGTCATGGATTCCCTTTGTTTCATCAATGGCACGGCCGTGCTTCCGGGCGGGCTGGTGGAGGATGCGGTCGTCGAGTGTGCCGGAGGCCGGATCGTGAGGGTGGGCAGGGCCGGGCGCAGGGTGCCGAAGGCGGCGCAGGTGGTGGATGCGCAGGGCGGCTACATCTCACCGGGATTCATTGACATCCATGTGCATGGCGGCGCCGGGGCCGACTTCATGGACGGGACGGCGGAGGCGGTGCGCAGGGCCTGCGCGGCACATGCCCGGCATGGCACCACGACCATCTTTCCAACCACGACCACGGGTCAGCCTGAGCAGATCCTGGCCATGCTGGAGAGCTGCGCGCAGGTCATGAAGGAGAAGCCACACTCCGGCTCCCGGATTGCAGGCGTGCATCTTTACGGCCCGTTTTTTGCCGAGGACAAGGTCGGCTGTCATTCCGTGGAGGGGCGGCGTTCGCCAAGCTTTGCGGAATATGAGGGCTACTTCGCGACAGGCGTGGTCAAGGTGGCGACCTGTGCGGCGGAACTGCCTGGGGCGAAGGCGTTTTACCGTGCCGCTCGGAAACGCCGCTGCCTGGTGACCTGCGGGCATTCAAACGCGAGCTGGGGCGAGATGGCGTCTGCCTTCAAGGCTGGCATGCGGCATGTGGACCACTTCTGGTGCGCCATGAGCTCGGTGGCCTCGGTGCGGCAGAGGCTGGGCGTGCCGATGCAGGGCAGCATGGCGGAGTTTGTGCTGGCGAATCCGGAGATGAGCACGGAGGTGATCGCCGACGGCTGCCATCTGGCGCCGGAGCTGCTGGAGTTTGCCTGGCGGATGAAAGGGGCGTCGAGGCTGCTGCTGGTGACGGACGCCAACCGCGCCCTGGACATGCCGGCGGGCAGGTACCGTTTTGGCAGCGAGGCGGACGGCTCCTGGTTCACGAGTGACGGCAAAGTTGGCTGGGCGCCGAATGGCAGCCTGGCGAGCTCGATCATGGGCATGGAGCACATGGTCCGGCACATGATGAAGAGCACGCGCGCGCCGCTGTGGGACGTCATCCGCATGGCCAGCCTGACACCGGCGGAGCGCACAGGAATCGCAAGCAGGACGGGCAGCCTGGAGCCTGGCAAGCTGGCGGACGTCCTGGTGCTGGACCGGCGGCTGCGGGTGCGGCATGTGTTTGTCGGCGGGCGGCCCGTTTAAAAACCCGGGGATCTTTGCGCTGACCTTGTGAACGGAAACTGTGAGCCCGCCGACAGCCTTGCCCCGTCTGCTGAAACGCTCTGTCAGATTGAAGGTGGCGAATACGAAGGCTGCGGCGGCAGCGGTGGAGGAATCACCGGAGGACTGTTGCTTCCCGCAGCCTGCCCCTGGTCCATCCGACCGAGCATGTCGATGAAGGCGTCCTCAAGACGACGCTCCTCCTTGTGAAAATCAATGACTGGGAGGCCGTCGAGGATCATGCGCCGCAAGGTGGCTGCGATCACGGCTTCATCTGTGGATTCGATGCTGAGCCGGGCGCCTTTTTTCATTTCATCCACCAGCCGCACCTGCGGCGCCGTGAGCGCCCACTCCGTCAGCCGGGCCCTGTCGCCGGCCACCTGCACGTTCACCAGGGTCTCCTGCCTGGCGTCCGGCCGTGTCATCGACTCGGCGTCGCCATGATGCACAATGCGGCCCTTGTCGATGAACAGCAGGCTGTCGCACATCTCGGCAAGCTCCGAGAGGATGTGGGAGCTGATCAGGATGGTCTTGCCCTCCTCGGCAAGGATGCGGATCAGGTTCTTGAGCTCCACACGCGCCTTGGGATCGAGTCCGGCGGCCGGCTCATCCATGATGAGGATCTGCGGATCGTGCAAAAGCGCGCGCCCGAGGCAGAGTCGCTGCGTCTGGCCCTTGGAAAGCTTGTTGCTCAGCCGGTCGGCCAGCGGGCTGAGGTCGGTGAAGTCCATGACCTCCTGGACGCGCTGTTCGCGGCCCGTCCCCTGGTAGCCGAGGGCGCGGGCGTAGAAATCGAGGTATTCCAGCACCGTCATGTTCTCATAGGTGCCGAAGCTGTCCGGCATCCACCCGAGCAGGCCGCGCACACGGTCCGGATAGTTCACCACGTCATTCCCGCCGACCTTTGCGAAACCGCCGTCCGGATGATCGAGTGTGGCGAGGATGCGCATGGTGGTGGTCTTGCCGGCGCCGTTGGCACCGACGAAGCCGACGACGCGGCCGTGCTCGATGCTGAAGGAGACGCCGTCCACCGCCTTCAGCGCGCCGAACGAACGATGCAGATCCTCGACCTGGACGGCGGGCTGGGAGGGATCGAACTCAACGCGGGAGGGCATGAGGGAGAGAGGCGGAAGGGCTAGGGGCGAGCAAGACTGCCGAAGACCAGCACACGGTCCTCCTTCCAGTCGATCGAGGGCAGCGTCGCGAGCGTGAAACCGGGCGCCCTTCGGGCAGTCGCCACAAAGGTGTTTCTGAGCGGCGCTGAAAGCATCAGGTCATGCAGCTGCCGACGCACCTGGCCCACGGCTAGGTCCGCTTGTTCGGACACCCGTTTTTTAAACTCCTGGACCTGGGAGGCCGAGAGCTTCACCGAGCGGCCCGAATCAAGCGCGTGCTCCGCCTTCCAGACAGCTCCGGCTTCGTCCACATAGAAAAGGTTCTCGATGCTGAAGCCGAGGCTGGAGACAACCTCCGGCGCGGTGCCTGGAGCCAGGCCAGCCTTCATTTCCAGGCGAGCACGCCCCGGCACCACTGATCGCAGGGCATGGGCCTGCTCGACGCGGCTTTGAAAGTAGGTTCCGCCATGTCTTGCGCCTTCCTGATACAGACGGGGTGCCTGGAAAGAGGGCCTATTCTTCAATTTCACCCAGGGCGAATCCGCTAGCGCCAGCGGCTCGATGAGGACGGGGAGTTTGGTTTCAAACTCGCCGCCCAGCAGCACCCCGGTGCGGCAGACCTGCTCCTGGGTGACATAGGCGGCGGTCTCGGCAGGCTCGATGTCCACCAGCACCATTCGCACACCCGTGCCGCCGACGCCGTCCTGAACCACCACCACAGCCAGCATCACCAGGCTCATGCCGCCCGAAAGCAGCGGCGTTGTGACGAACAAACGATGACGTCGCCCTGCCGGCGCCAGGAGAAAAAGGTTCACCGGTCCCACGAGAAGGCCGAAGACCACCAGGAACACCACCACCTGCCACGAGGAAAAGCTGCGCCTGCCCAGAAGATTTTGCAGTCCCCAGCCGCTCACCGCCGGACTGCTGCCGACAGCTGCATGTTCGGAGACGAGATCGGCACGCCTGGTTGCCTTTCCCCAATGACGCTCGACGACGGCCTTGGCATCAAGCGTGCGACCATCCCAGACCAGCCGCTCCACGCGACCGAGCGAATGCTGTCTGGCACCTTGGTCGAGACCCTCCGGCAGCCCCAGCCCGCTGACGGACGAACCGGCTTCGGCATAGACATCCAGACAGCCGTAGAGCCTCACCCACTGCAGCACCGCCTGGCGCTGGCCCGGCTTCAGCCGCTGCCACTCCTGCCAGGTGATCATCATGCCATCAAAACCGCTCAGCCCCCGCCAGTCCTCCGCAAGGTCGGCGGGGTCAAATGTGCTGCCAAAGACGGCATCACCCGCCCTGGGTGACGACTTGGACTTGGCGGAACGGCTTTCGACCTCCTCCTCGAGCCTGGTCAGATTGGCGGACGCCAGGCTCTTGCTGATGGCGATGGCCGGAAAGGACTTGGTGCGGGCATGATATTCAGGGAAGCTTCGTGAGGAATGTCCCGTGGAATCGACCCCCAGGCTGAACTCATGCTGATTGACGAAGCCCAGAGCACCCGTCGAATCATAATCCACCGTCATCGGTGCCATGAACAGGCCCGCCTGGGAGCTTTGCGGCGGCGTCAGCAGGACCATGCTCCCCCGGTGCTCGCTGTCCTTCCGAAAACGCTGGGTGCGCGAAACCGAAGCCAGGTCCCACCGCATGAAGCCGTCGGTCTTGTTCTCCGCATCAACCCGCAGCGGCGCAAAGCCGGTGGGCGGCATCGGGTCAAACACGCTCCGGACCTTCAGCGACCTTGCGTCCTCCTCCGAGGAGCCGATGGATTTCTGAGCCTGCGCCGAAGAGCCCAGGATGACGACGGCAAGGACGGCCGGCAGCGGTTTCAAGCAGCCACCTCCTTGAGCGTCCTTGGCAGGGCCAGGTTCTGCACCGGCACTTCAGCGACCACCGCAAGGACCACGTCCGCGCTGGTCCTGCCGTTCATCCTGGCCGCGTAGTCGAGCTGGATGCGATGGTTCAGCACCGGAAGCGCCAGCGCCTGCACGTCCTCGAAGCTGGCGTTCGGCCGTCCATGCATCAGGGCGCGCGCCTTGGCTGCGGAGGCGAGGCTCAGGGCGGCACGGGGGCTCGCCCCATAACGAACGCCCTCGGAAGCCTTCGACCGGCCGGGATGTGTGGCGTCCACGAGCCGCGCGATGTAGTCCGCCACGACCTCCGGAAGATAGATCCGCCGCGCCATCGACTGCAGGTGGAGAAACTCATCCCGGGAAAGGATCACCGGCACCTGCGGCTCGACGCCGAGCTCGCGATGCGTGACAATCTTTGCCAGAACGGCGGCGCTGTTGCGCGGCACGTCCAGCTTGAACAGAAAACGGTCCACCTGCGCCTCCGGCAGCGGATAGGTGCCCTCCAGGTCGATCGGATTCTGCGTGGCGAGCACGAAAAACGGATCGGGCAGCGCATGCGTCCGGCCGAGCACGGTCACGCAGCGTTCCTGCATCGCCTCCAGCAGGGCGGACTGCGTCTTGGGCGAGGCGCGGTTGATCTCGTCCGCCAGCAGCAGGTTGGCAAAGACCGGCCCCGGCTGGAAGACGAACTCACGGCGTCCTTCCTGCTCCTGAAGCACCGGATTGCCCGTGATGTCCCCGGGCAGCAGGTCGGGCGTGAACTGCACGCGGCGCGTCGTCAGGTTCAGGGCCTTCGCCAGCCCCTTCACCAGCTCCGTCTTGCCCAGGCCGGGCAGGCCTTCCAGCAGCACATGGCCGCGGGCGAACACGCCGCAGAGCGTCATCTCCACCAGCTCCTCCTGGCCGAACAAAACATTGTTCAACGCCTGCCGCAGGGCGTTGACGGATGTTGCGGCGGCAAGCAGCTCGGATTCGGAAACAATCGCGTCGGCGGACATCCTGGGCAGTTAAACAGCGGGCCGGTCCGGGCGTCGAGAGGAAAAAACCCGCCAGGATCAGGCTCGGCGGCGCAGGCCTTCGACCAGCTTTTCGCCGGCCGCGCGCAGCGTCTCCTCCTTCTTGGCGAAGTGAAGGCGGATGTAGCGGTGCTCGGGTTCGCGGAAAAAGCTGCTGCCGGGAACTCCCGTCACGCCCACCTCGCGCGTCATCCATCCGGCGGCCTCGGTGTCCGTGCTGAAGCCGAGCGGCGAGATGTCGAGCAGCGTGTAATACGCTCCCTGCGGCTCCGTGAACTTCAGGCCCGTCTGCTTCAGATAATCCAGGAACTGCTCCTTCTTGCGGTCATAGGCCTGCTGAAGCTCCGCATAATAGCCGTCCGCAAACTCAAGGGCGGTGACCGCCGCCTCCTGCAGCGGCGCGGCGGCGCCCACGGTGAGGAAGTCATGCACCTTGCGCGCCCTGGAGATCAGGTTTTCCGGGGCGATGACATGGCCCAGCCTCCAGCCGGTGATGGAGTAGGTCTTGGAAAGCGAGCCGCAGCTCAGCGTCCGCTCCCACATGCCGGGCAGCGTTGCGAAACAGGTGTGCCGGTGCGGGGCGTAGACGATGTGCTCGTAGACCTCGTCCATGAGCACGAAGGCGTCGAACTCCTCCGCAAGCCCGGCGATGAACAGCAGTTCTTCGCGAGTGAAAACCTTGCCGCTCGGGTTCGACGGATTGCAGATCACGATCGCCTTGGCGCCTGCGGCAAAGGCACGGCGCAGCTCGTCGCGGTCAAAGGTGAAGTCAGGCGCATGCAGCGGCACATGCACCGGCACCGCGCCCGACAGGATGGCGTCGGCGGCATAGTTTTCGTAGAAAGGCGAAAACACGATGACCTTGTCGCCGGGATCACAGGCGGTCATCATGGACACCATCATCGCCTCCGTGCTTCCGCAGGTCACCACCAGGTGGCGGTCGGGATCGACATCGAGCCCGGTGAAGCGCTGATGCTTGCGGGCCAGCGCCTGGCGGAACCTTGGCGCGCCCCATGTCACCGCATACTGGTGAAACGGCCCGCGGATGGCCGTGGCGAGCGCGTCCACCAGCTCGGCCGGCGGATCAAAGTCGGGGAAGCCCTGCGCCAGGTTGATCGAGCCATGGCGGTTGGACAGGCGCGTCATCTCACGGATGACGGACTCGGTGAAGACTTCCAGGCGTCGTGCGGGCTGCGGCATGCGGGGAGCGTCAAGGTTTCAGGAAGCCTGCTTCTTGTGCGCCTTCGTCTTCATGCGGATGTTCAGCATCTCGACAAAGACCGAGAAGGCCATGGCGAAGTAAACGAAGCCCTTCTGGAAATGAACATGGAAGCCCTCGGCGATCAGCGTCGTGCCGATGAGCAGCAGGAAGGAAAGCGCCAGCACCTTCACCGTCGGGTGACGGCTGATGAAGTCGCTCACCGAACCGGCGAAGATCATCATGAAGCCCACGGCGATCATCACCGCGATGACCATCACCATGATGTCGTCCACCATGCCCACGGCGGTGATGACGGAGTCGAGGGAGAAGACGATGTCGAGGATGGCGATCTGGACCAGGATGGCGCCGATGGCCGCACGGCCACGGCCCGAAGAATGCCCTTCCTCCTCCACCCCCTCGACCTTGTGATGCAGCTCCTTGGTGCTTTTCCAGAGCAGGAAGAGACCACCGAGGATGAGGATGAGGTCCTTGCCGGAGATCTCGTGGCCGAGCACAGCGAACAACGGTTCCTTCAACTGCATGACCCAGGTGATGCAAAGCAGCAGCAGGATGCGGGTGACCATGGCAAAGGCCAGGCCGAGGAACCGGGCGCGCGGCCGCTCAGCCGCCGGCAGCCTGTCGACCAGGATCGAGATGAACACGATGTTGTCGATCCCCAGCACCACCTCCATCACCGTCAGCGTCAGCAGCGCGATCCAGGCCTCGGGCGAGGCGATCCAGGACATGTCAAAGGGGTTCAGGGCCAGCAGGGAGGGCAGGTCAGTCATGAGAGGTCGCCAGCAATAGAGGAGAGCCGCACGCGTGCAACCTCCCTTCGATGAAACCCGGGTGGAAAATCCCGCGCATTTTCCAGACGTTGATCACCCTGCCCCCCGGCCCGGGATCCCCCCACCACTCTCCTCAGCCCCACAAGGCCTGGTAAACCTGCGCACCAATGACTCCGCCGATGAGCGGCCCGATCACGGGCACCCAGGCGTAGCCCCAGTCGCAGCCGCCCTTGCCGACGATGGGCAGGACAAAGTGCGCCAGGCGCGGGCCGAGGTCGCGGGCCGGATTGATCGCGTATCCCGTCGGGCCGCCCAGTGAAAGGCCGATGGCCCAGACGACCAGGCCGACCAGGGCGGGCGCCAGCGCCTTGTCGAAACCGGAATCGGGAACCAGGTTGGCCGGGGCCAGAAGGGCCTGGACGGCAAGCACCAGCAGCGCGGTTCCGATGATTTCACAAACCAGGTTGGAGGTGCTGTGACGGATGGCGGGCGCGGTGCAGAAGACGGCCAGCATGGCTTCTGGATCCTCGGTGGCCCGCCAGTGCGGAAGATAGGCCAGCCAAACCAGCACGGCGCCGATGAAGGCCCCGGCCACCTGAGCACCGATGAAGGCGGGCACGCTGCCCCAGGCGAACTTGCCGATGCTGGCCATGCCCAGGGTGACCGCCGGATTAAGATGCGCGCCGCTCGCCGCCAGAGTGGCATAAACCGCCACGGTCACCGCACAGGCCCAGCCGGCAGTGATGACAATCCAGCCTCCGCCGTGCCCCTTCGTCTGCTTCAGGACGACGTTGGCCACCACGCCGTCGCCCAGCAGGACGAGGATCAGGGTGCCCAGGAATTCAGCAAGGGGTGCGTTCATGACTTTGTCAGGTTATGTTTTTGGTTGGGAAAATCACCGCAGGCTACCGGGCCGTCCATTTCAGGGCAAGATTGCATCCCGGACGGCCGCAAAAAGCAGCCGCAAACCCAGGCTGCGCCTTGACACAACCGCCTCATGGCCGTGAACGTACACGGATCATCCCGTGTCCCAGGAATACTACATCTCCAAGAAAGGCAAGACCGCAGGCCCGTGCAGCCTTGACGACCTGCGCAACTACCTGGCCTACGGCTCCCTGCGCAGCAACGACCTGGTGATGCGCGCCGGGGACAGCTCCTGGACCCCGCTGCGGATGCTTCCTGAGTTTCAAAACGAGGATGAGGAGGCCCTGGTGAGCCAGGTGACCCAGCGCCGCCGCGTGGCGCGCTACCGCGATTATCACAAGGTCCCGCCCGCCCTGCGCTCAGGAGTCGTGATCCGGCGGCTTCTTGGCGGCTTCCTGTTCTTCCCGCCGCTGCTCTGGCAGGCCGCCTCATCCGTGTTCCAGGAGAGGATCTTCCGCAAGGTCACCGACGAGCACGGCTTCCTGAAGACCTGGCCGCGCTGGGTCGAAAAGCTGGTTTATCCCATGCTCGTGCTGAACGCCGCCGTCTGGCTCATCCTGATCTGGACGCTCACCAGCCGCTTCATGCCCATTCTCAGGGAGCTGGCTGGCGTCTTCAGGGACGGCATGACCGACCTGCGGAGCTGGATGGGAGAGTAGCAGGCCTCAACAAAGCCCGGGGCGGATTTGGTTTGCAGCGCGCCACCCGCAGCGCTTGTCTGCGCCCTATGAAATCCCGGTGCCTCCTTTCCTGCCTCGCCCTGAGCGCGCTCACCCATGCCGCGGACAGCCGCCATGACGTCGTCATCTATGGAGGCACCTGCGCCGCCGTCACCGCCGCCGTTCAGGTAAAACAAATGGGTGGAAGCGTCATCATTGTCAGCCCTGACAAGCACCTGGGCGGCCTCAGCAGCGGCGGCCTCGGCTTCACCGACACCGGCAACAAGGCCGTCATCGGCGGACTCGCGCGCGACTTCTACCACCGCATCTGGAAGCACTATCAAAAGCAGGAAGCCTGGACCTGGCAGAAGCAGTCCGAATACGGCAACAAGGGCCAGGGCACGCCCGCCATGGACGGTGAAAACCGCACCATGTGGATCTTCGAGCCGCACGCCGCCGAGCAGGTCTTCGAGGACTACGTCCGCGAGTTCGGCCTCGAGGTCGTGCGGGATGAATGGCTGGACCGCGAAAAGGGCGTGAAAAAGGAAGCGGGCAGGATCATCTCCATCACCACCCTCAGCGGCAGGACCTATGCCGGAGGCATGTTCATCGACGCCACCTATGAAGGCGACCTGATGGCCGCCGCCGGCTGCGACTACCATGTCGGCCGCGAGGCGAACAGCGTGTATGGCGAGGAGCACAACGGCGTGCAGGTGGGCGTGCTGCATCACCGCCATCACTTCGGCGCCGTGAAGGAAAACATCAGCCCCTACAAGGTGCCCGGCGACCCCAAAAGCGGCGTGCTGCCGCGCATCAGCACCGAGTTTGTCGGCAAGTTCGGCGAGGGTGACAAGCGCGTGCAGGCCTACTGCTTCCGCAGCTGCTACACCAACGTTCCCGAGAACCGCGTCCCCTTCCCACGTCCCGAATGCTATGACGCCGGCCAGTACGAACTGCTGCTGCGCGTGCTGAACACCGGCTGGGGCGAGTTCTTCGAGAAGTTCGACCCCATCCCGAATCACAAGACCGACACAAACAATCACGGCCCGTTCAGCTTCGACAACATCGGCTACAACTACGACTACCCCGAGGCCGGCTACGAACGCCGCAAGGAGATCATCGCCGAGCACCGCCGCTACCAGCAGGGCCTGCTCTGGTTTGTCGCCAACGACCCGCGCGTCCCGAAGAAGGTGCAGGAGGAGCTGCGCCAGTGGGGCCTGCCCAAGGATGAGTTCAAGGACAACGGCCATTGGAGCCACCAGCTCTACATCCGCGAGGCGCGCCGGATGATCGGCAGCTTCGTCATGACGGAAAACGAGCTGCGCAAAATGAAACCCACCCCGGACTCCGTCGGCATGGGCAGCTACACCATCGACAGCCACAACGTGCAGCGCTACATCACGCCCGAGGGTTTTGTGCAGAACGAGGGTGACATCGGCGTCAGCACCAACGGCCCTTATGAGATCGCCTATGGCTCGCTCGTCCCGAAGAAGGGCCAGGGCGCCAACCTTCTCGTGCCCGTCGCCATGTCGGCCAGCCACATCGCCTATGGCTCGATCCGCATGGAGCCCGTGTTCATGATCCTCGGCCAGTCCGCCGCCACCGCCGCCGTGCTCGCGCTGGGCGGCAGCCTGGACGTGCAGGACCTGCCCTATGAGAAGCTGCGTGAGCGCCTGCTCAAGGACGGCCAGATCCTCCACTACACCGGCCCGAAGACCTCACGCGGCACCGACCCCAGGAAGATCGAGGGCATCGTCATGGACGACCTGGAAGCCAAGGTCACCGGCCACTGGCAGGAAAGCGGTGCAGCCAGGGCCTACATCAGCGACGGCTACCGGCACGACGGCAACGCCAGGGACGGCCGGTGCAGCCTGAGCTTCGAGCCCAAGCTGGAAAAGCCCGGCCGCTACCGCCTCCAGCTCGCCGCGCCACCTAACAATAACCGCGCCACCAACGCCCTCGTCGAAATCCAGCACCAGGGCGGTGTGGAGAGGCTGAAGGTGGACTTGAAGTCACCGAAGCCCGGCGACGGCGTCACCTGGATCGACCTTGGTGAGTTCGACTGCGGCAACGACACCGCCATCACGATTGGCAATGCCGGCGCCAATGGCTACGTCGTCGTCGACGCCGTCCGCTGGCTCCCTGTGAAGTGAACCTTCAGCCGCCAGACAACCACGCCTCATGAAAAAGCTGTTCTACCTGCTGGCCGCCATCGCGGTGGTGCTGTTCCTCACCAACCCGGATGAGGCTGAGTTCCGTGAGCACATCCGCCAGAAGCAGGGCATCGCCGGAACCATCGGCATGGCCGTGGCCGACCTGATCTCGGGCGGCCAGAAGGGCGGCATCCAGCGCGACAACTATTTTGTCGCCAGCCTCTTCTATGTCGGCGGCGACGGCGTGCTGCCGCGTGAAGACGTCGCCTGGGGCGTCGCCGGACACTTCTTCGAACTGAAAAAATGAGCCCCCTTGTCATCATCGCCACCGTTTCGGCATCCGACGAAATCGACCCGGCCTTCCACAAGCTGGCCTTGTTCAGCTTCACCACGGCCGGCCTCTGCGTGCTGGTGGCGGGCGGCCTGAAGCTTTTCCAGGAACGCCGCAACCGCCTGGGCGCCACCGTCGCCGCCCTGGGCCTTGCGCTCGCCCTGGTGGAGTTCAGCTTCGCCTGGTATGTCCGGCACATCGACTTCCAGCCGGTGGCGGGTGACGGCACGCCTGCGAGCCCCTCCATCCTGAAGTCGCTGTTCGTTCCCTTCATGCCGCTGCTGCTCAACGCCGCGCTGCTGCTGGCGCACCTCAGGAGCCGGCCCGAGGATGCAAACCCAAGCCCGAGCAGCAGCGGTCGTTAGGAGAACTGGGAATGAAGGCCCGATGTCCACGGGCCAATGACCAAGGAATTGCCAGGGTTCAATGCGCAAGGACTGGATTCGCGGGCCGGCTCATTTCTTGCATGCGTCCACAGGCGGCCTAACGATCAATGTCGTCAAATCAACAGGTCTGAGGGTGAAATTGAACCTTCTTGCATCGGGTCATCCCCTGGCCATTGGCGCTCGGACATGGGTCATTCTCCCAAGGCCTAATGAACTGTGCCGCCGCGTGAGGTGATCTTTTCGCGCGCCGCCTCCACGGGAACGTGACGCGGCGTGCTCGCGGCGACGCCCCGGGGGCTCGCCCAGCGGATGCCGTTGGCAATCACGCGCCGCACGTCCGGATGATGGTAGATCGGATACACCTCATGACCGGGGCTGAAATAAAAGATGCGGCCGCTGCCTCGCGTCCAGGTGGCGCCGCTGCGAAAGACCTCGCCGCCCTGGAACCAGGAGACAAACACCAGTTCGTCCGGTGTCGGAATTCCAAAAGGCTCGCCATACATCTCCGACTGCTCAATCTCGATGCAGTCGCCAATCCCCTGGGCGATGGGATGGCCCGGGTCCACGACCCAGACCCGTTCGCGCTCGCCGGCCTCGCGCCAGCAGAGGGCGCAGCTGGAGCCCATGAGCCGTTTGAAGACCTTGGACCAGTGGCCGGAGTGCAGCACGATCAGGCCCATGCCGGCGATCACCCGCTGCTGGACACGGCTGACCAGGTCGTCACTCACCGCGTCATGCGCCGCATGGCCCCACCAGAGCAGCACATCGGTGTCCTCCAGAACCGAATCCGGCAGCCCCTGCTCCGGTTCGTCCAGCGTGGCCGTCCGAACCCGCATGTCCGGATGCACGGACAGCGCCTGCTGAATCGCGCCATGAATGCCCCGGGGATAAATCTCCGCCACGGCGGCATTCTGACGCTCGTGGACGAACTCGTTCCAGACAGTGACACGGATCGGGGCGGTGTTCATGGCAGCCGGGGATTCAGGCGCGGCTGAGACGCGTGACAAGCCCGGAGCGGATGTTTTCAACGCTGATCACCGGCGCTGTCTCCAGACGCCCATAGGCCGGGGAGACGCGGCATTCCTCCAGCGCGATCACCGTTTCTCCCGGTGCCTGAAAAGTGAGAAGCCAGCTTTTACCGGAGCGCCGAAGGCGCAGAGTCGTACCCTGGACTCCCGGCACCTCCCGGACCTCCGTACCCGGGGCAAGAATCCAGCGCACGGCAAATGGACGCTGTTTCACCTCCGAATCATGGATTTCCAGCAAGTCCTCAGCGCGCCTGACCTGACGCCGAAAGACATGCCCCTCATGCTCCAGGCCCGCCGAGGCGGCACTGCCATCCACGGTCAGTCGCGGGATCGCATGATGGGCGACCTGCAGGAAGGGCCCCAGGCGGCGTGGCGTGCGAAATCCGGCGGGATGTGGCCGAGGCCCGTTGTGGGCGTTCCAGGCGGCGAGTTCGGCGCGCAGTTCAGGATGACCGTGGTAGCCGCCGGTTCCCGGATCGATGAGCAGGGCTAGATCGCCATCCCAGACAGAAACGTGCAGCGCATCGGCATGTCCATGTGCGGCCAGGGGGCCGAAGCCCAGCGGAGAGGCATCAAGGCGCGCCACCCAGCCATGGCTGCGCAGCACCGCCATGCCTGAGGAGGGAAAGGCCTGCCATTCCGGCACGGACAGGCCGGTGGTGAAGATGCGCGAGGCCGGCATGGGCGGAGGGCCCAGCCACCAGTTCATCATGCCAGCATCCCCGAGCAACCAGGCCCGCATCTCCTCCATGCCGTTTGCCCGGACCAGCGCCAGTGGCAGGACGGCAGCGTCATCACTGTCGCCAAAGTCCCAGGCCTCGCGTCCCTGGCCCAGGGCCAGCATGAAGCGTGCGGCGAGGGCCAGCCGGTCATGCACCTCACCGGCACGGCAGCCGACGGCACGCACGGCCTGCCAGGCCAGGTCAAAGGCGAACGCGTGATAATGCAAAGCTTGTTCGCGGGAGCCGCCGTCCGGGGCGAACTGGCGCAGCACCTCGCGCCCGAGCATCTCCCAGGCGGCCTCGGCCGTGCAGGTCAGGCGGGTCAGCGCGGGCCAGCGGGAAACCGCCAGCACCAGTGCGGCAAGCTCTCCCAGAAGATGGTTGTTTGCCGAGGATCCCCGTGAGCGATGACGCCAGATCCAGCCGGCATGAACGGCCACGACACGACGGCGCAGCGCCGCCTGATGGTCCCGCATCGAATGCCCCTTCGCCACCTGGCCTGCTGACCAGGCGCCGACGATGGCGTCAAACCAGACAAAATTGATCAGACGCAGTGCAGCCTCGAGGGGGCTTGTCCAGTTGATGCCCGTGCCCGGCGGATTGCGCTCGCACCAGTCATCGATCCAGAGCTGGGAGGTGCGGATTGCGTTCGCGTCATCATTGAGCCAGCCATGCATGGCCAGGCGCGTCATTTCCGTCCAGCGGTTGATCTCCCAGATGCTGCGTGCGTCCGCACCATCAGGAAGACGTCGGTGGTTGATCAAGCGTGAAGGCGTTTCGTGAGCGATGACCACGCCGCAGAAAGGATCGCGATGCCAGCAGGGCGGCGCGCCAACCTCCGCCTCGCGCCAGCCAAAGAGCTGCCAATGACCGGCCAGCAGGCGTTGTGCATCTGCGGCAAGCTGTCTGCGCAGCGCCGCAGGCGCGGCGGCCTTGTCGGGCAGGCGAGGCACACGGTCATCCGCGTTGCCGATGTCGAGCGTGGCGCAGCGCCTGAGAAAGCCGGCATCGTTGAGCCCCTTCCAACGGTCGGAGAGCCTGTGGGCCACCTCCCCGGGGCTCATGGCCCGGAGCCGGTGGACATACCATGCGAGCTGCGACATCCGGCCCTTTGTAGGCCGTGTTTGGGAACAGGCAAGGCGCTCTATGTGCTTCCATGTGTCGCAACTCTGATAATGCTGGAACTTCGAAACCGATGTGTCGATTGACGCAGGACAAGGTTGTTGGTTAAAGCTGCCGCCTGCCGCCGGGGACGGTCCGTGTTCCGTGCGCGCAAAACATTCCGTCCTGCCATGAAAGCACTCCAGACTGCCTGCCGGTGGATCGCCCTTGCGTTGATGGTTTCCTGCCTGGCCGGCTGCCGCCTGCCTCCGGATATGACACCGCAGGGCACGACGGTCAGGCGTGCTGAATCCGCCACGGGCGGCAGCCTGTTCGCCGGCGCCTGGGAGCTGGGGCTTTCTTCCAAATCGTCCTCCATCAACAACGTGGCCCGCATGTTCGCCGGGCTCTCGGGCTCCTCCGCCTCCCTGCATCATCAGCAGCAGATGGAATCCCTCTGGCGCACTCATGAATGGTCTCGCGGGGCCAAAGTACGCGCCTGGGCAGCCTCGGAAATCGCCGACCTGCAGGGGCATCGCGCCCTGTTCTATCCCTTCAGCGGCCCGGACTACCTCTTTGCCCACGAATTTTTTCCTCATGCAGAAACCTATGTGCTCTGCGGCCTGGAGCCCGCCGAACCCCTGCCTGACCTGCAAAGCCTGTCCGATGGAGAAGTCGCCGCCGGCCTCGACTCCCTCCGCCGCGCCTTGGACAGCATCATGAACGCCGGCTACTTCATCACCGTGGACATGCGCCGCGACCTGCAGTCGAGCCGGTTCCGCGGGGTGCTCCCCGTGCTGCTCACCTTCCTGGCCCGCACGGGCGCCACGGTGGAAAGCGTGGACATCATGCGCATTGACGCTTCGGGCAACGCCGTCCTGGCCGGCACCTACCAAGGCGCGGCCCCAGGCTTGATGATCCGTTTTCACCAGGGCTTTGGCGGCATGAAGCGGCTGTTTTACTTCCGCCAGGACCTGTCCAACTCCGGCACACGGCCCGGCGGCCCCTTCCTGACCTTTGTGTCCAAGCAGGGTCATCCACCCGCCCTGGTCAAAAGCGCTTCCTATCTGATGCACGACGACGCTTTTTCCACCATCCGCAACCACCTCGTGCGCAGCACCAGCGGTCTTGTGCAGGATCCTTCCGGAGTCCCCTGGCGCACGCTCGCCGGCAGCGGCCTGTCGCTTTCCCTTTATGGCAGCTACCAGGGCACCATCGGCATCTTCTCGCAGCAGCAGCCGGACCTGGTCAGCGCCTACCGCAGCGGTCACTACCGGGTGCGGCCCGTGGACTTTGGGTTTGGCTATCTCTACCAGCCGGAGCGCACCAGCATCATCGTCGCCAGACCGCGGCCCAGGTGATTTGCCTCAGGAACGGAGTTCGGCATCCTTTCAAAACTTCCCCGAGAGCGTGGCTTGCCACCCCCGCACAGCCCGCTATGACTGGCGGCCCGCCGGACAGGTTTCCCGAAAATCCTGCCGACGGGTCTCCCCCAACCATGTCCCTCTCCCCCGAAAGCCCCGTGGCCGTCCTTTGCAGTGGCGGCGATGCCCCTGGTATGAACGCCTTCCTGCGCGCCGTGGTGCGCCTGGGACTGAACCGGCACCAGATCCCGGTCTATGGCATCCGTGACGGCTACCGCGGCCTGGTCCGCGCCGCACGTCAGGTCAACAGCGACGCCGACGCTCTCTACCGCCTGAAGCAGGAGATCGAACGCAACATCGGCAACCGCGGCCTCATCGACGCCCAGCAGTGCATCATCCAGATGGACCATGCCAGCGTCTCCGGCATCATGGGCAAGGGCGGCACCATCCTCGGCTCCGCACGCTGCCTCGACTTCCACAAGCCGGAAGTCCGCCGCGAAGTCATCGAGCTCCTGGAAAAACTCGGCGTCCGCGCCCTCATTGTCAGCGGCGGCGACGGCTCACTGACCGGCGCCCGGCTGCTCGCCGAGGAAAGCGACCTGCGCATCATCGGCGTGCCCGCCACCATCGACAACGATCTGCAGTTCACCGAAATGTCCCTTGGCGTCGACACCGCCGTACACACCCTGGTCTGGGCCGTCGACCACTTCATCGACACCGCCCGCAGCCACCGCCGCGTCATGGTCCTGGAGACCATGGGCCGTGAGAGCGGCGACCTCGCCCGCATGGCCGCCCTGGCCTCCGGCGCGGAAATGGTCATCACCCCGGAGAGCGGTGCCCTCACCGAGGAGCGCATGCGCGGCCTTGCCGAAAAAATCGAAGGCGCCATGACCCGCGGCCGCGGCCACGCCATCGTCCTCATCGCCGAAGGCGTGAAGTTTGAGCCCGAGCAGAAGCGCAATGGCGCCTATGTCCTGCGCGACGCCTTCCAGGCCTACTTCCAGCGGGATGGCGCTCCCTTCCCCGACCTTGAGGTCCGTCCCTCCGTCCTGGGCCACCTTCAGCGCGGTGGCCATTCCACCCCCGGCGACTGCATCCTCGCCGCCCGTTTTGCCGAAGAAGCCTGGAAGGCCCTGCTTGATCCCAAGGGCATCAACGGCATCACCGCACTGCGGTATAACAAGGTGGAGATCGTGCCTTTCGGCTGCCCGGACCTCCCCGAACGCGCCATCCATTCCCGCGCCATGGACGCCCTGCACGACGACCTCGCCAACTGGTAGGAGACGGACAAAC
This sequence comes from Prosthecobacter sp., assembly GCA_044345155.1. Lineage (GTDB taxonomy): Bacteria > Verrucomicrobiota > Verrucomicrobiia > Verrucomicrobiales > Verrucomicrobiaceae > Prosthecobacter. The sequence continues at coordinate 23,646 of JBIJBP010000021.1, read as the reverse complement.
AAGGCCAGAGATTCTGGCGAGGTGGCTTCAGGGGCGGGTTGCACCCCGGAAAAGGGGCGCTAACCTCCGCGCCCCGTTTTCTCCCCTGAATCACCATGTGGAAAGGCCGTTTCTCCCAGCCCACCAGCCAGCTCGTGCAGAGCTATGGCGAATCCGTGTCCTTTGACTGGCGCCTCTACGCCCACGACATCCGGGGCAGCATCGCCCACTCCAAGGGCCTGCTGAAAGCAGGCATCATCACCGCCGACGAACAGTCCCTGATTGAACAAGGCCTGCTTGAAATCCGGCACGAGATCGAAACCGGAAACTTCGAGTGGAAGGAAGCCCTTGAGGACGTGCACATGAACATCGAGGCCGAGCTGACCCGTCGCATCGGCCCGGCAGGCGCCAAGCTCCACACCGCCCGCAGTCGCAACGACCAGGTCGCCACTGATGTACGTCTTTACACCCGCGACGCCGTGGACGGCCTCATCATCCTCATCCAGGGACTTCAGCGCGCGCTGATCGAGGCCGCCGAACGTGCCGGAACCGCCGTTGTACCCGGTTACACCCACCTTCAGCGCGGCCAGCCCGTCCTCTTCGCCCATCACCTGCTAGCCTATGTGGAGATGCTTTCCCGCGACAGCGCCCGCCTTCAGGACGCCCGCAGACGCATCGATGTCATGCCCCTTGGCTCCGGAGCCCTCGCCGGCAGCACGATCATCCTTGACCGCGAGTTCGTGGCCACCCAGCTCGGCTTCTCCGCCGTCACCCAGAACTCCATGGACGCCGTCAGCGACCGCGACTTCGCGGCGGAGGTCCTGTTCGCCATCGCCCTCTGCGGCGTCCACCTCTCCCGGCTGAGCGAAGACGTCATCCTCTGGTGCAGCGCCGAGTTCGGCTTCATCACCCTCAGCGACGCCCACACCACCGGCTCGTCGCTCATGCCGCAGAAGAAGAACCCGGACGTCGCCGAACTCACCCGCGGCAAGTCCGGCCGCCTCGTCGGCAACCTCATGGCCCTGCTCACCCTGCTCAAGGGCCTGCCCATGACCTACAACCGCGACATGCAGGAGGACAAGGAGCCACTGTTTGACAGCATCGACACCCTCAAGGCCGCCCTGGCCGTGTTCGCCGAGATGATCGCCGGCATGGAGGTCAACGAAGCCCGCACCCGCAACGCCACCAGCGACCCGATGCTGCTCGCCACCGACCTCGCCGACTACCTGGTGAACCATGGCGTGCCCTTCCGCCAGGCCCATGAGGTCATCGGCAAGCTGGTCGCCCACAGCATTGCGGAAAAGACCGCCTTTGCCGACATCGCGCTGGCAAAGTACCAGGAATTCTCCCCCGCCTTTGAAGAGGATCTCTTCACCTGCCTGAACCTCGAAACCGCGCTCGCCGCCCGCCAGGGCATCGGCGCCCCCTCGCCGAAAAACGTTGCCGCGCAGATCGCCCGCTGGAAGGAGGCGCTTTCGTGAACACCCCGGGTGGAGCAACCTTCCAGGCTGCCCGCAAAGAGAGTCCGGCCGCCTGCGACTTTCCGCTCTTCCATGAGCAGGACCGACCGGGCTGGAGGGTCATGAAGGACGAACGCCTGTTCGACAACCCTCACGTCGGCGTGGATCTCGTGGAGGTGCTGACTCCCCATCGCCGCGAGCAGCCCGTGCCCTGGCTGGTCGTGAAGCGCAAGGCTGCCGTCGCCATCGCCCCGGTCACCGAGTCGGGCGACCTTGTCCTCATTCACCAGGAGCGCATCCCCGTCGCCGAGGACTGCCTGGAATTCCCCGCCGGTCAGATCGACTGCGCGGTCACCGACATCACCTGTGAAACGATCCGCGAAACCGCCCTTCGTGAGCTGGCCGAGGAAACCGGCTACGCCCTCGCGCCAGGCGGCAGGCTGGAGCCCCTCGGCTGGTTCCTGCCCTCGCAAGGTTTCACCGACGAACACGTTTACCTTTTCAAAGCGGAGCCCGTGCGCGTCGCCGGCCAGCCCTCACCGGATGGCAGCGAGCACATCAGCCCCGCGCGGCTTGTCAGCCCGGGAGAACTGCGGAGGATGATCGCTGCCAGTGAAATCACCACCGCCCTGACGCTGGCGCTCTACGCGCGGATGGCGGCCAAGGGATCAATCTAACCCCGTCTGCAACGCACCCGTTTTTCATCACCGATATGTGGCAAGGCCTCCTGACCAAAGTCTTCAAAGCCCGCGAGAAGATCGCCCTGAACCTCAATCCCCAGGACGAGGAGAAGCCCTTCCTCGACCATCTTGAGGACCTGCGCAGCATGCTGGTGCGCATTGCCGTGACGCTGCTCGTCTGCGTGCTTGGCACCTTCGTCTTCAACAAGCAGCTGACGGACATCGTGCTGCTGCCCTACCAGTGGGCCGGGGAAACCGCCAAGGTCACCATCCTGCAAAACGCAACGGACGCCGGCCAGCCGCCGCCCGTGGTGGAGTTCCGCAAGCCGAGCACGCGCACCCCGCAGGAAGGCTTCATGGCCTCCGTCAACGTCTCCATGATCGCCGCCGTGATCATCAGCTTTCCGCTGCTGCTTCTCTACCTCCTGCAGTTCATCCTACCCGGACTGAAGGACACCGAGAAGAAGGTTCTGTTCCCGGCTCTTGCCGTCGGGTTCGGCCTCTTCCTCACCGGCGTCACCTTCTCCTACTCCATGGTGCTGCCACGGGCCCTTGACTTCTTCTTCGTCTGGAACTTCGACCATGGCTTCGAAAGCACCTGGATGCTCGGCGACTACATCACCTTCGCCACGCGCTTCATCCTCATCTTCGGCATCAGCTTCGAGCTGCCCGTGGTCGTCATGGCCCTCGTGAAGCTCGACTTCCTCTCCTACAAGCTGATGAAGACCACGCGCAAGCACGCGATCATCGCCATCGCCATCTTCTCCGCCGTCATCACGCCGACCCAGGACGTGCTCACCCTGCTGCTGCTGGCAGGCCCGCTCTACATCCTTTATGAAATCTGCATCTGGCTGGCCTACTTCATCGAGAAGAAGGACCGCGAGGCCTTCCCGGAATACTACGCCCAGATCGAGAAGGACGAAAAGGAGCTTGAGCAGGAGGTGAAGGACGACTGGGACAACGAAAATTACAACCCCTGGTTCTCCGAGGACGACTCCACCGAGAAGGACCTCGAGGACGAATACCAGCGGCCGCCGCGCCCCTCGGCCCCGCCGCCCGAAGTCGAAAAAGCCCCCAACACCGTGGCCATGAGCGACCCGGTGGATGAAGGAGAAGACCAGGGCTCCGTCATGCCTGACGAGGAGGAGCTGCCGCCTTCCCCGGAACCTGCGGCTCCCGAAAAAACCACGGAAGAACTCGCCCGTGAGGACGAAGAACGAAGTGGCAATCCCCCGCCCCCCGCCCCCTGATCCTCCCATGTCCGCCAACGACCCGCTCAACGCCATCGAGGCACGCATCCTCGGCTGCCTTCTTGAGAAGGAGATCACCCTGCCGGATTACTATCCGCTGACGCTCAACGCCCTCACCGCCGCCTGCAACCAGACGACAAACCGTGAGCCCCTGATGAACCTGGATGACAACCAGGTGCGGCGCGCCCTGGACTCCTTGAAAGCCCGGGGCTGGGTCTTTGAAATCAGCATCGTCGGCGCCCGGGTGAACAAATACCGCCACAACGTGAAGGCACGCCTTCCAGGTCTGGAGCATCCGGCCGTCAGCCTGCTCTGCGTCCTGCTCCTGCGTGGCGAGCAGACCCTTGGCGAACTGCGCCAGCGCACCGAACGCCTGCAAAGCTTTCCCGACCTGCCCGCCGTTGAGGCCGAGCTGATGAAGCTCATCACCTACAGCGAAGGCCCCCTTGTTGCATGTCTGCCCGCCGGCCCCGGACGTCGCGTCGCCCAATATGCCCAGCTCCTGACGGGCGAACCCGCCGCCGGCCTGGCCCCGAAAGAAATTATCCAGTTTTCCAGTCCGGCTTCGGATCCGGCAGCCTACGGCAGCCTCCCGGAATACCCACAGGCCGCTTATTCGGCACCGGTCTACCCGCCGTCGCCTGCCACGGTGCCGCTTTCACCTACCTCCACTCCCCTTGCTGTGGACGATCAGGGCTGGCGCCAGCGAATGGAATTGGAAATCGAAATCCTCAAGGCCCAGCTCAACCGCCTCAAGGTCCGCCTCGGCGTGGATGACTGAAGCGACCGCTCAGATCTGTTGGTGAATTCCAAAGTGCGAAAACCGCATTCGTCATTCGGACTTCGATCAACTCTTTCTCATCAGCCCCAGCACCGTCGCCGTCATCGCTCTCACACCCGTGATGATCGTCGGCTCGGGCACCGGTTTGAAATAGGGTGAATGCAGGGATGGCAGCGTGACGCCCTTCGCCCGGGCCTCTTCCACTGCTTCCGGAGCCTGCGTGCCCAGCCAGAACATGCAAAGAGGCACCTTCTCCTTCGTCAGGCCGTATTCAGCAAAATCCTCAGCGCCCATCACAGGCTCACGCGTCAGCACGTTTGACTCACCCAATGCCGCCTCGCAGAGCTTTCGAACTTCCGCACACAGGGCCGGCTGGTTGTAAAGCGCAGGCGCCTGGTCATCCGACACGATCACTTCCGGCATTTTTTCCGGAGGCATTCCCGCCGACTCCGCCTGGGCTTTGACGATGCGCCGGATGGACTCGATCAGGTGCTTGCGCGTCTCCGTCTTGTAGCTCCGCAGGGTCAGCTGCAGGCGCACCTCGTCGGAGATGATGTTGCTCTTGGTGCCGCCATGGATGCTGCCCACGGTGACCACCGCAGGATCCCCCGGACGCACCTCACGGCTGACGATCGTCTGCAGCGCCAGCACGATCTGCGAGGCCAGCACAATGGGGTCCTTCGTCAGGTGCGGCATCGAGCCATGGCCGCCCACGCCCTTCACGACGATCTCCACGCTGTCCACATTCGCCAGCGCGTAACCTTCAACGATGCCAATCGTGCCATGAGGAATGTCCGAGGCACAGTGCAGGGCGACCGCCTTGTCAGGCCTGGGGAACCTGGAAAACAAGCCCGCGCGAAGCATCAGCCTCGCCCCAAGCACACGCTCCTCGGCATGCTGCCCGATCATGACCAGCGTGCCGCACCACTGCGGCTTCAGCCTGGCAAGCAGCCGCGCCGTGCCGACAAAGCTGGTCATATGGATGTCGTGGCCGCAGGCATGCATGACGTTCACCTCGCGCCCAAGGTCGTCCTTCACCACCTTCGTGCTGGCGTAAGGCGCGCCGGTCTGCTCCTTCACCGGCAGCGCGTCCAGGTCCGTGCGCACCAGGATCACCGGTCCCTCCCCGTTTTTCAGGACGCCGACCAGGCCGTTGCCCCCCACCTTTTCCGTCACCTCAAAACCTGCGACGCGCAGCTCCTGGGCGATCCGTGCCGCCGTCTCCACCTCATGCAGCGAAAGCTCAGGACTGGCATGCAGTTCCTGGTAAAGGCTGACCAGCGAGGGCAGTTCCGCCTTCAGCAGCGTCTGAACGTCCGCATCTGCGGCGGAGACGAGCGAGGCGGACAGCAGCAGTGGCAGGAGAAGTTTCATGCTTTTTGTTGGGTGAGGAACGGCCGGAGACAGGGGATCGGTTGAACCCGGCTGCGGACATGCTACGCACGGAGGTGCCCGCCTCTACCGCCACTGTCGTCTATCCGCTCATCGCCGCCCTGTTTTATGCCTTCGGGGCCCTGGTGCTGAAGCGGTCCAGCGATCTTGGCATCGGCCTCTGGCGAACCACCTTTGTGGCCAACCTGATCGTCGCCGCGCTTTTCTCCCTGCTCTGGCTCATGGGCGGCCCGGAGGTCGAGCGCGACCTGCTCTGGCAGCCGGGGGCCATCGCCCTCTGCCTGTTCGTCGGCCAGCTCGCCCAGTTCCTCGCCCTGGAAAAGGGCGATGTTTCCGTGGCGGTGCCGGTCTTCGGCCTGAAGGTCGTCATCGTCGCCTTTCTCACCCCGCTTCTCACCGGGGACGCCGTGGGCATGAAAACCTGGGTTGCAGCCTTGTTGAGCGTCCTGGGCATCACCTTTCTCAATCAGAAGGAAGGCGGCAGCCACCCTCGCGGACTGGTCATCACCCTCATCGCCGGCGGCATCGGCGCCTTTGCCTTCGCCATCTTTGACGTCCTGGTGCAAAAATGGGGCCCCGCCTGGGGGGCCACCCGCCTCCTGCCCTGCATCTTCTGGATCAACGCCCTGCTTTCCTTCGGCCTCATCTTTCGCTTCACCGCCCCCCTCAGCGCCATCCCACGCCAGGGCTGGGCATGGCTCACCGGCGGCTCGGTGCTTCTTGGCACGCAAAGCATGATCTTTGTCAGCACCCTCGCCGTCTATGGCAAGGCCACCTCCGCCAACATCGTCTATGCCTCCCGCGGCCTGCTCAGCGTCGTGCTCGTCTGGATGATCGGCCACTGGTTCATGAACCAGGAGCGGCACCTTGGCGCGAAGGTGTTCCGCTGGCGCCTCTTCGGCGCCGCCTTGATGCTCAGCGCCATCGTCCTCGTGGTGGCCTGACCCGCATCCGCCCGCCGGACAGGAAGAGTGCAGACTTTCCCCTTGCCGCAGGCGCGTGCCTGCGAATCATCGCCGCTCCCATCTCCCCCATCATGAGCAAGTCCCCCATCACTGTCTCCGTGACCGGCGCCGCCGGCCAGATCGGCTATTCCCTTCTCTTCCGCATCGCCTCCGGCGCCCTGTTCGGCCCCGATCAGCCGGTGAAGCTCCGTCTCATCGAAATCCCTGACGAGAAGGCCATGAACGCTCTCAAGGGGGTCTGCATGGAGCTCGATGACTGCGCCTTCCCGCTGCTGCACGGAATCACCCCCACCTCCGACATCAACGAGGGCTTCTCCGGCACCAACTGGGCCATCCTCGTCGGCTCCGTCCCCCGCAAGGCGGGCATGGAACGCAAGGACCTCCTCAGCATCAACGGCAAGATCTTCACCGGCCAGGGCCAGGCGATCGAGAAAAACGCCGCCAGTGACGTCCGCGTCCTCGTCGTGGGCAACCCCTGCAACACCAACTGCCTCATCGCCATGAACAGCGCGAAGAGCATCCCCTCCGACCGCTGGTTCGCCATGACCCGCCTCGACGAAAACCGTGCCAAGAGCCAGCTCGCCACCAAGGCCGGCGTCCTGGCCAGCAGCGTCAGCAACCTCGCCATCTGGGGCAACCACAGCGCCACCCAGTACCCCGACTTCTTCAACGCCAAAATCAATGGCAAGCCCGCCACGGACGTCATCAGCGACCACGACTGGCTGAAAGGCGACTTCATCAAAACCGTCCAGCAGCGCGGCGCTGCCATCATCGCCGCCCGCGGCCTGTCCAGCGCCGCCTCCGCCGCCAACGCCGCCTGCGACACCGTTCGCAGCCTCACCAGCCCGACACCGTCCGGCGACTGGACCAGCGTCGCAGTTTGCAGCGACGGCAGCTATGGCATCGAAAAAGGCCTGATGTTCTCCTTCCCCATCCGCACCGACGGCAACAAGTGGGAAATCGTTCAGGGTGTGCCGGTCAACGAATTCAGCCAGGCTAAGATCAAGGCCACGGAAGATGAGCTCAAAGAGGAGCGCTCTGCCGTTGCGGAGCTGGGTCTGATCTAAACCCGCTCTTCGTCCAGCTGATCCCGTCAACAACGAAGGGCAGACTTTAGTGTCTGCCCTTCTTATTGGGAGAATGACTCAGCCGAAGGGTCTTCAGATTTTGGAGTCACCAGCCAGCAGTTTCTCCGGCGGCAGAGCGGCGACGCTGCTCTTCAACTCCCGGCCCGGCTTAAACCGTACCGTACAGCGGTCAGGAATACGAACTTCAGCGTCAGGCTTGTTGGGATTGCGCCCAATTTTCGCCTTCGATACGCGAACCTCAAAGGTGCCAAAAGTGCGGAAGGTCACATCATTGCCTTCGGCAAGCCTTTTGCCGACAAGTTCGATGAACGCATCGACCAGCTGCGCCACTTCTGATTGATTGAGACCTGTCTGATCGCTCAAGTCTGATACGATTTCTCGTTTGGTTATAGTTGCCATGGTTCCGGGGGGGATGAATAAAAGTGACTTTCTATAATGCACTTCGCAAGCCAATCCTTGCACCGTAAAGGCTATCATCCGATACTCAAATAATCGCGCCCAGGCATCCAGGGAAATTTTACTAAATGGATAAATATTATACCCGATAATTTAATGGGACTTTTTTTCATATGCTTGCCGCGCAACTGTACGCGCGGCAGAGACGATATGATTGCAGGCCTCCATGCAAAGCAGGGGGATGGCACGCTTTCCATCCAGTCCCTTCGGCAGCCCCCCAGCTGAACTCGAAAGCTTCTCAAGCGCTCCCCCACTTAAAGGCTGCCCTTCCTTCAAGGTGAACAAAATACGACGCAGACAATGCGTGGAAGTCCGGCACTTGGCAGCAATGATCTCACAAGCTTGCTCATCAGTGATGTTGTTGGCAAACCGGTACATTCCCGTCTGCCGCCCCAACAGGCTGCGCAAGGGAACCGGCTGAAGGGTGCCCGCCTCCTCCGCCATGGCCATGCCGACAGCCGCCGGATAAAAAAACTCCAGTGCCATGAGCACACTTTCCACTCCAGCCAGGTTCAGCTGCCAGCCCCGCCGCAGGTCGGGAGCCGTTTTAATCGGTCTGAACTCACCTGCCTCATTGTGACGTGCTAGTTCACGCGCGGCCTCTGCATCTGTGTAAACCTGCAGTTCACTGGCATCTTCGTCCTCCAGATGGCATAGGCTGAAGACCTCACCCTGCCTGCGAACCCGGATCTGGCCGATGATGTCCCGGCCTTCATCAAGCCATTTCAAAAATGCCTGCTTTCCCGACAATCCTGCCTTTTTTCCTGTGACGTCCTCCAAAAGGCCGGCCGTCTGGTGCCGCTCATCAAAATCCGCCACCTGATCCAGGATGACGTCCGCCATCAGCGCCTCGGTGCCGATCGCCTGGCTGTAATAAAGCTGCCTGCCTCTTAGTGGGATCGGGTTGTGCCTGAAAACATCCAGATCGCTCATGGCTCGCCCCGGCTCCTGCTCAATGCCGAGCAGCACCGGAATGTCCTGGAAGCTGTGCAGGCCATCCGCGATGAAAAACGGCACGACCACTACGTTCGGCGCCATGGTCAGCTTGTCCCAGTCCGCCACCAAGGGCGCCTCCTCCATGTAGGCGTCGAGGACTTCGGCAAAGCCATGGTTTCCCTCACGGATCAACTTCACCTGATCCTGAATCGCCTTGGTGCTGTTGTCGTTCAGGTTGGTTCCATGACCGACGATCACCAGACTCGTCTCAGAGCGGGGCACACCGGCGGCGACCTCATCCGCCCGCTGCAACAGCAGGCGAGTCATGTTGGGATGCACCCCGACGGGATCGCAATAAAAGATCACGCGACCCTCCCGGCGTGTCACCGGCCCGTCCAGCCGTAGTTCCCGGGGCAGCACCTGCTGGCAAAAATAGCCTTCACTGATGAAATTCGGCACCACATAGATGACCTCGCTCTCCACGGACTCAAACACCTCGGTCATCGAAGGCTCCTCCTTCCAGAAGCAGCAGGCCACCTCCCGAAACAGGCCTCTTGCACGAATGCTGTCAGCATGCCGATGAGTCGGGGCGCTGGAATCAGGATTTACGGTTGAGCCGTGTCCCGCAATGATCAGAGCCGCACGGGCGTGAATATCAGAAGTGGTGTTCAAATAAAGTGATGAGTTGTTGATCAGGCAATATGCACGGTCATCACGCGGCGGACGCATTTATCTTCACAAACGCTCCGCAATCCTCTGCCGACAGAGTCTTCGTCACGACTTCAGACTCGATGGCAGCCTGACTTCCTAGAAAGTTGCGACAACCGTTTCTTTAAAGTAATTTATGGAATTTATAGCCAAGGGCGCTATGATAACCCATAATTCATGCGCTCTCAGCTGTCAGCCATTCCCAGGTTCATGCTCTGCCCTCTCCTAGGGCTGATGGTCTGCATTTGGGCCTTCAATCCAGTCATGGCAATTGTCCTTTATGACACGGGCAATCCCCTGGACAACACCAGCGCCCCCACAGGCACTTATCAGAACAGCGGCTGGGAATGGCAGGGAAAATATGGCGCCTTTCTAGGCACAATGATCGGCGAGCAATACTTCATCACCGCACAGCACATTGGTGTTCAAGGAACAGGAACCTTCGTCAGCACGGCGGATTTCAATGGCATCGGCGATGTCACCTACACCATTGACAGCTCGGCGAACGGAGGAACCGGCTACTGGAACATCGCAGGCACCGACCTGCGGGTCTTTAAGATCAACGAGACTTTTTCCTCATGGGCACCAATCTACACAGGAGGCAGCGAGATCAGTTCCACCCTTGTCACCTTTGGTCGCGGCGGGGCGCGTGGCGCGGAAGTCTCCCTGGGACCAGAACTGCACGGCTGGCTGACGACCGGCAGCGACGGTCTGGCCAGATGGGGTGCCAACCAGGTAAGCAACATCTTCACCAGCGGCGTCGGAGACCTTCTCGCCGCCGAATTCAATGCCATCCCAGGACAGAACGAATCCACGCTCTCCGTGGGCGACTCCGGAGGCGGACTGTTCATCGAGGTCGGCGCTCAATGGTACCTGGCTGGCGTCAACTATGCCACCGACGGTCTTTTCGACACCAACAACACGGTCGGCGACTTTTCCGAGTTCAACGCAGCCCTGTTTGACAAGGGCGGCTTTTACGAGGGCACCGACGGCACCGGCTGGACCTTCCATTCCAACACTGTCTCCGACAAGCCCACGCAATTTTACGCCTCCCGGATCTCAGCAAGCTCGGCTGAGATCCTGACGATCATCACACCCGTGCCCGAACCCGGCGGGCTGTTCTTGATCGGCATCTCCGCCGTCGCCCTTCTCCAGCGTCGGCGAGGAAGTTTCAGGACCGGTTTTTGAGCTCCGCAAACACCAGCCTACCGGCCGTGGTTGGCAGCACGCTGGAAATCACCACGTCCACCGTCTGTCCGACGAATCCCGCCGCCTGGTTCACCACGATCATGGTGCCATCAGCCAGATAGCCCACCGCCTGATGCCTGTCCTTGCCAGGCTTGACCAAGCTGAGCCCCAGTTCATCCCCCGGGGTCAGCTGGGGTTGCAGTGCGATGACGAGGTCATTCAGGCTGAGGACCGTGATGCCACGCAGGCGGGCCACTTTGGCCAGGTCTTCGTCGTTGGTCAGAAGCCTAGCGTTGAGCTGGCGAGCCAGATGTGCCAGGCGGGCGTCCACCGAGAGGTCGTCACGCTTTTCCCAGGATTCAGGTTCAAAAACGGAAAGCCTCACCTGGGGCATGCCACGCAGCTTCTCCATGACCTCCAGGCCCCGTTTGCCACGGATCACCTTCTGTCCGTCTCCTGATTCCGTCAGCCGCTGCAGCTCATCCAGCACAAAACGGGGCACGACGAGAGGCCCGCTCAGGAAGCCCGTGTCAGCAACGCGAAGGATTCGTCCGTCGATGATGATGTTGGTGTCGAGCAGCAGAGGCTCCCCCTCCGCACCTTCACTGCGAAAACGCACATAGGGGATGATAAAGGCAAACTGATCCCTGTCGCTCCGCAGGGCGACAGTCACTCCGAAAAAGGCCAGCGAGGCATAAATGACGATCTGCACCAGGTTTTGCAGGGCTTCGCCACCTGGACGCAGCTGGAAATAATCGAGCTGGAAAATACCAATCCGTGTGACCAGCCACGCGCAGAACAACCCCACTCCAAGGCCGAAGGTGGCATGGGAGAAGTCCCGCAAAGTCACCTTCTCCAGGGTCATGTCCAGCAGCAGCAGCATCCCCATCACGGCCGCGCCCGTGACCGCTCCGGTCCAGGCGGGCTGGTCGAAGCCCAGCGCGATCGTGATTCCAATGAAGACAAAGAGGGAGAAAAAGAGCGCCCGGACAAGGCGGATGGACCAAGGCGAATTCATGGATTGCAACCCATGCAGCTTAAGCACCGCCGCAAGGAATGACGAGAGGCAAATTACAGACAAACCGGCTCATGCTTCACGCTCCAGGGATCCATGTCGTCGCCCGTACCGGGATGAAAACACGCCCGCCCTCGCAAAAGGCGAAGGCGGGCGGCAGATGATGAACCTCGGGAACGTCCGAAGGCGGAATGTTACTTCTTCTTGGAGGTCTTCTTGGCAGGCGCCTTCTTCTCCGTCTTGGGAGCGTCGGCAAGCTTGACGTTGGAGATGTGAACCGGGCCTTCCTTCTCAACAAAACCACCGTTGGGGTTCTGCTGGCTCGGACGGACGGCCTTCTTGATCATGCGGACGCCTTCGATCAGCACACGGCCCTTGGAGGGCTGCACTTCCTTGATGGTGCCCTGGGCGCCCTTATGAGCACCGGAGATGACGACGACAGAGTCGCCTTTTTTGACGTGGGTCTTGATACGGCTCATGGCGGGGTCTTACAGCACTTCGGGGGCGAGGGAGACGATCTTCATGAAGTTCTTGTCGCGCAGTTCACGGGCGACAGGACCGAAGATGCGGGTTCCCTTGGGGTTGTTATCCTTGTCGATGATGACAATGGCGTTTTTGTCGAAACGGAGGATGGATCCGTCGTTGCGGCGGATCGGATGCGCGGTCCTGACGACCACGGCGCGAACGACCTCACCCTTCTTCACGCTGGCGGTCGGGGTGGACTCGCGAACGTGGGCGGTGATGATGTCACCGACGTAGGCAAAACGGGTGTTTTTCTTGCCAAGCACGCCGATCATTTCAGCCATGCGGGCACCGGTGTTATCAGCCACCGGAATTGAAGACTCCATCTGAAGCATTGCAGGTTCCTCCTGGATCGATTGGGGTTAGTGTAAAAAAGTCGTGGCGAGGTCGGATTAGTGCTTGAGCACCTCCACCAGATTCCAGCGCTTGAGCTTGCTCAGGGGGCGGGTCTCCTCAATGAGCACCTTGTCACCTTCCTTGGCCTGTCCATTTTCATCGTGGGCGTAGAACTTGGAGGTCTTGCGCACGATTTTCTTGAACTGGGCGTGAGGCACGCGGCGCTCGACTTCGACAACTATGGTCTTGTTCATTTTGGCAGAGACAACCACGCCAACGCGGGTCTTCTGCACGGGAGCTTTGGCCGGGGCCGGGGCTGCTGCTGTTTCGCTCATGATGCTTCGTTCAGTTCAAAGGGTTAGGGGACAGGGTGCGCGGGGGCTTCTCAGGCGGCCTTGGCGGCGGCGCTGGTGCGCTGGGTGATGAGGGTCTCGATCCGGGCAACCTCACGGCGAAGGGTGCGAAGACGGGATGGGTTTTCGAGCTGGCCGATCTGCTGCTGCACGCGCAGGTTCAGCATTTCCTGGCGGAGTTCGCGCCTGCGGGCGCCAAGTTCATCCACGGACAACTCACGGAGTTCTTTGATCTTCATGGGGGTCGGTCAGGTGTGAGGGTTAGTGGGAAATGGCACGGGTGACAAAGCGGGTGCGGAAACCCAGCTTGTTGGCCGCCAGACGGCAGGCATCACGCGCGGTGGCCTCATTCACGCCTGAAATTTCAAAAAGCATGTGACCGGGAAGGATCACGGCAACCCAGAATTCCGGCGAGCCTTTACCTTTACCCATTCGGGTTTCAGGCGGACGTGCGGTGACAGGCTTGTGCGGGAAAACCCGGATGAAAACCTTGCCCTTGCGCTTGAGGAAGCGGGTGATCGCCACACGGCAGGCCTCGATCTGATTGTTCTTCAGCCAGCCACGTTCAAGCACCTGGAGGCCGAAATCGCCGAAATCCAGCTTGTTGGCACTGGTGGCATTGCCTGCACGGTTGCCGCGCTGGGTCTTGCGATATTTTACTCGACTGGGAAGAAGGGCCATGGGGGACTTAAATTGGGAGGTTAGAAAGAGAGGATCTCAGGAGGGCTCTGAAACAAGCAGCCTTGGATTACTCGGCAGCGGCAGCCGGTTCTGCTTCGGAGGGAGCGGCGGGGGCATCAGCTTCTGCACGCGGAGCACGCGGGGCGGCGCGCTCACCACGGCGGGGTGGTCCGCCACGGTCATCACGATCACGGCGTTCACGACGCTCGCGACGAGGAGCGGAGGCACCGCCTTCACCCGCGTTGCCGCGGTTCAGCCAGACCTTGACGCCGATGATGCCATAAACGGTCTTGGCTTCATAGAAACCGTAGTCGATCGGGATACGCAGGGTCTGAAGAGGAACCTTGCCCTGGCGGTACCATTCGGCACGGGCGATGTCGGCTCCACCAAGGCGACCGGCGACGCGGATACGAATGCCGTCGGCACCCAGATCCATCGCCGTCTGCACGGAACGTTTCATGGCACGGCGGAATGAAATACGACGCTCAAGCTGGACGGCCACGCCTTCTGCCACGAGCTGGGCGTCGATTTCAGGCTGCTTGATTTCGAAAATGTCGATCTTCACCTGCTTGCCGCCGCACATTTCGGAGATCTTCTGGCTCATCACCTCGATTTCCTGGCCCTTGCGACCGATCACCAGACCGGGACGGGCGGTGTGCAGGGTAACTCGAACCTGGTTCCAGGCGCGTTCAATGACGATCTTGGCCAGGGCGGCGCCGTTCAGCTTCTCCTTGAGGTAGTTGCGGATGGCGATGTCACTGTGCAGTGAGTCGGAGAACTCCTTGCCAGTGGCAAACCACTTGGAGCGCCAGTCTTTGGTGACTGCGAGGCGGAAGCCGATCGGATTAACTTTCTGTCCCATGGAGGTGCGTGTGTGAGGGTGATTATTCGGCGGAAGCCTTGGACTTCGACTTTTTGGCGGGCTTTTCCGCCTTGGCAGGTTCTTCAGGCTTGTTGTCAAGCACGACAGTGATGTGGGTCATGCGCTTTTTGATCGAGGAGGCGGAGCCGCGGGCGCGGGGCATGATGCGCTTGAGCGAGGGGCCGGGGGTGGCGACGGCGCTGGCAACAATCATCTCCTCGGCATCGAGTTCATGATTGTTCGTGGCGTTGGCGATGGCGCTGCGAAGCACCTTGCTAACCAGAAGGGCCGCCTTTTTCGGGGTGAAATCGAGCACGCTGAGCGCCTGGGAGACAGGCATGCCGGTGATGGCACGGGTGACCTGGCGCGCCTTCTGGGAGGAGATGCGGGCGTATTTGTAGGTGGAGCGAACTTCCATAAAACAGGTGTGAATCAACGGTTAACGGCTACTTTGGCCCGGTCACCAACCCGGACGGGGTCAGTGGCAGATGCCAGTTCCTGGACTACCGCACCGCTGACAGAGGTGCGGACTTCGGTGACAAGGATTTTCGCGATGGGTTTGTCTTCGCGGAAAATTTCAAAGGGCATGCCAGGCTTCACGCCATCACGGGCGCCAACGCCGATGACTGCAATGCCGAGTTCATTCTTGAGGCTGACGATGCGGGCATCCTGCAGATCAGCGGCGGGAGCGGAGGGATCCTCGCTGGCGCGGCTGGCAGCGGCGGCGAGTGTGGATTCGGCCTTGACGAGGGCCTTCTGGAGACGGTCTCCCGTCACTGCATCAGGAGCCTGCACAGTCTTGGCAAAGGCAAGGGAGGCCTCGGCAAGCTCCATCAGGCTGTCCGCAAGTTTTTGCCGGGAAGCCTCCGAAATGCGCAGATCACTCAGGGCGGAGAGAAGCCGGTCCTGCGTCTGCTCGCGGTTGTTTTCCAAGGCGGCAATGCCCAAGCC
Source organism: Prosthecobacter sp. (assembly GCA_044345155.1). Classification (GTDB taxonomy): domain Bacteria; phylum Verrucomicrobiota; class Verrucomicrobiia; order Verrucomicrobiales; family Verrucomicrobiaceae; genus Prosthecobacter. The sequence continues at coordinate 8,043 of JBIJBP010000021.1, read as the reverse complement.
CTCAAGGAGACCGCGAAGGCGTTCATACCTGTCCTTAAGTTCCTGAGCCTCCTGATTCGAAGCCGCAGCACTCTGGGCGAGGGCGTCATTCTTGTCCTTGGAGGCGGCAATCTGGGCTTCAAGGGCCTGAATCTTCTGGGCGGCAACCTGGAGGGTCGTGTTCAGTTCCTGGAGTTCAAACGCGGTCTGCGCCTGCACGCCAGCAGCCACCATCACTGCAAAAAGCAGCAAGGCTGGCTTGAAGAGGCTGGCGAGAAGGAATTTCATCGTTGTTTGAACAGGCGCAGAGAAGTGAGGCTCGGGTTTACTTGGCGGCCTTGACCGTGTGGGCACCGTGGCCCTTGAAGATACGGGTCAGGGCGAATTCACCAAGGCGGTGACCGACCATGTTTTCCGTGACATAGACGCTCACAAAATCCTTGCCGTTGTGGACGAGGAAGGTGTGGCCGACGAGGTCAGGGGTGATCATGGACGAGCGGGCCCAGGTCTTGATGGGGCGCTTGGGGCCTTTGGAGTCGTTCATCTTGTCCACTTTTTCGAGCAGAGCCTGCTGGACAAAGGGACCTTTTTTGAGGGAGCGTGGCATGAGTCAGGAAAGCAGGGCTGGATTACTTCTTGGCGTGACGGGTCTGCACGATGAGCTTGTTCGTGGCCTTCTTCTTGTTGCGGGTCTTCTCGCCCTTCGCATGGCCCCAGGGGCTGAGAAGGTGCTGACGACCACCACCGGACTTGGAACGGCCTTCACCACCACCGTTCGGGTGGTCGATCGGGTTCATGCACATGCCGCGGACAGTCGGGCGGGTGCCTTTCCAGCGTGTGCGGCCCGCCTTGCCGGAAACCACGTTCATGTGCTCGCTGTTACCAACGGCGCCGACTGTGGCGTAGCATTCAGCGTGAACCTTGCGGACTTCGCCGGAGGGCATGCGAACCAGGGCGTAGTCACCCTCACGGTTGGAGAGGATGGCAGCCTGGCCAGCGGCACGGGCAGCAACCCCACCCTGACCGAGGACAAGTTCCACGTTGTGGATGCTAGTGCCCAGGGGGATCTTGCGGAGAGGAAGGGCGTTGCCCACCTCAGGGGCAGCCTTTTCACCCGCCATCACGGAGGCACCAACGCTGAGGGCGGCAGGGGCCAGGATGTAGGAGCGCTGTCCGTCCTTGTATTCAATCAAGGCGATACGGGCGGAGCGGTTCGGATCGTATTCGATGGCAACGACCTTGGCGACCTCATCACGGCGCTCACGCTTGAAGTCAATGAGGCGGTAACGACGGACGGCTCCACCGCCGATGTGACGGCAGGTGATGCGGCCCGTGTTGTTGCGGCCACCTGACTTACGAAGAGCAACGGTCAGGCTGCGATCCGGCTTGTCCTTGGTGATCTCCTCGAAGGAGTTCCACTCCTTGTAGCGGTTCGATGGGGTGTTGGGCTTGAAAGTTTTCAGCGCCATGGCTGGTAGTCCTACTGGTTAAGGGTTCGGAACCGGGGTTAAAAGGGATTACACAAGGTCGAGACGCTCGCCATCCTTCAGTCGGACGACGGCCTTCTTGTAGTGATTCGTGCGGCCGGCGTCAGCACGGCGTTCACGACGGGCCTTGCCATCAAAGATCGAAGTGCGGACGGCGGCGACCTTCTTGCCGAAGTGCTTTTCAACCGCAGCCTTGATCTGAAGCTTGTTGGCGTTGCGGTTGACGATGAAGACGTACTCGTTGTTCTCTTCACCGAGTCGGGTGGCCTTCTCGCTCAGGCGGATGGTTTGGATCACGGAATGAGGGTCTTGGATCATATCAGGCGGTCCTCCGGGCAAGGGTTGTGAGGGCTTCGGTCGTGACAAGCACCTGGGGGAAATTCAGGAGCTGTTCGGCGTTCACGTCTTCAGCAGAGATGAGCTGGACGCTCTGCACATTGCGGGCGGAGCGGAAGGTGTTTTCATCGAAGGAACCGATGACCAGCAGCTTTTCAGCCTTGGTAAGTCCCTTGACGGCGCTTACGAAGCTCTTGGTCTTGCCGTCGGCGACGGAAAGTCCGGGGATCGTGGCAACTGCACCATCATTGATTCGGGCGGTGAGAGCGGTGCGAAGAGCAAGCTTGCGGGTTGCCTTCGTGGTTTTCTTGGCCCAGACCGTCGTATTGCGGGGACCGAAGACGACACCACCACCACTCCAGATGGGGGAACGCTTGGAACCCATACGGGCGTTACCGGTGCCCTTCTGATTCCAGAGCTTCTTGCCAGAACCGGCCACTTCGGAGCGGTTCTTGGTATGCGCGTTGCCCTGGCGGCGGTTCGCGCGGTAGGCCACGACAGTTTCATGGAGAGCCTGCTTGCCCTTGTGGCCTTCCACAAGGTTCAGGTTCGCCTGCTTCGCGGCGTCGATGGAAAGAACAGTAGCGGACATGATTCGAAATCCTCCTCAGGTTACTTGGCCGCAGGGGCGGGTTTTTTCTTGGCGGGGCGCACCACGACGATGCTGCCCTTGTTGCCGGGGATGGCACCGCTGATGAGCAGCACACCATCTTCCGGACGGCTCTGGATGACTTTAAGATTCTGTGTCGTGACGCGCTCAACGCCATCGTGACCAGGCATCTTCTGATTCTTCCAGACGAGACCTGGAGTGAGGCGGCAGCCGATGGAACCTGGACGGCGATGCATCATGTGGCCGTGGGTGGCGGGCTGACCGCTGAAATTCCAGCGCTTGACGACGCCCTGAAAACCCTTGCCCTTGGTGGTGCCGATCACGTCGACCCACTGGCCGGCGCTAAAAAGGTCTGCCTTGAGCTCGGTTTCAGCAGCGGGAAGCTGGTCGTCGGAGGTGAAACGAAACTCCTTCACGACGCGCTTCGGCGCGGAACCGTGCTTCTTGAAGTGGCCAAGGAGGGGCTTGGTCACGCGAAACTCCTTTTGCTCGCCGTAACCGACCTGGACGGCGCTGTAGCCATCCTTGCCGGACTTCTGCTTCACCTGGATGACCTTGTTGCCGGAGACATCGACGACGGTGACGGCAATCGCCTCACCTTTGTCGGTGTACACCTTTGTCATTCCAAGTTTTTTTCCAATCAAGCCGAGTGCCATGGTGGGTGTCCTCCTTTGAGGTCAGTGGGTGAGGGTTAGATCTTGATCGTGATGTCCACGCCGGAGGGAAGGTTGAGCTTTTTCAGCTCGTCCACGGTGCGGGAGGTGGGGTCGACGATGTCGAGCAGGCGCTTGTGAGTGCGGATCTCGAACTGGTCCATGGACTTCTTGTCCACGTGGGGAGAGCGGTTCACGGTGAACTTCTCGATGCGGGTAGGAAGCGGGATCGGGCCGGCGACCTTGGCGCCCGTGCGCTTGGCGGTCTCCACGATGTCCGCCGTGCTCTTGTCGAGCGTGCGGTAATCGTAGGCGCGGAGGCGGATGCGGATTTTCTGATTGTTCATGGCGTGTGTCCGTCTTGAAAGAGTTTCTTGATGCTAAAGGAATCAGGCTTTGCCACCACCGCGCTGCTCGACGATCTGGTCGACGATCTGCTGCGGCACCTGCTCGAAGTGCGAGGGCTGCATGGAGTAGCTGGCGCGTCCCGAGGAAAGGGTGCGGATGGCGGTTGAGTAACCAAACATTTCGGCCAGGGGAACTTCAGCGCGAAGGATGGCTGTAGCACCACGGCTGTCCATTCCCTGGATCTTACCGCGGCGGCGGTTGAGGTCACCCATGATGTCGCCCTGGTAGTCTTCGGGCGTGGTGCACTCGACCGCCATGATGGGCTCAAGAAGAATGCACTTAGCCTTTTTCAGAGCGTCTTTGACGGCGAAAATGCCGGCCATTTTGAAGGCGTTTTCGTTGGAATCCACCTCATGGCTGGAACCGTCGACCAGGTCGATGTGCATGTCGATCACCGGATAACCGGCGATGATGCCGTTCAGGGCGGCCTCGATGCAACCAGCCTTGGCCGGATTGATGAACTCCTTCGGAATGGTGCCGCCGACGACCTTGTTTTCCACCACGATGCCGGAGCCTTTTTCACCAGGGCGGACCTTGATGACCACGTGCCCATACTGACCGCGTCCGCCGGACTGCTTGACGAGCTTGCCTTCGCCGTCTGCCTCCTTCGTGAGGGTCTCACGGTAGGCGATCTGAGGCTTGCCGGTGTTGGTCTCAACCTTGTGCTCACGCTTCAGACGGTCGCAAAGAATTTCAAGATGAAGCTCGCCCATGCCGGCGATGATCGTCTGGCCGGTTTCTTCATCGGTCTTGACGAAGAAAGTGGGGTCTTCCTCGGACAGACGCTGAAGGGCATTCCCCATTTTTTCCTGGTCGCCCTTGGTCTTCGGCTCAACAGCCATGCTGATGACCGGCTCGGGGAAGGTTGGCGGCTCAAGCTGAACTTCGAGGCTTTCGTCGCAGAATGTGTCACCCGTGCGGACATCCTTGACACCCACGAGGGCGGCAATGTCACCGGAGTAGCAGGTGTCGATGTCTTTATGGACGGCGGCCTGGATCTGGATCAGGCGGCCCACGCGCTCCGATTTGCGCGTGCGGGGATTGTAGATGGTGTCACCCTTGGAAATCTTGCCGGAATAAACACGGAAGAAAACCAGGCGGCCAAACTTGTCAGACCAAAGCTTGAAGCCCAGGGCGATGAATTTTCCATTGTCGTCCGGCTTGGCCTCGACGACGTTTTCAGGCTCATCAACGACGGTGCCCTTCTGAGGTTCAATGTCGAGGGGGCCAGGAAGATAGTCGATGACGGCGTCGATCAAGTACTGAACACCTTTGTTCTTGAAGGCCGAACCACCAGCCATCGGAATGATCTTGTTGGCGATCACGGCGCGACGAAGGCCGGCCTTGAGCTCCTTGGGACCAATGGGCTGTTCTTCCAGGAACATCATGCCCAGCTCGTCATCAGCGCTGCAAACGGCGTCAAGCAGTTCATCGTAAGCTTTCTTGGCCTTGGCGACTTCATCACCCTCAAGGTCGCGTACCTTGTACTTCGAACCAAACTTTTCATCGTCTGAGTAAATGATCGCCTTCTGGTTCACCACGTCGATCTGACCGATCAGGTTGTCTTCCGCCCCGATGGGGATCAGGATGGGGAAGGCAGGTGCGCCAAGCTTGGTGCGGACATCTTCAACAACGCGCTCAAAGTTTGCACCCGTGCGATCCATCTTGTTGACGAAGGCAATGCGAGGCACGCCATATTTTTCAGCCTGACGATACACCGTCTCGGACTGGGGCTGCACGCCGGCCACGCCGCAAAGAACGAAAATGGCTCCGTCAAGAACGCGAAGGGAGCGCTCCACCTCGGCCGTGAAGTCCACGTGACCGGGGGTGTCGATGATGTTCACGCGGATGTCTTCCATCTCACGCGTCTTGTAGATGCCCTCTTCCTTGAGCTGCTTCCACTTGGCCGTCACAGCGGCGGAGGTGATGGTGATGCCACGCTCCTTTTCCTGCTCCATCCAGTCCGTCGTGGCAGCTCCATCATGCACCTCGCCGATCTTGTGGATCATGCCGGTGTAGAAGAGGATACGCTCAGTCAGGGTCGTCTTGCCCGCGTCAATGTGGGCGCAGATCCCGATGTTACGGGTGCGCTCCAGGGGAAATTCGCGGTTGGGAGAATTCGGGTTGGACATGGGGGGAAATTAAGAGGGAGGGGACGAAACAGCGTGTTAGGGAAGCCTTCCTGGAGATTAGAAGCGGAAGTGGGCGAAGGCGCGGTTGGCCTGAGCCTGCTTGTGAACGTCATCGCGCTTGCGGACGGAGGAACCCTGGCCCTGGGAGGCCTCTTTAAGTTCGTTGGCCAGCGCACGGTGCATTGGCTGCCCCTTGCGGCCGCGGGCATATCCCACAATCCAGCGCATGGCGAGGGACTCGGAACGAGCGGAGGAAACTTCAAGCGGCACCTGATAGGTGGCGCCACCCACGCGGCGGGCCTTCACTTCAACCTTGGGCTTGGCATTGTCGATGGCACGATGGAAGAGCTCGAGCGGATCCACCGTTTCCGTTTTCTCGTTCAGGAGATCGATGGCGGAATATACGATGTTTTCCGCCACGGACTTCTTGCCACTCAGCATCACGCGGCTGATGAGGCTGGCAACAATCTCGCTGTCATAGCGGGAGTCCTTGATGACTTTTTTGTCATAAACGCGTTTCCTGCGGGCCATAAAATCGAAGAGGTGAGGTTGAGAAAGATCAGTTCGGATTTGCCAGTGTCATTACTTCTTGCCCTTGGCAGGAGCGGCGGCAGCACCCGGCTTCGGACGCTTGGCACCGTATTTGGAACGGCCGCGGCGACGCTTCTCAACGCCAAGGCAGTCGAGAGTTCCGCGAACGATGTGATAACGAACACCCGGAAGGTCTTTCACTCGGCCGCCACGGACCAGCACGATGCTATGCTCCTGCAGGTTGTGACCCTCACCGCCGATGTAGGCAATAACTTCATAGCCGTTGGTCAGACGCACCTTGGCGACCTTACGAAGAGCAGAGTTCGGCTTCTTCGGGGTGCGGGTCATGACCTGAAGGCAAACACCGCGGCGCTGGGGGCAGTTCGCGAGCGCAGGCGACTTCGACTTCACCGCCTTGTCCTTGCGGCCGTGCCTGACGAGCTGATTGATGGTGGGCATGTTGTCTGAGGGAGGGAAAACCGTTCCGTTAAATTGGGAGCCTCGACGGGCCGGGAACGGGAGAGACAAAGTGCCCACTCTGAAGTTTCAGAGTTGCACAGTGTTTTTCCGGTTCACTGCTCCGATAGCAAAAAGAGCCTGGGGAGACTCGTTTTCAGCCAGACTTTGGGGAAAGTCCGGGGCTGGGGGGCGCGACAGTGGGGCAGGATGAAAAATAGGCAACCGGAATTTTTCAAATTATTGGCCTGAAGGTCAAAAAAGGGGCCTTTTTTGGGGCCTTGCCGCCTGATGTGCAGCTTCAAGACCTCATCCCTTGTGTTTTCAATGGTTTCCATGACAGGATGGTCAAATCCGTGACCATGAAAGCCCTGACCTTTTGTTTCGCCGCCACCACCCTCGTCAGCCTTATCGCCCTTGCTTGGATCCTGGGCACCCCGACCCCTGCTGACCCCCGCCTGGCCAAATTGGAGGCGGACCTCAAGGAAGCCCGTCAGACGATCTCCCAGCTCAGGCGCGACCTGGCGTCCCGGCCGACCAGCCTGCCAGCCACGCCCACCTCCCCTCAAACTGTCCAGGCAGGTCCTGCCATCGAGGCTCCCGCCGCCACTAGGTCGCCCCAGGCAACCACGGCTGGCGCCCTCCGTGAGATGTTGAAGAACCCCGCCATGCGGGACCTCCTCGGCCAGCAGCAGGCCATTCAGGTCGAGACCGGCTACGCCCGCCTTTTTGAGTACCTCAAGCTGAACGACGAGGAGAAGGCCCACTTTAAAAAACTGCTGGTTGAACGCGCCAAGACGGAAGCCGACCTCGGCCTCAAGCTGCTCGACTCCAGCCTAACCCCCGAGCAACGCAGGCAGGTCATCGCCGAGGGTGAAAAGAACAAAAAGGCCTACGATGAGACCATCCGCGGCTTCCTCAATGATGAGTCTGACTGGGGAACCTTTCAAAAATATGAGTCCACCCGCCCGGAGCGGACCCAGTTCGAAACCATGGGCCGCAGCCTGTTTACCGCCTCTGGCGAGCCCCTTTCAACCCAGCAGGAGGATCAGTTGATCGATCTCATGGCCCAGGTTCGCCAAAACCCGACTCCCGAGCAGTCGCAGCTGGCCAGGACCATGAGCAACCCGTCGCAAATGACGGATGCCAACCTTAAAAGCCTGCTCGAGTTCCAACGTGCTAGCAACGCCAGGATTCTTCAGCAGGCCGCAGGCTTTCTCTCACCCGAGCAGATCAAGACCCTCCAGGCCTACCAGGAACAGACGCTCGGCACGATGGAATCCGGCTACCGGATGGGAACGATGCTCCTGCAAGGTCGCAAGCCCTAGAGCAATTTAAATAATACTATAACCACAAGAGGCAAACCAACCCATGGCGTCTTTGGCTGTGACTTTGGAGAACGCAATGCTGATGGCTTCACCTAGTTGCTCGGGGGTTCGTGCCTCCAAACT
>JBIJBP010000020.1:0-46565 GCA_044345155.1 Prosthecobacter sp. | reverse complement strand
AGTTTGGAGGCACGAACCCCCGAGCAACTAGGTGAAGCCATCAGCATTGCGTTCTCCAAAGTCACAGCCAAAGACGCCATGGGTTGGTTTGCCTCTTGTGGTTATAGTATTATTTAAATTGCTCTAACCTGGGAGGGGCGTTTTTTTGGCATAAGGCTTCTGGGATCTCAAAGTTGGGCCGATATTTTCTGCTGGCCCAACTTCCGGCTGCCGATGCCGGGAGTCAGGGTTCAGGAAGCGGGGGAAGACCGTTGGTGCGCAGGTCGTTCAGGCTCTTGGGCGTGATGGCCGTGGGAGCCAGGCGATAGGATGGCTTGGGCAGGAAGGCGGGGTCTTCAAGCTTGCGCAGGAGGACCTTCCATGCCATCTCGACCAGCAGCGGATGGTGAATGCTGGCGTCGATGTCGCCTGTGTTGACGAGGGAGAAGCCACCTTCGTCACCCCGAAAGCCGTCGGTGCCGATGATGAGGATGCTTTCGCGCTGGTCGGCCAGGGCCAGGGATGCGCCGAGTGCCATGGAGTCGTTGTGGGCGTAGAGCACATCGAACTGCTTCTGAAGGCGCAGGGCTTCGGCGGCGCGTTCCCTGCCACCTTCCCGTGTCCAGCCACCTGGGGCGTCATGGACGATGATGATGCCTGGATATTTGCGCAGTTCCTCCACAAAGGCCTCGTGGCGTTTGACGCTGCCGGGATCCTTTTCATCGCCACGAATCTCGACCACGCGGCCGGTGGCTTGCGTTTTGCCCTCCTCCTTGGATTTTTGAATGAGGGCGCGGGTGGCGATTTCGCCGGCCATCCGCCCAAGCTGGCCCTGGTCCACCGTCATGGAAGAAGAAGCCTTCAGCTCTGCGCCTGTTTCGCCGAGCCCTATCACCAAAACACCGGACTCAACGGCCCTGAGAACGCCGGCGGAAACGGCATCGGCTGCCACGGGGGTGATGAAGATGGCGAGCGGCTTTTCGGCCAGGCTGGAGTCGAGCTGACCTGCCTGACGGGCCGCGTCGCCGGCGGCATCCAGGGTTTTGAAGTTCAGTCCCGGGCGCGAAAAGACGAGGCGCTGAAGGGTCTGAACCTGGGCAATCTCGTAGGGTCGGCTGGCATTGGCGGTGAGCAGGATGATCTGGCTGGGGGACTGGTCCGATGTTTCTCCAGGCTTTTTGCAGCCGGTGACGAGGGACAGGACGGGCAGCAGCAGGGCGGAGAGCAAAAGGCGTCGAAAAGACATGTGTTTCGAAATCAAGGCATGAAAGCCGGGTCGCGACAAGCCTGCTGTTGTGCAAGCACATCAAAAAGATCCGCAGATGTCTCAGATGAAACGGATGAGGCGGGGTGAATGAATCCATCGAAGCCGCCGACTTCGAAAAGCGGCTCATCAGACTGCAGCCCTGGCGACCTTCTCACAGGCCTGGACGTCGAGCTTGCCTGAGGAGAGGATGGGGATCTCGGAGACGCGGATCATCTTCTTGGGGATCCAGAGGGGGGGCATGCCGCGCTCCAGAAGCCGGTAGCGAAGGTCGAGGATTTCCTGGTGTTCGGGGCCGCCGGGCATGGCGGTCAGCAGCACCAGGGCCTCGCCCTTGTCGGGGTCGGGCACGCCGACGATGGCAATCCTGCGGGCGGTTTCATTTTCAAGGCCCAGGGTCTTCACCAGGGCATCTTCGACAGTTTCATGCGGCACCATTTCTCCGCCGATCTTGGAGAAACGGCTGAGCCTGCCTTCGATGTAAAGGAAGCCGTCCATGTCGACTCGGCCGATGTCGCCCGTGCGGAACCAGCCCTGGCTGTCCTTGACCTCCTTCGTCCTTTGTTCGTCACCCAGGTAGCCTTCGAAGATGTTGGCGCCCTTGAACCAGATCATGCCGCTGCTGTGGATGGACTGGGGGCTGTAGGTTTCGGGATGAGTGATGCGGATGGCCAGGCCAGGCACCATCTGTCCGACGCTTCCCTGGCGGTGGCTGGGAAGCCAGACATAGCCGACGGACTCCTCGCCGAGGGGCAGGGGATTGGGGAGGTTGACGTTGGAGACCGGGGAGGTTTCCGTCAGGCCGTAGCCTTCGAAGACACGTTTGCCGAACTTCATCTCGAAGGCTTCGGCCACGGTGGCGGGCAGTTTTTCCGCCCCCGTCACACAGAGCTTGATGGAGGCCAGGGCCTCGCGGTTCACTCCCCTCAGATAACCCCGCAGGAAGGTGGGCGTGGCAATCATGAGGGAAATGCGATGCTTTTCGATGAGTTCCCCGAGCTTCTTGGTTTCCAGCGGGCTGGGATAGGTCACGAGGTCAACACCGGCGATGATCGGATACCAGAGCGTGACCGTGCACCCGAAGCTGTGGAAAAGGGGCAGGCTGCCGAGGATGCTGTCGCTGCGGGTTAGGCCCAGGCGGCTGCCGAACTGGATGACGTTGGCGATGAGGTTGCGGTGGCTGAGCACCACGCCTTTGGGGTTGCCCGAACTGCCGCTGGTGAATAGCAGCAGGGCCTCCCCGGTCCCGCCACGGCGGGGCACGCCCAGAATAAGGGCGAGGAGCGAGGCCGGCAGGATCTTGGAAAGTACGAGCCAGGTGGCGATGGCCGGCTTCATGCGCGGCAGCAGCCTTTCGATAAGGATGAGCTGCCTGCTGGGCGGCCAGGGGAACTGCTGGGCTTTGCGGACGAAGATGTCCGCCGTGAGGAAGCGGTCGATGTCCGCAGCCTTGATGGCGTATTCGATGGCCGGGCGGCCTGCGGTGAAGTTGATGTTGACGGGTATCTTGCCGGCCAGAAGCACGGCGACGTTGGCGATGAGGCCGCCGATGCCCGGGGGCAGGACGATTCCGACGCGTTGCTTCCGGGTCTCCTTGCGAAGATGGGCGGCGAGCGCGACGGCGATTGCCAGGACCTTATCGTAGCGCATTTCATGGCCGTCCTTGCCATCGATGACCTTGTTGCGGGAACCATGCTTCTTCAGCCCCCGCAGCAGGGCGTAGGCAAGGTTCATTCCAAGGGCCGGGTGCGCTGAGAAGGCCTGTTCGGCAAGCAGGAGCAGGGATTCCTGATAGGCGGCCAGGGTGGCTGCGGCGGGCTTGAGGATCCTGCCAAAGACCATGATGCCGGAACTGGGTGCGTAAGGGGTCTCGATGTCCAGGGCGACCTCCATGCTGCGCTGCACATAAAGTGGCAGCACCGGCACGCCGGCCCTGAGCAGGAATTCCAGCTTGGTGCCCGGCACGGTGGTCATTGGGGAGTTGATCACCGCAGCCTGGGCTGGCAGGTAGATGACGATGCGTCCTGCGGCGACCTCAACGCCGACGGCATTGCGCAGCCCGGTGTCATCGGTGGCGTCCGGGACGATGGCGAGTGCCCGGACGGTCTCCTTTTCCAGATGGGACTTCAGCAACGGGTGCAGGGCGGCTCCTTCTTCGACCAGATAGGTCAGATCACGGCCTTCAAGCACGACTTCAAGCCTGAGCACGTCATCGTAGCTGAGCTGGCTGGGCAGGATAAGGAAGCCCTGTCCCGCAGGCAGGTTTTCCTGGCCGATCAGCTTGAGGTTTTTCAGGGATGCCGGTTTTTCCTTGGACATGGGCATGAAAGGGGGATGCGTCGCAGCTTGAGAAGAGGAGAGCGTCCTGCCGGGGGCCCGGCCTGAGTCTGGCCAAAGCACCGCCGGGGATCAGGGTTAGCCGTTCCAGACAAAAGTCACCGGCTTTTCAATGTCAGGATGGACGCTGTGATGCACGGGGCAGCCGAGGGCGGTGGCCTCCAGAAGCTTCCGGTCCGGATGGTCCGGTGGCAGCGGGATTTCAATGGTCAGCGGCAGGCGCACGATTCGGCGCGGTGAATCCTCGCTCATGTGTTTTTCGACACTCACCTTCATGCCCGGCAGGTCATACCCCTTTTGGTTGGCCTTGATGCCGATGACAGTGGCCATGCAGGCGGCGAGTGCCGTGGCGACGAGGTCCGTGGGTGAGAAGGATTCGCCCTTGCCATGGTTATCGACGGGGGCGTCGGTGATGAATTGGTTTCCCGAAGGGCCATGGGTTGCCTGGCACCGGAGACCGCCTGTGTAATCAATGGAGATGGATACAGCCATGACCGCTCCTAGCATGGGCTGGGGGATGAAGGAAGCAGCAATTCTCGACTCGGGGTGCCCATGCGCCTTCTCGCCTGGCGGCCCCATGGATGCAGTCGTCTCCTCAGGCCTTGGGTGATGGCAGACACCATGAGGAAAGCCACCTGAACATGGAAGCCGGCACTTCTTGCTCGGGGTCAGGATCCCGGTTTTACGTCGACCCTGTAAAAAGTAGTCGTTCGGGCCAGCAAATGGAAGTAGCCGCCAACGGCTCCGATAAGGAGCAAGAAGGCCACCAGGATCCAGAAACCTGGAATCAGGGGGGGGCTGAGGCGGCGGCGCGACATTTCCGTTGGCTTAAAGGGTCGTCTCCAGATGCTCGACGCTGTTTTTCAGGAGGGCCAAGCCGACTTCCTGGCTTTTTTCAGGGTGAAACTGGACGGCCATGAGGTTTTTTTTGGCAATGCCGGCAATGAAGGGCACGCCATAATCTGTGCGACAGAGGGCCAGAGACTCATCCGCGACATCGGGGTAGTAGCTGTGTACAAAATAAAGATGCGACGGATTGGCCAGGCCCTTCCACCAGGCGGGCTTGTTTTCGGCCCAGTGGACCTTGTTCCAGCCCATGTGGGGGATTTTCAGGCCGTGGGAGGCATCGAATTTACGCACATGGCCGGGAGCGACGGCCAGACCTTCAACTCCCGGGCATTCCTCGCTGGATTCAAACAGCAGCTGATAGCCAAGACAGATGCCCAGGTAGGGTTTTTCCTCCCTCAGCCAGGAACGCAGGGGCTCCCAGAGTCCGGTGGATTTGAGGATGCGTACACTGTCCCCGAAGGCTCCCTGGCCTGGAAAGACCAGGATGTCGATGGTTTCGAAATCCTCCGGCCGGGTGACTAGTGTCGCCGCGTGTCCGATCGCGGAAAAGGCATTCAGAACGCTGCGCAGGTTGCCCGCGCCGTAGTCAAGCACTCCCAGATTCATGGATTATAGAACCTCCTTCGTGCTGGGGATGCCGGTCACGCGCGGATCAATGCGGGTGGCCATGTCGAGCGCCCTGGCAAGGCCCTTGAAGATGGCCTCCGCCATGTGGTGGGCGTCCCTGCCACGGCGGATCTCGACGTGCAGCGTCGCCATCAGGCTGGATGAAAAGGCGCGCAGGAACTCCTCCACGAGCTGGTAGCTGAAGCGGTTGACTCCGCCAATGGCCTCCACGCGTTCGGGGGCATGGTAGCTGAGAAAGGCGCGGCCGCTGAGGTCCAGGGCCACCTCCGCCAGGGTTTCGTCCATGGGCAGGAGCCAGAAGCCGTAGCGGGTGATGCCAGCCTTGCTGCCAAGGGCTTCACGGAAGCACTGGCCAAGCACAATGCCGGTGTCCTCCACCGTGTGGTGGTAGTCCACCTCAATATCCCCCACCACCTTTACCTTGATGTCAAAGAGCCCATGTTTGGAGAACAGGGTCAGCATGTGGTCGAAAAAGGGGACTCCAGTGTTGATCTGGGATGTTCCTGTGCCGTCCACATTCAGTTCGATCTGAATGTCGGTCTCGGCAGTCTTGCGGTGCTGCTGCGCTGTGCGGGTGGTGGGCATGGAGGTGCATTAAACAGGAGCAGCACTGTCTGGTCAATGTGACGATCAGGGTTTGGCTTTGGGAATTAGGCTCAAGTTCATTTCGAACGGGTGATCCACTCATGTCCACAACTCAGACTGACATCAGCTGCTGCTGGCACATTCAGTTCAGTTGGGTCGCAGGAAGTCGAAATCTTGAGGTGCGGTTGTCCCTGAGATGGCAATCCAGAGTGTGGGCTTGCTCTAAAAAACAGCTAAAAGATGGTCCGTTGTAAAAAAATGTGAAAATTATGAAAAATGTTGTTGATCAATTTTTACGATTTGCTATAAATACCACAGTTCGATTGAAGATTTCATTCTGGAAATTGGAAGTCGAAAGACAAAGACCAACAGCCCAAAACACACACACTACCATGAAACAGACCAAAGTTAACTCCCTTAAGGCTGGCTTCAGCCTTGTTGAAATGCTCGTCGTGATCGCGATCATCGGCATCATCGCCGCCATCGCCATCCCGAACATCGGTTCCATCAACAACAGCGCCCGCTATGCGACCGCCCAGCGCAACGCCCAGTCCGTTGCCTCTGTGCTTAACGCCGCTGCCGCTGCTGGCGTGAACTTCGCCGGTGGTACCCACAACTGGACCGGCGCCACCACGGGTGCTGACATCATCGACGCCGCTGAAACCGGTGCGACTCCTACCGATGGCGCCTTCGTCGGCAAGAAGTTCACCGTCGGCGAAATCGACGACGATGAAGAGCCTGTGGCCGCTGTGTACCTGAGCTTCGACGCCACGAACAACCAGGTCATCTACAACGCCTCGGCGACCCCCTACACGCTGTAATCCTGACTTGATCGTCTAAAACGACGACTCTCCATGGCCCGCCGGGTTTTCGCCCGGCGGGCTTTTTTCATGTCGATGTTCGTCAGTTTTTGTTCCTGGGTGTGAATCCTGGCTTGCCGATGAAGCGGGTCTGCCCCGAAATTACCTTCGTGTCCTCGCGTCCAGCTTCCATGAATGATCTTGTGCTCACCTCGGCGGAGGCGTTGCATTCCGCCGGGCGGCTTCAGAACCTGGTGTCCTCGCTTTCGGAGGTCATCTTGGGCAAGAAGCCGGTGATCAAACAGGCGGTCAGCTGCCTTTTATCGCGCGGGCACCTGCTCTTTGAAGATCAGCCCGGTGTTGGGAAAACCCTGCTTTCCCAGGCGCTCGCCCAGGCCCTCGGGCTTCAGTTCAGGCGTGTTCAGTTTACCAGCGACCTTCTGCCAGCGGACATCCTGGGAGCTTCCATTTACAACCGCGACACAGGCGCCTTCACCTTTCACCCCGGTCCCGTTTTCACCCAGGTGTTGCTGGCGGACGAGATCAACCGGGCCACCCCCAAGACACAGTCAGCCCTGCTGGAGGCGATGGAGGAGGGCAGGGTGACCTGCGACGGCCACTCACATTCGCTGCCGGCGCCGTTTTTTGTCATTGCGACGCAGAATCCCTCCACCCAGATCGGCACCTTCATGCTGCCGGAGTCACAGATGGATCGCTTTTTGATGCGTCTGGCCCTCGGTGTACCGGATCGCCAGGCCGAACGGGTGATGCTTCAGGGACAGGATCGTCGTGAAATGCTGCGGGACATGGCTCCTGTGATGCCCTGGAGCGAGCTGGCGCACATGCAGCAGCTGGCACGTCTCGTGCATGTCTCGGAGCCTCTCCTCGACTATCTCCAAAACCTGCTTTCCGCCAGTCGAGCCTCCGGTCATGGGCTTTCTCCCCGTGCCGGACTTGCCCTGCTGGCGGCGGCCAGGGCCTGGGCCTTGTTAGAAGGCAGGGTGATGGTGCTGCCTGAGGATGTGCAGGCTGTTGGACCGGCAGTCATGGGGCACCGGCTGTCAGGAGGTGCGGAAGAAGCTGCTGAACTGCTCGCCGAAGTGGCAGTTCCTTGAGTCTGCCATGGCGGCAGGACGTAATCTGGGCAGAGTCTTCGATCATGATTCGATTTTCACTTTTTAGGTTTCCCATCACCGTTCACTGGTTTTTCTGGGTGAATGTCGCCCTGCTGGGCGGCGCTGTTGGGGCGAGCACACCCCGCGCAATGCAAATCCTGCTGGGCTGGGTGCTGGCGGCCTTTGTCTCCATCCTCATTCACGAACTGGGTCATGCCCTGGTGATGCGCCGCTTTGGGGACCGGCGGGTGGAGATCCTTCTCTATGCATTTGGGGGTGTCGCCCGCGGCGGGCGCTGGCTCGGTCGGTGGGAGGACCTCATGGTCAGCGCAGCGGGGCCGGTGGTGCAGCTTGCAGCAGGTGTCGCGGTCGGGTGGCTGGTGGATCCGGGTGCCTTCGGGCCGCTGTTTCTAAGGTCGTTCTTCGTCTCATTTTATGACGTCAGCATTTTCTGGGCCCTGCTGAACCTGCTGCCTGTGCTGCCGCTGGACGGCGGGCACATCTGCCGGGCCTTTCTTGGCGCCGGTCGCGCCGGGCTGGCCCTGAAGGTCAGCCTGAGCTGCGCGGCTTTGCTGGCGCTTTATTTCCTGCAGGCCGGCGGACTGTTTCCCGCCGTCTTCTTCGGCCTGATGGCCTGGAACAACTGGAAGGAGCTCAAAGGTGAGCCGCAGGTGCCATGGATGCTGGGGCGCTGATGAAAAAAAGGCCCGCAGTCCTGGCTCTGCGGGCCTTGAAGGTGCGCTGAAGAGACGGCTTCAGCCGAAAAGCGCGGTGACCGGCTTGCCCTTGTCCGCCACGGTGAAGGGGCGCTTGGAAGGAGAAAAGAGCACTTGGTCGAGCGGAAGCCCGAGCGCGTAACCAATGGTGGCATTGAAGTCAGGAATGGTGACGCTGTCGCCGACGGCACGGCCGCCCTTTTCATCCGTGGCACCATAGACCTGGCCGCCGCGGATGCCGCCGCCCGCCAGCACGCAGCTGAAGCCGGGCGCGTGATGGTCGCGCCCGTCGTTGGCGTTGATCTCGGGCGTGCGACCGAATTCGGTGGCCAGGACGACCAGCGTCTCCTTGAGCATGCCACGAGACTCAAGGTCCTGGAGAAGGGTGCTCAGGGCGGCGTCCAGCTCGTCACAGAGCTCCGGCACACGGGTGAAGTTGGCGTTGTGGGTGTCCCAGTTGCCGAAGGTGACCTCGACAAAGCGAACGCCATGCTCCACCAGACGCCGGGCAAGCAGGCAGCCCTGGCCGAACCGGTCGCGGCCGTATCTGTCCCGCAGTCTGGCGTCTTCCGCACCAATGTCGAAGGCCTTCAGCTCCTCGCTCTTCATCATGCGGATGGCGTCGTCATACATGTCGCTGTAAGCGCGTACGTTCTTGACGTTGTAGGCCTGGGCGAACTGGGTGTCTAGCTTCTTCGCGACCTGCAGTCGGTCGAGCATGCGTTCTTCGGTGAACCACGAGTTGGGGCGTACATTGGCGATGCCGTTTTCGGGGTCGTTGAGCATCAGCGGAGCGTATTTGGCCTCAAAGAAGCCGGCGCCCGGGTGGCGGCTGTCGTTGCCGATCATGACGCTGCCGGGCAGGGTTGGGTTGCCGCGGCCCTGGAACTTCTCAAGCCAGGCTCCCATGGAGGGGTGCTTGATGCTGCTGCGCAGCGTGTAGCTGGTGTGCTGATAATACTGGCCCTGCTCATGGGCGCCCTGGGTGGAAATCATGCTGCGGACAATGGCGATCTTGTCCGCCTGGCGGGACATGAGCGGCAGGTTCTCGCTGAGCCGGATGCCGTCGACGTTGGTGTTGATCGTCTTGGTCAGGCCCATGACATCCTTGTTGTCAGGCTTGGGATCCCAGGTGTCCAGGTGGCTCATGCCGCCGGTCATGTAGAGGTAGATGACGTTCCTGGCCGTGGGCACCTGCTTGAGCGGGCTGGTGTTTTCGCCTGCGACGCCAAAGGCCTTTCCGCCCAGCTGGCTCAGGGCGGAGACGCCAAGGAAGGACTGTGCGGCCTTGGTGACAAAGACACGGCGGGAGAAGTCGGGGGAATTCATCGGGGGGTTCGGATTTCGTGCCCCTAAACGTGGGAGGACGGGGCTGTTTGCAGGATTTTTGACAAAGTTGGTTTTTCCATTTCCGCAGCCCGGGTTTCAGGCGGCCTGACATCCCTGAGAATGTGAACGCCTTCCTGATTGCACTGCCGGAGTGTCCGGGTTTGATAAGCGCCTGCCGATGACATCCACCCAAGCCCTTCGATACTGCCCGGATCTCTATCACTACCAGCGCCGTGAAACCCGCGTCTGCCAGGTTGGTCATGTCGGAATCGGCGGGGCAAACCCGGTCCGGGTGCAGTCCATGCTGACCAGTGACACGAGGGATGCTGCCGCCTGCGTGAAGGAAGCCCTTGCCCTGGCCTCTGCAGGCTGTGAGATCGTCCGTGTGACCGCTCAGACGAGGGTGATCGCCGAAAACCTGCAGCATATCCGTGACGGCATCCGTGCGGCGGGCTGCGACGTGCCGCTGGTGGCGGACATCCACTTCAAGCCCGATGCGGCGATGGAGGCCGTCAAATGGGTGGAGAAGGTCCGGGTCAACCCGGGCAACTATGCCGACAAGAAGAAGTTTGCCGTCAAGGAATACACGGATGCTGAATACGCCGAGGAGGTGGCCTACATGGAGTCGCAGTTCGTCCCGCTGGTGGAGGAGTGCATTCGCCTGAAGCGTGCGATGAGGATCGGCACCAACCATGGCTCGCTCAGCGACCGCATCATGAACCGCTGGGGCGACACGCCGCTGGGCATGGTGGAGAGCGCCCTGGAGTTTGCCCGCATCGCCAGGGCGAACGGTTTCCACAACTTCATCTTCTCGATGAAGGCCAGCAATCCCAAGGTCATGATCGAGGCCTACCGGCTGCTGGTGGCGAAACTTAACGAGCTGGGCGGCGACTGGAACTATCCGCTGCACCTTGGGGTGACCGAGGCTGGGGATGGAGAGGACGGCCGCATCAAGAGCGCCGTCGGCATCGGTTCGCTCCTGGCGGACGGCATTGGTGACACGGTGAGGGTCTCCCTGACCGAGGATGCCATCCATGAAATCCCGGTCGCACGCGCCCTGATTGCATCGGTGTACGAGCAGGAGAGGGAGGCTGACTCCGGCCGGACCGGCGACGCCCCCCCTGTCTGCTACGATCCTTTTAGTTATGCACGCAGGGCCTCCGAGAGGCTGGTGCTCGGCGGTGTCGAGCTTGGAGGAGGCGCCACGGTCCCCGTGCTCACTTCCCGGGCAAAATGGGATGCCGTCGCCCATAAGCTGGACAAGCTGGGGGATTACAAGCCG
Source organism: Prosthecobacter sp. (assembly GCA_044345155.1). Classification (GTDB taxonomy): domain Bacteria; phylum Verrucomicrobiota; class Verrucomicrobiia; order Verrucomicrobiales; family Verrucomicrobiaceae; genus Prosthecobacter. The sequence continues at coordinate 35,682 of JBIJBP010000020.1, read as the reverse complement.
GAGATCGTCCTGGAGGACAGCGGTGTCGTGGCCGTCGATCCCCGTGACGATGCCGCCGTTGCAGGCATCAATGCGTCACCCGCCGCACGGCTGGTCACGGTGGCCGACGGAACGCGGCTGCACCCCATCCATGCCTTCCGACTGCTGGCGGCGAAATTGCAGGCGCGTCATCCGATCCTGCTGAAGGACACCTTCGCCCCTGCCACAGGAGTTGTGGAGAGCAGCGGCGAGACTGACTTCGTGCGCAGCCTGTTGCGGGCTGCCACGAACCTGGGGGCGCTACTGTGTGACGGCATCGGAGATGCCGTCATCGTCCAGGGAGAGGCGGCGCCCGGGCAGAGCCTGCGCATCAGCTACAACGTCCTGCAGGCGGCCGGAGTGCGCATTTTCAAGACGGACTATGTGGCCTGCCCGAGCTGTGGGCGGACACTTTTCAACCTTCAGCAGACGACCCAGAAAATCCGCGCCTCCACAGGCCACCTGAAGGGGGTGCGTATCGCGGTCATGGGATGCATCGTCAACGGTCCGGGAGAGATGGCGGATGCTGATTTTGGCTACGTCGGAGGTGCGCCTGGCAAGATCAACCTTTACGTCGGCAAGACGGCAGTGAAGTTCAACATTCCCGAGGAGGAGGCCGTGGAAAGGCTGGTGGACCTCATCAGGGAGCACGGTCGCTGGTTTGACGCACCGGAGCCTGCGGCAGTGTGAGCCAGCGCTTGCTTGGGGTTGCTCTCAGCTTCGTTGGCGGAGTTTGGCCCTGAGTGACTCGATCCAGCGCAGCAGGTCGTGGCTGACCTCGGAGCGCTGCACGTCATGCAGCAACAGGTGATGGCTGCGGCTGTACCAGAGCAGCTTTTTGCGGGGGGAACGAACTTGGGCGAAGAGTGACTGGATCTGATCGGGACTGCTGAGGATGTCGTTGGGAGAAGCCAGAAACAGCACCGGCATGCGCAGCCTTCTGGCGGCCTTGGGATTGTCATCCAGAAGCCTTCCGACCTCGGCTAGCAGTCGCACGGTGAAACTACCGACATGGTGCGGGGTCTGCTGCATCTGGCCGCCGTGCGTGGTCGTGCTCGTCACTTGGAGCTTCGTTTCGTCGATTCCGGCGAGGTCACCAAGGGTGAAGCGTGTTTTCGGGGCAAGGGAGGCGGTGGTCTGCAATAGCCAGCGGCGAAAATGAGACACGGTCATCCGCAGTCCAGCGACGGGAGATGCCAGGATGATGCCATCGGGATCCCGGCGGTCAGGCAGGCGGTTCGCGGCTGTGTGCAGGCAGATCAGGCTTCCCAGGCTCTCACCATACCAGAAGACTGGAGTCCCGGGATGTCGTCTCCGCACCAGCCCGTGGAAGGTCTCCAGGTCGTCCAGCCACTGACCGGATGAGCGGATGTCGCCACGATCATCTGCCACCGGGTCGTTGCCCTGGCCGCGAAGGTCGTAGGCATAGACGGCATACCCCCGGGCAGGCAGGCCTGCCCCCAGGAACCAGAAGTCGGATGAAGCGCCGCTCAGGCCATGAACGGCGATCACAGCCCCTCGCAGCCTCACATCGGCGGGCGGCAGCCATTTCTGGCAGGGCATCGCCTTGCCGTCGAAACTCGTCCAAGTCTGTTCGCCAAGGCTGGGGCGGGCAATCCGCGGGGTGAGATTGCTGCATCCGGCAAACCCCAGGACGAGAAGCAGGCATAGCATTCGCATGAGGCAGGCAAAGCTCATGGCATGGCGGTCAGGCTGTGTCATGAAAGTGCCTCGGCAATGAACGCAGCATGAGCCTGCACCCGTTCCTGAAAGCCGGCTTCGGATGGAGTTTCAAAGGTCAGGGTCGTGGCACACCCCATCTGCCAGAGTGCCACAGCCTCCGGAATGCCATTCAGGTTTTGCGGGATTGTTTTGCGATGGATGATGCCATGACGGGCACGTCTTCCATCGATCTGCCGTCTCGGATCGGTGGGAAGGTGCCTTGCTGAGGCGGCCAGACAGCGCGAAGCCAGGCGGGCATCCTGCCCACCAAGCTCGTAGACATAGCACCCCTGGGAGTCATAATCCTCATGCAGGCACAGGCCCAGGGAAGGAGGATCCTGCCGGATGAGCCGACGCCAGGGGCCGGTGAGAGGGTCCCGGGCAAGGTGAAATCTGCGGTTGATGTCAAGCCCCCTGTGATCCGTGCGGGTGTTTCTCCTGAATCCATGAGGGTTCAGGCAGGGGAAAATCAGAAACCTTCCCTGGCAAAATCGTTCCTGGTTCTCCTCTGCCCAGGCCAGCAGCCCCCAGGCGGCGGCCACTTCATCTCCATGCACACCCGAAGACAGGTAGATGGGGGCGGCTGTGCCAGGGCTTTCCAGGAAAAGGATTTTTTCACCCTCAAGCCGGGTCAGTTCTGTCGAACGAAGTCCCACCGCCCGAGCAAGCCTCTCCCACCTGCCCAGAAGAAACCCTGGATCATGAGTCTGATGAAGCGGCGGGTTGGTCACACGGAATGGATGGCGGTCTTGCGACCTGGGTGCAAGTCCTGGCATTGTGGGCTGTCATGAAGATCTCTGAATTGGAGAAACAGCTGGATAAACATTCAAATTCTGAATTTCCACAACCTCATGAGGAAGAACTGCTGTTGTGCAAATGGGCGCTCATTGGCAGAAACAGTCTGTCAAAAGCCTGTTTCCACACTTTCGCGGACCTTCCTGAATTTGTTTAAATTGTTTATTAACAATATTTTACAAAGAAGTGAGCGCTCCTCTGCTTGAACACTGAGGACTGAGTGATCGGAGCCAGAGTCTGCCGATATCGCTTTGAAAGCCCAAGACTCATTGTGGCAGCGTCATTCAATTCTGCGTGGAAAGTCATGTCTAGATTGTGATTAACACTTTGTCAGTTATAATTCAGAATATGACTTAAAAAATTTCAAGTAATATCTTCAAATAGCCAAGTTTTTATAAGCTAAAAGTGTATAATGATTGAAATTGATCAAATTATTAAATGATTTCGTTTTTATTTATAAGTATTATTATTGGGTTCTGTTCCATGCAGACGCTTGGGTTCATTTGAGAATTGTTCGATGCCTTATCTCTTTGTTTTTTCATGAGCAGCACTACGGTCCTCGAAAGTAGGTGATGGGCGCTGCGTGCTTCTGAATAGGATGACAGGTGATGATGCGCTTCGAGACATGCACATCCTCCCGTTAACTGGCATGACCAGCCTGCGAAGTGGTCGTGAAAACCAGTGCTGATTGTTTCTTCTGTGGCGAGTTTTCGACATCATGACGGGCGCAAATCGCGTCATGTTGTCAAATATTGAGATCATAATGGCATTGGTTCTCGGCACTAATTCACGGGTTTAGGATGTCGCGGGCATATTCAATCGTGGCACAGATTGTGCGTCATTTGAGGTCTGTTGCATCTGAAAAGCAGGGTACTCTTCAAAAATCATGAATCTGACGAAATTTTTGAATTCCCTGGATTATGCGAGTTTGACAAGGCCTGGACGACAATGCTTTACATGCTACGCTTTGATAGGATAAGCGGGATGCCCTTCTTTAGCACGGTTGAGGCGTGACGACGGTGTTCAGCTATTCTCCCACATTCAACTCCCTGTAATGCGCCATCTTCTCGAAAACATCATTGCAGTTTACCCGCAGAACACCTCTTCCTTGATCCTCTTCTCCGGGATTGCCCTGTGGGTGGTTGTGTGGATTGTTCTCATGATTGACATTCTCCAGGCCTCGCGGACGGGTTTGTGGAAGTTTTTCTGGCTGGTCGTCGCATCTGTCCCTCTCTTCGGAGGCGTCCTGTTTGCGCTTTATATCCTCTTTTTGGCAGATTGGTCAGGTGCATTTTTTTGGAGAAAAGTTACATCTGCGCGCAGGAAGAAGTAGACTTCTTTTTTAATCCTTTTATCATTTCCCCCTCCCATGCGTTCAATCTTGTGCAGTCATCATGAGCCCCATCGTAGTCGCAGTCGCGGCTGCCTGCGGGCTCGCTTGAACTGGCTGTTGGTTCTGTGCTGCCTGCTGATCCTTTGTCCTGGCGGGGCTTATTCCCAGTTGTCTTCTGGGATTTCAGGTTCGGTTTTGTCAGAAGGGGGGGATTACAGGTTCACAGGTCGTCAGTATAATTTCATGAACGGCTCCCCGTCCGTGGACGGAGTGGTCGAGGACGTCATTGATGGAGTGCATGACGGCGCTCACATCGTCAATTCTGCCGCAAATTTCATTGATGGGGTTTCATCCGTGGGTTTCCGGGATGACTTTGACGACCAGCAGGGTTATCTTGGCTTGAATGTCGGGCTCAACCCTCGCTGGATCACTGGATTGCGCCATGAGGCTATCGGTTATGGTCGCCCAAGGGGCATGAAGCTGGGGCCTCTTTTTATCGACAGTTTGAGCGTTGGATCTGGAGTAATGTATTCTGATTATGAGGGAACTCCATTGAGGTCGACTAAATTCCGCCCATCGGATGATCCGTGGGCGGCCATTGTTTGGACAAACTTCAGGCTTTCAGCCTATGTAACGAACAAGTTTGCCCTCTCGCTTCGTCCATTCATTTACTGGCTGCCTCTTGAAGGTAAGGTTGGCTTTTCGGGGGTTTCCGGTCTCTTTGGCCTCAGAAGCGGGTTCTTTCCCAACACCATGTTGAACTCCGCTTACAGGACAAATATTGGTCCGATGTGGGAGCTTTCAGTTCAGGAGCGATTTCAGGCGATGATGTCCCAGAGGACGATTCTGAGCGAACCCCTCATGTACAGTGCCTCCTTACAGGATGTGTCGAGTTATGACATGGCCGGCAGATACTCCTTCGGCGGATTTGCACCGCCGATGATCAATTCCAGGCATCAGGATAGGATTTCCCTGAGCGACCAGCTTTTTGATGAGGATCGCGTGATTTACCGCAACAGCGCGCTTGCACGGCTCAGGGGGCGCATTGGAGGCAATCTAGAGGCAAATTTGTTCTACGGCAGGTATGATCTCTGGGACAATGAATTTGATCATCAGAGTGGATGGAACACGGCGGGTGCCCTCTTCGTGCAAAATTCGCCGCTGATTGAAAAGTACCTCGGTTATTTTGTTTCGGCCAGGGACGGTTCAGATTCACTTCTTCAGTGGCTGTACGCCGGAATGCAGGCCAAGCTCGGCCCCAATCTCATGGCCTTTGCCAATGGAGGCTACATGTGGCGTACCGGCGGCAGCGATGCCTTCGGCAGGGACAGTTGGATTGGGCGCGTAGGATTCGAGCAACAGCTTGGACCTTACGCACGCCACGGGGTGGCCTTCGGTCGCGGTGTGACAGATCCGGAATTCGGTTCAAGGTACCTTGCCGATTTTGCCAGGTACTACCTGGCGTTGGATCTTTCTGCAAGGCTGCAGCTGAGGCTCTTCTATCAGCGAACTGATGCAGAGCGGCTGGACACGCTTACGGCATCTGATTTCAAGTCCGAGGTTTACGGTGCCCTGCTTTCCATGATTCTTTCGCCCACGGACACGCTTACAGTGCTTAACAGCCATGAAACCTATGATCGCCTCGGCGGTCAGGCGGGCTGGGACATGTGGTCACACAGGCTGTCATACATTCATCAGATGCGGGAGGACATGGACATGCAGATGTATTATCAATTCCAGCATGGGGACAACAATGCTGCAGGCAGCGAGCCCTTCTCAGAGCATCTTTTGTACTTCGGCATGATCAAAAGGTTCTGACCCATTCACCCCAGTCGGGATTGGGGCGCTGCTGAGGCCCGGACTTCCGTCCGTGTGGCTCTTGCCAAGAAGCCCTGGGAGGATACTAATGGGTTCTACTTCAACCACCAGACATCATTCAATGCATCTCAGAGGCCTCCTGCTGATCATCGCCCCATTATTTGCCAGCTGTTCCACGAGCCAGGGTCCGGACCTGGACATTGACGCCTTTCAGGCCGCTGCTTCCGGAGGCCAGGGGGCATTGGCATCACCACAGTCCTACCGCACCAGCGTGGGTGACACCCTCGATGTGTTTGTGCTTGAGGACAGCTCGTTCAACGGAAAGTATGTCATCCGTCCTAGTGGTGACATCATCATTCCCAAGCTGGGGAGGATCGGCGTGGTCTCCATGTCGCTGGCCGAGGTTGAGACGGCCATCACCAGGCAGCTCGAGGCGACACAGTTGAAGAAGGCCACGGTGATCGCGGACCCTGTTCTGCGCGGGGCTGAGACGGGTGAGACGGTGCTGGCTGGGCTTACGGTCTACCTGTCTGGCAACGTCGCCAAATCAGGCCGCAAGTTTGTGCCATTTGTAGCAGGCAGCCAGGTCACGGCCTTCCAGGCTGTGATGGATGGAGGCGGGTTCACCAACTTTGCAAACAAGAAGAAGTCGTTCATTCTTCGCAAGGACCAGTTTGGCGGGACCCAGCGCATCCCGGTTGATTTCGCCAGGATCGAATCCGGCACCCTTCCTGACATCCCCCTGCGTGACGGTGACATGCTGGTGGTCCCGCAAAAGATGTTTGGATTCTGAGCGGATGGGCCTGACCGAGTTTTCAGGCCCCGAAAAGCGATGAACTGAACACGCCCTGAACCTTATGGCAAGCTCCAGCAAAACCCTCACCTTTCAGGACACCCTGCAAATTGCCATCCGCTATGTCAAATACTGGAAGACCGGCCTGCTTCTGGTGGCCTTCGGTATTTCCACCGCCACGCTTTATCTTGCCTATGGCAAGCCTGGTTACTATTCCCGGTCCCTGGTATCATTCAGTGACCTGTATTCTCCAATCCGGTCGGAATCGAGTGAAGTGACGGGAAGCGGGCGCTGGGCCCAGCTCAGGTTGGTTCTGCAGTCATCCTTGAACTCGAGGTGGCTGGTCGAGCAGACGGCAAGCAGGCTGGGGCTTGTTTCCGAGCCTGGACAGTATGAATACATTCGTGAGAAATATGTCTCGAAGGTCAGTGTCTCGCCCCTTCCCGGAAACCTGATGCAGATAGAAATCTATGGCTATCAGCCCTGGATTGTCCGTGAATGGCCGGAGGCGATGCTGGCCGCCTATCAGGAATACACCGTCAGCCAGCGTTCCAAGCACCGCGATGCCGCCCTGGAATCCTACGGAAAGGAGATGGAGCAGCTGAAAAACAAGATCTACTCCGACCGTGACAACGTCGCCAAGTTTGAGGAGGATAACAAGATCATCGAGCAGTACATCAGCAACAATTCCCTGGAGCAGGTGCCCAGTGAGCTGCTGTCACTCAAAAGCAGGATGGAGTCGATGGACCTGGTGCTGCGCATGATTGATGACAAGGAAATGTCCCCGGTGGAGAAGCTGTCCGTGATCAAGAAGTTCCGCGGGAAGCCCGTGCCGGTCGGGACCATCATGAGGCGTTCATTGCCGAACAACATTGTGCAGGCCATCAACCCAGGCCAGCCCGACCTCTCTGTCAGCCTGACATCCGATGCGCCCGGCACAAGCGGGCCGACGCCCGCAGCAACGCCGGGCCAGCCGCCCGGAGCCCAGATCGTGGTAGTACCATCCATGGTGGAGGAGCTGGAACCCTGGGAAAAGACGGAGCGTGAGCTGCGCGTGGTCCGCCAGGAGCATGATCACCTTTCCAAGACGCTGCTGCCCGGTCATGAGCAGATGAGGATTCTTGCTGACAAGATCAATCAGCTGGAGCTGGCGTTGCAGGCCGAGCTGACCACGGCGCTGGCATCCTTCGGCCTGGAAAGGGAGCATTTGAACGAACGATTCGCCGAGCTTCAGGCGAAGATGCCAGATTACCGCAAGGTCCTGAATGATTTTGACAGGTTCAAGCAGGACTACAGCCTGATGACCAGTGGGCGTGTCATGTGGGAGAGCGCCTATGCCAGGCTGAAGCAGAAGGTCAGCGAGATGGAGTATACCGGTACGGACCTGATTTCGAACCTGGACTTTCAGGGGTTTACGATGATGCGCGACCAGGAGCCGGTGAGCCCAAACAAAAAGACATTATTCATCTACGGGCTTCTTGTGGGGCTTGGTCTTGCTGGCGGAGTCAGCTTTGGCCTGGAGCGGTTTCGTTCGACCACTTCAATGGTTTCAGACACGGAGGTGATCACTGGGCTGCATGCCCTTGGAGTGCTTCCCTTGTCCAAAACCACGGATGATTTCCGCAGGGTGTTCGCCGCCGAGCCCACCAACGCCAGCACGGGATATGACATGCGTGAATCCTTCCGCATTGTACGCTGCAGCCTGCCGCTGCATATCAGCAGGGAAAACAAGTGCCAGGTCATCCTGGTGACAAGTGCGAGGCCGGGGGAGGGCAAGACCGTCGCCAGCAGTATCCTGTCCAGATCCTTTGCTGAGGCCGGACAGAAGACCCTGCTGATCGATGCCGACCTGAGAAGGGGGCGCATTGAACAGCTACTGGGGTCAACCATGGGAAAGGGTCTGAGATCCTATCTTGAGGGGGAGGTGGATTCCTTCGATAAGGTCATCAGTCACGCTCCTGGCGAAAAGCTTGATGTGGTGGTGCGTGGCGGTTATAGTTCCGCCTCAGTCGAGGCGCTGGGACATCCCAGGTTTGCCAGGCTCATCCAGGAGCTGCGGGGCAAATATGACCGCATCATCATCGACACGCCTCCGATTCTCGGTCTCGCGGATTCATTGATGATTGCACCCAGTGTCGACGGGGTGCTGCTGGTCATTCGTGCGGACAAGACTACGCAAAGGGACATTCTGACCGGCATTGAACAGATTTCCTCCACCGGGGCCAGCATGTATGGCTTCCTTCTCAACGGTGTCGACCTGAGCCGGGTGGAAAACTACTACTATTATTCGTCGTACTATCCCAAGTATTACGATCCAGGCTACGACTATGCGGATGCCTAGCAGAAGCCGCCCTCACCAAACCCCAGGCCCCATTTGAAGCGTGGATCATGTCGCGATCTGTGTTGCGATACTCCTCTGGCTGGTGAGGCCTCAGGACTGGCTGAACGGCTTCGCCGGCGTCGGCTTCATGAAGTATGCCATGCTGGTCGCGGTCCTGGGGCTTTGGTCAAGGTCGCGTCAGATGAACTGGAAGCTGTTCCAGACACCCGCCGACTATGCCGTGACCATTTACCTGGTCTGGATCGTTCTGACCACCGGCGAATATGTCGACACTGCCAAGGAGGTTCTTCCTTTTGCCGTATTTTATTTTGCCACCGCACTGTCGCAGGACACTGCCAGGCGGCTGAGGCAGTTTCTCAATTGCTGGGTGGCTGGATTGTGCGTCGTGACCGCGTTCGCCCTGTCCACGCATTTTGGAGGCGAGTTTGCGGCAGGGTCCGCCGACCTGACTGAATATTTCGACGGGCGGCTCGCCCTGAACACCTGGATTTTCAACAATCCGAACTCTCTCGGGCACGGGGTTGTGGCCCTTGTTCCATTGGCCTATGTGTGGTTGTGGTGGCGGAGGTCCTGGATGATGAAGCTGCTGGCTGTCGGAGTCATTTATGTTGCGGGTTACTGTGTGTTTCTGACCCAGTCCAAGGGTGCCTACCTCTGCGGCGCCGCTGCCTTTGGAGTGGTCCTGGTGTTCAGAAAAAGGCTGATTTTCCAGGTGTTCCTGGTCACTCTGGCGATGACCGTTGGCGTTGCCGCCCTGAAGCTGCTGCCAAGAATGGACACAATGAGCGCCTCTGAGGATGGCATCGCCGGAAGGCTGGTCATCTGGCAGATGGCGCATAATGCGATGGTGAACACGAACACCGGGGAGGGATGGAAGAAGTTCGAGGCCTGGGTCACCATCCCGAAGCAGGGGGTTGTCAGGAAGGCGACTCATGGATCCTATGTCAACGTGGGGGCGGACCTGGGCTATCCCGGGCTCTTCCTGTTTCTGGCGGTGCTGTATTGCGGCGTGCGTACGGTTCTGCAGGCCAGGCCTCCGCCAGATGATGCCGAAGCGGGGCGGCTTCAGCGGGCGTTGCTCTCGTTGATTGCCTCCTACGGCGCCTCAGCCTGGATGATCGACCGCGCCTATCACACGGACTTTTTCTTCATTGCGGGGGCGGTCGCGGCGTTTCATCGGTTGATGAGTGTTCCTGTCCGGCAGGAGGGGCGAAGTGAACGCGGCCCCGACGAGTCGTCGGTGCTGGTTCCAGTGACCGCCCTAGCAGTGGCTGCCCATGGTGGAGCTTCAGCAATGGGGGGGCTCAAGCTTGCGATGATCTCCTCTGCGGGAGACGGCAGCCCTTCCGTGGGGACTGCACGCGGTTTGGGTGAGCCTGACGATCCCGGGCCTTCTCAGTCCGGGACCTGGCTGTCCTGGAGAAAAATCGGCGTCATTGACGTCCTGCTCATCTATGGCCTTTTTGAACTCGTGCTTTACACATGGGTGGAGATCATGACCCATTTCATTTCATTCTGACATCATGCCCGCCGTCCCAACCTGCATCCGCAATTTTTCCAGCACAGGCCGTACGGAGGCGCAGCTGGCCAATCATTACCTGGTGGAGAAATTCCTGGCGGATCAAATCCGTGCCAGCACGCGCGAGGAGCGCATGGCCTTGTTTCCGATCCTGTACGACGAGCTGTTCAAGCGCGTTCCCGACCACCCCAGGCTCACCCGGCGCGTGAGTGAGGAGGAGGGGGCGCGCACGGTGGCCGCCAGGATGTCGATCCTGAAGGATTTCCTCAAGCCGGAGACCGTTTTCATGGAGATCGCCCCTGGAGACTGCCAGCTGGCGGCGAAGGTGGCGCAGCGGGTCAAGAAGGTTTATGCGGCGGACATCTCCGATCAGCGTGCTCCTGGCATGGAGGTGCCGGCCAACTTTGAAATGGTCGTCTTCGACGGCTTGCATCTTGATGTCGCCCCTGGATCGGTGGATGTGGCCTTCAGCTATCAGTTTCTGGAGCATCTGCATCCTGATGATGTGGCGCCTCATTTTGAGCTTGTGGCACGGGCCTTGAAGCCGGGTGGGGTCTATGTTCTCGACACGCCGCACTCTTTTTCCGGTCCTCACGACATCTCGCGTTATTTTTCCAACGTTGCCGAAGGTTTCCACATGCATGAGTGGACTTATCGCGAAATGGACGAACTCGGGAGACGTCATGGTTTTGACAGGACGAGCGTCTTTCGTTTCGGGCGCTGCTGGGACACACCTCTGGCATTGATGGCGACCCTGACGGCGGAGTCGGTGCTGGGCATGCTTCCCGCCGCCTTGCGCTGGAAGCTCAGCCAGCGTCTTTTCCTCGGGGTGACCGCCTGCCTGAGGCGGGCGGCATCCTGAGGCTAGGCTGGGAAGGAGCGTCGTCCGGCACAGGCTTCCAACCAGACGGAGTATTCATCCGCCATGCCGGTCCATGAGAAGTGCCGGTCAACCCGTTCCCTGCCTGCCCTGCCTGCGATGGGCCCCATCTCAGGCAGCACGGCAAGTGTCTCGGAGAACGCCTGTTTCAGCGCCTCGACACCAGCCAGGTCACGTACCCAGCCTCCTTCGTTGTTCTGAATCATTTCGCGAGCACCGCAGTTGTCGTGGCTCAGGACAGGCACGGCGCAGCTCATGGCTTCCAGGGTGGTGTTGGAGAGTCCTTCGTTCAGCGAAGGGACAACGAGGAGGTCCATCACCTGATACCAGGGGGCGGGATCGCTTTGATAACCGGCCCAATGAATGCGTGAAGCCACCTGGCTTTCCCGCGCCATTTCCAGCACGCGTTCCTTTTCCGGCCCGCCATCACCCAGCATAAGCAGCCTCGTCCTAGGGTGGCTCGCGGCCAGTGATTCGAAGGCTCGGATGAGGTCGGCATGTCTTTTGTAGGCTCCAAAGCGGGCCACGATGCCAATCCACTGGAGGTCTTCTTCGACATCCAATCCAAGCTTCGCCTTGTTCATCCTGCGTTCTTCGCTTGAGGCTGGAGGCTTGAAGTGGTCGGTGTTCACTCCGTTGAGAATGGCGGTGAGCCGCGCATGGCGCAGGCCGGTTTTGAGAAGCTCTTCACGTTGTCCGGAGGAGACGGTGTGCACCGCCCTGCAGCATCGGTAAAGCAGGCGTCTCTGCCAGAGGCGTTTGCGGGTGAACTCCGCCGGAGTCAGCTGGGCGTGCTCGCCGTGGAAGATGGGGGTGATGCCTCCCCGTGTGGCGAGGGCGGCATAGATCAGCGGGCTGAGATTATGGGTGTGAACCAGGTCAAATCCCTGCTGAAGGATGCCGCGCAGGGAGCGCACAGCGCTCCATTGGAAGCCTTCCGCCTTCTGAAGCGTGTGCACAGGTACTTCATGCTTCAACTTGCCGGCATTGACGCCTGCATGCCTGAGACAGCAGACTTCAAAGTGAAAGCGTTCAGGGTCGAGGCGGTTGATCAGGTGGACGAGCTGGTGCTCCATGCCTCCGGCCTCCAGAGTATCGACAACTTCCAGAACACGGACAATTTTGGCGGGAGCAGGCACGGGAATGGTCTTCAGGTTTTGCCACCATCGACGACAGGCTTAGGCAGCAGCAGTTTTAGCAGGGGCTTTTCAATGATGAAGTGACAGAGGATACCTGCTGACACGGCCAGTGTCGCGCAGGCCAGGAGCACGATGTCCTTGTTCGCCGGTTCGAGCAGGTACCAGCGGGAACAAAAGGCCAGCATGATCACCAGGGCGGGGCCATGCACCAGATAGGTTGAATACGAGGATCTGGCCAGAAAGGACATCCAACGTGGAGGCCGTTTCCCTGCCAGGCTGCCCCGGCATTCCTCCAGGGCGGCTCCGGCGATGAGGCCGCAGAAGGCGGCGGCCCACCAGCAGCGGGTCATCAGGCGGGGCAGGGAGGACAGGGTTTGATGCCCATACATTCCGGTCAGAATCAGGCAACCGCTGGCAAGCAGAAGGATGCGGCCTGCCTTCCGTCCCTGCCAGTGGCGGATGTGAAGACAGGTCAGGACTCCGGCGAAGATCTGCAGGTGGTAGGGGCTGAAGACGAAACGCCACGGGAGCGAATCTGCCTGTCCGGGAAGAATCACATGAAAGGTCACGACTCCCAGGCTCCAGACCATTGCCGTCCGAGCGAGCGTACGTGCGGAGCCATAGATGCCGGCGATGGCAAAGATGATGTAGAAGAGCGCCTCATAAGGCATGGTCCAGGCGGCAAGAAGGACGGGATACTGCCCTGTTGGAACCAGCAGGTAGGAGGAGACAAGAGTGGATGCATCCAGCGCCTGCTCCTGCCAGCGCCAGCCGCCAAGGGCGAGAATGATGGCGACCTTGACGCTCGTGAGAATGAACAGCAGCGGGTAGAGGCGGAGGAAGCGTCCGCGCAGGAAGGCTCCTGCCTTGACGCCGGCCCCAATGCTTCGTCCATGAACCCAGGTGATGATGAAGCCGCTTAGCACAAAGAAGAAGTCCGGCCGCAGCTGCCCCAGGCTGAACATGCCTCCGACGAAATCCACTCCATGCTGCTGTGTGGAGATGGCTCCCACATGATGCATGACAACGGCCAGCGAGGCGAGGGCTCTTCCGGCGTCAAGCCAGTGAAGATGTGGAGGTTTGTCCGGCACGGGGAGGCGGGGATCAGGCGGCCTCTGGGTCTAGCCTGACAGCGGACTCCTTCAGCCGGGACAGCATCTGGTCGCAGGCCGCCAGCAGCTCAATCGGAATGGCGTCGGGCAGTTCCTTCCGCCGTTCGCGTCGCTCTGGAAACTGGGCGTAGCGCGGGTCGAGATCAAGGCCGACATAGCCGCCGAGGAAACGCAGGGCTTCCCGGGAATGGCTGACGAGGTCGGCATAGTGAATCGAGACCAGGGGCAGCTCTGGGTTTTGCGCTAGCTGATTGAAGAGAAGCTGGTTTCTGACCAGCCAGAACAGGGCGAATCCTGCGGTGGGCGTGGTGACGAGATGCCTGTGCCTGAGGATGAGTTCGCGGGCTTCCTCCCCGAGGTCTTCAGCCTTCCAGGAGCGCTCGTTCAGTTCGAGCATGTCCTTCAGGTAGGGCATGGGTTCGTAACGGCCCCGGTAATAGGTCAGGTGGGAGAGGATGACCTCATGATAATGCCGGAAGATCCAGACGCCCTTGGATCCTGGAAAGCGATGAAGAAGCTCCGCTGCGCGCTGGCTGTCATGGAGCGGCTTGATGAGAAGTACTTCGCTCCGGCACCGGGAAGCGATCCTTTCGACTTCATCATCGGGCAGCAGGCGAAGGTAACGCGGGTCGGCCTCGGATCCCTGCCAGAAGTAGGGAGGGTCCCCCTCGCCCTGATCATCAACCCGGGGGTCGAAGCCGATGAAGCTGCGCAGCATCGTGGTGCCGGAGCGCTGGCAGCCGAAGACAAAGACAATGCGCGCCCTGTCGCTCGGGTTCAGGGCCTGATGAATCCAGGTGCGCAGCTTGTTGACCTTGTAGGATGACAGGATGCGCCAGCGGAGGGCGGCGAGCATGGATTCGTCAGGCATGTGTGATTTTAAGGGAAGTGAGGCTGGCGTGAAGTGCTTGTGAGGCTATGACTGCGCCCGTTCATGGAAGCAAACCCTTCACCCCGCGTTGAAACGAAGAAGGCCGAGGCCGAGGTCTCCCTGGTCTTCCGGCATTTTCATCCCATCCTGGCGGGGGCTGCGGAGCGTTTCCGGCGTTACAGCGTGCCGCTGGCCGCACATGGAATAGGTTATGAAGTGTTCACCCTTCGTGAGGATGCGACGCATCAGGCGCAGGAGAACCTGCATGACAGGCTGCGTGTCAGGAGAATTTCCGCAGAAGGGAAGCCATGGCAGCGAGACGCCGTGCTTTTTGAGGCGGCATGGCGGCATCTCTCGGCCCTGCCGGCAAAGGGGCATGTGCTGCAGACCTCGCTGGCCCATGACCTTTCCTGGTCCTGGCTCCGGCGCGTCCGAAATCACGGAACTGGCTGCCTTTATGTCGGCACGATGGTGGGGCGTGAGGACACCTCCCTGCCTGCCTGGCGAAGGCTTGTCCAGAGATGGAAGGCCTGGCGGAACTACCGGCCCTTCCATTGTGTGGTGGTCAGCACCACGGTCATGGCACGCTGGTTTCAAAGCCAGGGCGTGGCGGCTGAACGAATCCAGGTCATCCCCAACGGTGTTGACTTGAAGCGCTTCAGGCCGGCGTTGGATGTGCCTGAAAAGCTGCACCTGCGCAGCCGTCTGGGCCTGGAGGCCGCCGCGCCTGTGGTTCTCTTCGCCGGCAGCATCGTGCCGAGAAAGGGGATCGACCTGCTTCTGCAGGCCTGGCCTTCGGTCCTCGCACGCGTGCCTGACGCCCGGCTGGTGCTGGTCGGCGGTTTTGACAGGCCGACTTTCATGACGAAGGAGCGGATGAACGAGCTCTCCCGGTTCCAGGAGGAGATGCGGACGCTTGCTGCGCGAGAAGAGTGCCGGAATTCGGTCACATTTGCGGGGGAAAGCGCCTGTGTGGAGGATTGGATGCGCGCTTCCGACGTGTTTGTGTTTCCCACGGAGCAGGAAGGCATGGGCAACGTCGTGCTGGAGGCGATGGCGAGCGCGATCCCCTGTGTGATCACCGAGTTCCACGGCCTTCCGGAAAAGGAGTTTGGGAAGGCGGGAGCGGAGTTTGTCCTGGTGCCCAGAACGCAGGAAAGCCTTGCGGACGGCCTTGTTCACGCCCTCCAGGAACCGGACAGGTCTGGCGTCATGGGCAGGAGGGGGCATGAATGGGTGAACCGGGAGATGGGCTTTGATCTGACCATTGACCGGTATGCGCGGCTTTATCACGGGCTTGCCGGACTGGCCTGAACCAGCATCGATTTCAGGCGCGCCATTTCTTCGACATGGGTCTTCTGGTAGTTTCTGAAGGCCTGGTCAACGGCCCTGATATGGGCGTCCAGCGTGTCGGCGGCCAGTGCATGTCCGAAATCTCCCGGAGGTTTTGCGCTGCCGGCATCCGTCTGCCATCCGAGGGTGATGTCGAGAAGCTGCTTGCCGAGGACCTTGTTGAAGTGGCTTGCTTCGTAGTAGTAGCGTGCCAGTCCGGCAGCAGGAACGGGATCGGTGGTCTGGGGCGTGCAGACTCCAAAATCGAGCAGGGGGAAGGGTGTTTTTCCGCCGGCCTCCTCGGTCACGAGCCTGAGGAGGGCGCGTTTCCAGTCCTGGTACATCTGCCAGCGTCCCTGGAGTTCAAGGATGGTGAGATAGCGGACATGCATGGGGGAGAGGGCAAGGCGCAGGTCGATGTCCCTGGCTCGCGCCAGCCTTAGAATGGCAGCCAGGTGCCCGAATTCAGTGTCGCCAAGCCGGGCGTTGTGATCGACCTGGCCGCCGAGCACCTTCGCCTCATAAGCGGCAAAGGCCCTGATGGCGCCACCCTTGGAGAGAACACGGCTGTCCTCGGAGGCCGCATCCCGTGAGCCGTCCGGGAGGTAGCGTTTTTCACCCTCACGGCCTCGGAGTGTTGCCAGGCTCCCTTCCAGGGCGCTCCAGGTCAGCAGGCCGGCAGGCAGATCACACCAGACACCCGAAGCACCAGGGCTGCCATCCGGGCGGATGGCCAGACGTTCTTCCAGAAAGTCAGGCGCAACGGTTCCTCCAGCGAGGAAAGAAGTGAAATCAAGGAGCACCACGACCTGCCTGACTTCACCAACGGCGCAGGCATGCTCAAGGTACCTCCTGACCTCATAGATGCTCGCGTTGGAGAGGCCGAGGTTATAGACTGGATGAGCCGTCCATCCGGGGTGCGCCGGGTCGAGGCCGGTTTCAGCACGTGAGCTGCCGAGGATGAGGGCCTTCGGCTTCAGGTGCCGGGTCTGCGCGGCCTTCACCATGCGCAGATGGGTGAAGGTCTCCGGCTTGTCGACGGCATGCAGCCAGTCGGTTGCGAACAGGCCATAGGGGTTGACCGCCCGGTTGACGAGTGCGGTCACTGCACAGGTGGCGAGCACCGTGCAGGCAAGCTGACGCAGATACCTGCCTTGGACTGACGGCTCCATGTCAGAACTGGAAGTAGAGGAACTCGCTCAGCCTGCCCAGGTGCAGCAGGGCGAGGGCGAGCATCAGCCCGGAGAGGACCGCCCACCCAAGTGACGGGCGCCAGGTCCATCTGGACGGGCTGGAGGGAAGGGATGGCTGGTTGGAAGGCGTGAGGCTGCCAGCGGCGATCTGCAGGGCGTTGGGAAGTAGGAGCACAGCTGCGAGCAGCACCGCGACATCAAGAAGCTGTGAATAGGACTGGAACACCATCCAGTCGGATCGTCCTGTCACGCCGAAGGGCTTCAGCCAGGACAGCCTGGCGAGCCATGAGGCCGGGATCTCGATCCCAGCCGTACCCAACATGCTGCCAAGCAGGGAGGAGGCGCTGCGCAGGTCCGGGGCTCGAAAGAAGGTCCAGCCAATGATGACGGTGAGGAAGGTGAGCGACCAGGAAAACAGGACAGCAGGAAGGCCTGAGATCCTCCTGCTGAGCGCCGTTTTCATCCAGGCATGATTGACCAGGAGCGCCAGCCCGTGCCACAAGCCCCAGAAGCCGAAGGTCCATCCGGCACCGTGCCAGAATCCTCCGATCACCATGACGAGCAGGAGGTTGACGTTGCGCCTGAATTCACCCTTCCGGTTGCCCCCGAGCGGGATGTAGAGGTAGTCACGCAGGAAGAGGGAGAGGGTGATGTGCCAGCGGCGCCAGAAGTCGACGATGCTGAGCGCCTTGTAGGGGGAGTAGAAATTTCCAGGCAGGCTGACGCCAAAGATTCGTGCCAGTCCGAGGGCCATGTCCGAGTAGGCGGAGAAGTCGAAGTAGAGTTGCAGGGTGTAGGAAAGCACCGCGAGCCAGGCATCAAGCATGGGAACATGCGGCACCTCATGAACATGGTCGAAGACTGGGCTGACCCATTGCGCGACATGGTCTGCCAGGACCATCTTTTTAAACAGACCAATGCTGAGCAGGGTGAAGCCGATGGAAAGATCCTCCCAACGAAAGGCCCGGGTGCGCCGGTCCTTGAGCTGGGGCAGCATCTCCATGGGGCGGACGATCGGACCCGCGATGAGCTGCGGAAAGAAGGTCACATAGAGCAGGTAGTGCCTGAAGGTGGTTCCCTGGGCCCTGCCGGCGCGGCAGTGCAGCAGGTAGGTGAGCTGGTGGAAAGTGTAGAAGGAGATGCCGAGGGGCAGCTCCAGGGGCTGCCCTTCCCAGGAATGACCGAAGAGGGCGGAGACATTGGAGGCGGCGAAGTGCCAGTACTTGAACCAGGCGAGCAGGCCGAGATTGACCACCACGCCGGCCGTCAGCAGCCAGCGGTGGCCGCCGGTATCCGGAAGGGCCAGCCTGCGGCCCAACCAATAATTGCTGCTGACCGAAATGAGCAGCAGGGGGACGTGGGCCGGGTTCCACCAGCCGTAGAAGAACACCGAGGCTGCGGCCAGCCAGGTCCAGGCGGCCTCAAGACCGAGACGCCGGAAGGCCAGCCCGAAGCCAAGCATCGTCAGCGGCAGGAAGACGAAGAGGAAGATCGCGGAGTTGAACAGCATGGCGCTTCTGGGTCAGGTGGAGGCTGCGGCAAGGATGCGTCCTGCAAAGTCTGCCGCCGGATCGGAGGGGATGTCGAGCCGGATTCGCTCATGGGCGGAGCGGCCCATGTCCTGCCAGCGACCACGTTCGCTCCAGGCTCTTTCAAGCGCCCGGCCGATGTGGAGCACGGAGGCTGCCTCGGCGACGAAGCCGTTTTCACCGTCGGTGATCAGTTCGGCATGGCCGGCCACGTCCGTGACCAGGGCCGGGCGTCCGCACATCAGCGCCTCGACTAGGGAGAGGGGCATGCCCTCGTTGCGTGAAGGCTGGGCGATGAGGTGATGGTCGTTCCAGATGTTCTGGACCGCAGAGACATGGCCGCCGAAGCTGACCTGGGAGCCGAGGCCGAGCAGGCGGGCCAGTTTTTCAAGGCCACGCCGGTTTTCGCCGTCGCCGAAGAAGGTCAGATGCAGCGGACGGTCACGCCACTGCGGAGCCGCAAAGGCCTGCAGCAGCAGGTCATGACCCTTGGCCCGGGTCTGAAGCCGGGCCACGCAGGCCATGCGCCAGGTTTCGTCCCCGGCGGGCCAGGTGAACGGGATGTCCCTGTCCACCTTCACGGGATTGCGGACGACTTCGGCATTGCCCAGCCTGGAGCCGATGTGGTGTTCAAACTCCTCGATGTTGCGCGCCGCCACCCAGTAGGTGCGCGCGGCGGAGGTGAAGGCAGGGCGCAGGCGGTCGGCAATGTCGTCGGAGGGCCAGACGGCGGGATTCACCCCATGAGTGACAATCTGGCTGGGGATTCCAAGAACCATCGCCAGTTCCATGAAGGACAAGGCCGAGATGTCATTGCCTTCGGAAAAGACAATGGTGTCCGGTGCTGACGCCTTGATGGCCTGCCGTGCTGCGGCCAGCTCCCATCTTTCATGTGGCAGGAAGCGTCGCAGCAGCTTCATCAGCCTGCCTGCCTTTGCCGCGAGGTTGAGGTGCCGGACCTGGATGCCGGCCTGGCTGAGGGGGGAAAGGCGCTCCGGGGAGCTTTTGCGCCAGTTGACGGCGGCCGAGACCTGATGGCCTGCGGCTGCAAGCTTCACGGCAGCCTCGATCCACAAGGTTTCGCTGGCCCCGGTTCCATGATGAGAGCTGATGAAGAGGATCTTCATGGGGATTCCTGGAAGGGGGATGGCTTGCGTTTCCTCAGGGCGCCAAAGGCGTATCTGAGGAAGCAGGGCAGCGCCCTGGTCAGGGGCAGGTTTTCATAATGCCGGAGGATGCGCCAGCGTGCCAGGGCGGCCTTGACCTTGTTGCCGGAGCGGCTGTGCGCGGCCTGCCTGTAGACGGCCAGCGTGTCAGGCAGGCCCTGGGCCACGGTCTGGCGCAGCAGCCTCAGCCAGAGAATGAAGTCCTCATGAAGGTGCTCCTCGAAGCGGATGTCAGGAAACCGGGAACGACGGACCATGGCGGTGAGGCAGCCGAGCAGGTTGTCATTCAGCAGATCGTCGTAGGTCAGGCGTGCCGGCGGCGTGACTACGTGCGGCAGGCGCTGGCCGGTCCAGTTCATCTGTGCGTAACCGGTGTAGCTGAGATCACAGCCCGTGCGTTCCATGAACTCCACCTGCCGTTTGAGCTTTTCGGGAAGCCAGAGGTCATCGCTGTCGAGGAAGGCAAGGAAGCCGCCGCTGGCACGCTGGATGGCCTGGTTGCGGTTGAATACGCAGCCGCCCTGGGACAGGCCGGAGATGGGCTTAACACGCCGATCTTTGGTGGCGTACGATGTGGCGATGTCGTGCGTGCGGTCGGAGGAGTTTTTGTCGACGACCAGCAGCAATTCCCAATCCGGCCAGATCTGTGCCAGGACGGAGTCGACGGCCTCAGCGAGGGTCTTTTCCGCGTTGTAGGCGGGCATGATGATGGACACCAGGCTCACAGGAAGCGGTTGTGGAAGCGTTTGACGAAGCCTTCGGAAATGCCCAGGCGGCGTGAGAGGGCGGCAAGGGCCCAGGCTGCGGGATACTGCCAGGCGAAGGGCTGGTGCCTGGCTGCCTGACAGAGGGCGCGTTCGGAGTTCACCTTGTCCACCGGCCACAGGGCTTTGCCAAGCTTGCCCTGGTAATAGGCGAAAGCCTCGTTGAACTCAGCCGGAGTGTTGAGGGGATTGGTCCGGTGCTTGCCAAGGCAGTAGACGCCGGCCTTATAAAGCCGTGTCTTGTTCTGGCAGGCGGAGGCGGCATGCTGACGATAGAGGCATGTGATCTCCCGGACGTGCTGGAATTTCACGCCCTCGGCGCCAAGCCTGAGCCAGAGGTCGAGGTCTTCCGCATGCTGGATGGCTGGCTCTTCATCGAACAGCCCGGCCTTCAGCAGTAGGTCACGCTTCATCATCAGGGCTGAGGGCAGGATGTGGCAGCCCTTGATGAGGTAGCGCAGGACTTCGTCGGTGGATTGAAACCGCCAGCCCCAGGTGCGTTCGGATACGGACGGGTCGGTGTCAGAGTAGCCGCGTGCACAGGCAAAGACGACTTCTGCGCCGCTGGCATCACGGGCGTCGGCGAGGGTTTTGAGGTGGTGCGGCTCCCACATGTCGTCGGAGTCGAGAAAGGCGATCCATTCTCCGGAGGCCTCCCGGATGCCCCGGTTGCGTGCCGCGCTGACTCCCTGGTTCTTTCCCTGAACGAGGCAGCGCACGGGGAAGCCGGGGTGCAGGGCTGCATATTCTTCGACCACCCTCACGGTTGAGTCGGTGGAGCGGTCGTCGATCACCAGCACTTCTTCGGGTGCGAGCGTCTGGCTGCGGATGCTCTCCAGGGTCGGCAGGATGAGGATCTCCCTGTTGTAGGCGGGGATGACGACGCTGACCGTTGTGGATCCTTGATTCATGATTTGGTTAGGGGACTCCAGGCTTTTCTGAGCGTCTGCAGCCGGCTTTCCAGGTTGTTGAGCGTCACGGGCACGCCGAAGTCCTGGGCGCCGTCAGGCTTGTTCCCAAGGGCGCGGGCCAGCATCATGGTGCCGACGCGGGTGGAGAAGTGCGAGTATTCATAAAAAAGCGGCAGCCTGGCGGCGGCTGCATCGCTGATGATTTCGTCGATGGTCATCCTGGTCAGGGCTGTGCCGTCAAAATCCCAGAACGTCTGCCTGCCAAGGCCGCAGGCGTCCGCCTCCTGCTGGATGATCTGGATCAGGGAGCGGCGCCAGCCGAGCACCTCCCCGATACCGTCACGCTTGATGAAGAGCCTCCAAAGGTGGTCGTGAAAAGGGGTGATGACCCAGACTGGCCGAACCTTTTTTGCTGCGGCGACGCGCACCATCCTGCGCAGGGGCTCCCAGTCCTTGGCCAGGTCGGTCTTCTGCCTGGGGAAACGGGAATCAGTGAGGCTGAAGGAGCGTCTCAGCCCGCCCTTGGAGAGGATCTTGTCATAGTGGACCTTCTCATTTCTTCCGCCCCTGGGAAGGAAGTCTCGTCCGGATGGAGGTGTGCTCAGGCAATGAAAAGCCGCCGCCAGGCCATCCCAGGAGGCGAAGGCCATCCGCAGGTCAGCGGCCCGGCTTGTCCAGAGCGGGCCTCGGTCCAGCCTTGAGAGTCGGCCAGGATCAAAAGTGTGCTGATTTCCGGCCAGCCTGTCGCAGGAGGCATAGTCGAGCATGATGAGAGCCTCCTGGACCGGAGCCACGGAGCAGCAATGTTCAAACCAGGCGCTCATCTCCGAGATCGTGGTGCCTGAAAAGGCCATGTTCAGCACGGGCGGATGATTCCAGGCAACATGCTCCGTGGGAATGCCGAGTTCTGGTCTTGAGGTGCCGATGATGACTGTTCCAGGCCTTATCCTCTCGGCCAGATGCACCTTGGATATCCTTGGCTGAACCAAATTGGCGTCTTTGGACGGGAGGATGTCGAAGGGGTTCTGCCAGGCGCAAAAGGCCGCAGCCAGACCAAGGAATGCGACAAGGGAGAGAAGCACTGTCTTAAGAAACCTTCGATGCATGGAAGACCCTGAACCCGGGGTTCCTGCGTCGATGGATTCTTTCGCTTCCTCCTGCATGTACTCGATCAGGCCTTTTCCGGGGCTATGTCCGTTGGGATTGCGATGATGTTCTGGAAGGTGAAGATCTCGCGTTCCACCACCTTCAGCTTGTCCAGTGCCACCATGCCGT
Organism: Prosthecobacter sp.; assembly: GCA_044345155.1. Taxonomy (GTDB): domain Bacteria; phylum Verrucomicrobiota; class Verrucomicrobiia; order Verrucomicrobiales; family Verrucomicrobiaceae; genus Prosthecobacter. The sequence goes on along the minus strand of JBIJBP010000020.1, from coordinate 13,171 downwards.
CGCTGAGAAGCCTGTAGAGACGGTGGCCGGGAAGGCGCTGGACGAATTGATCCAGGAACAGTCTGCGCGCGACGTGCAACGAGTTGAACTCAAACTGGATGATGCCGATGCCATTGTTTTCCAGGGCCATGGACGCGCCGTTGAGGACGTCCATCTCAAAGCCTTCCGTGTCGATCTTGAGGAAGTCGATTCGTGCCAGTCCTTCCTTTTGCATGAACTGGTCCAGAGTCGTCACCTCAACATCATGCACGACGATGTCATCATGATACAGGGTGCGGATGGAATCCTTGGACAGCGATGCATAGACGGATCCATCCACGCCCTTGCGGTCAAAGAGTTCAGCACGTCCCGGGCTGGCGCCTAGAGCACAGGCGTGCAGCCTGACGGGGGGGGCGGCGCCCTGCTTCAGCCCGGCAAAGGTGCGGGGATGAGGCTCAAAAGCGTGAACGACAGCGTCAGGAAATGCTTTGAGGAGGAGGTTGCTGTAGTCGCCATGATGTGCCCCGACATCAAGCATGACAGGCTTCGGGCCCTTGATCAATGATGGGAGGAGCTTCTGGATGGCCCAAAGCTCCCCGGAACCTTCCATAGTGCGCCAGTTGTTAAAGCCCATGCCTTTCAATGACAGGTGGTAGAGCCAGCGGTGAACGGCGAATAGTCGGCGGCGTGCTTGAAATGGCATGTGGGGGAAGGTGTGCGGTTCAGGCGTTGGTTTTCAGAACTGGGCTGGTCTTTGGTACGAAGAGCAGGTCAAAGTGATCCAGCATGTTGGCATCGTCATGATGTGGAGCGATGATGTCAAAGAGCACCCAGCCACGTGATTCCATGAAATTCACAAGGTCTGACATTCTGCAGGCCCCCTCCTGCCTTTCCCTTGGAGTGCCTTCGATCATTACCAGAGAGCATTTGGGCAGGGTTTCGACAGCTCCCTGCAGTACTTTCAAATCGTATCCTTCGGCGTCGATCTTGAAGAAGATCGGGGTCGGCAGCGGGTGCTCCTTGAGGAGGTTGTCGATGGTGCGGATGGGGACCTGGACCGTCTCTGTCGGTGTGGTCTGGTCGGCCGGGCCGAGGAGAGAGGAGGATTCTCCCTTGGCGGCCACCTGGAATTCAGCGGTGCCTTCGACATCTCCGGCGGCGGCACAGGTGATCCTTACTTCAACACCGCGTGCCTTGGATTCGCGGGCATGTTTTTCGAGTGTGGGGAGGCATTCCTTCCGAGGCTCGATGAGGAGTTGGGCAGCCTTTGGAAAGCGACTCCAGATGGCGGGTGTGCCCAGTTCGGTGCCAACATCGATGATGGAAGCGGCCTGGAGTCCACGGGAGATGGCAAAGTCGAGCGCGCCGCGGGTGCCCTGACGGTGGCAGCGACGGTGCATTCGCTGATGGACGTCACGCCGGACAATGGTGTGAGGAATGAGCCTGGTGAGGGGGCGGAGGAGAGATTTCAGCATGGGGTCGGCGGGATGATTGGAAAGTCACTTGGTTCTGCCCTGGAGCAAGCGGCGATGGACGAAGAGCACGTCCGCCCATCCGGCCACACCATTTTTAAGGTGAATGTCGTAGACGCTCACTAGCACATAGTCCCGGTCCAGCAGGAAGGAGAAGACCTTGTCGAAGCGGGGCATGCCCTGGTAGAGGTCACTGAAGATCAGCTCGAAGAAAACGCAGTCGAGCCGACCACTTTCCATCATGCCTGCGGCTCCGCGCATCACCTCCATGTCATAGCCCTGGGTGTCAGATTTCAGGATGCTGAGGTGCTGGATGTCATGCTGGCGGCAAACTTCGTCCACGGTGGTCATTTCAACTTCACGGATCTCTTGGATCCTGCCCCAGCCCGATTCACCGAGAGGCAGGACAGAACTCATGGTGGACTCTTCATTTTCATTGAGGCTGATGCTGCCCGGTGCCGAACCCATGGCCTTGTGATGAAGGTGGACATTGGGAAGGCCCGCCAGGTTTGTCCTGAGCTGATCAAAAGCCCGGCTGCCGGGTTCGAAGGCGTGGATCATGGCGCCGGGAAAAAGCTCCAGCATCGAGAGGGTCGTCTGGCCGGCGTTGGCTCCGACGTCAAACATCACGGGTTGTCGGCCGTCCTGCTGAAGCAGGTTCCTGGCGGCAAGCAGCGGTAGGCGCACTTCATTTTTTCGTGCTTTTTTCACCAGCTGAAAGCCCAAGGCGTTAAAGCCGCGGTGAATCAGTTTTTTCAAATAATCAGGCAGGTTACTGCCGGTGTCAGTAGCGGACATGGAAATCGCGAAGAGCGTGGATGAAGACTGGAAGTTTGAGGGGGGTCAGACGTGCCTGACCACGGGCGCCCAGTGGACGGTTTGCGCACGGACGGAGAAGGGTGCAAGGCCCTGGACTCTTGCCAGGTATTTGCCGGTGGCGCGCTCCTGGATGAGGACGATCATGGAGTAGCGGCCGGCATTGAGCTCCATCCTGCCAAGGGGGATGCGGAAGCTGCCTCGATGGAATCCGTCAGTGTCCGGCCTCCAACTGTGTGCGATGTCCGGAAAGCACATCACGGGGCTGAGTCCCTGGTCCAGCACGTACAAGGAGAGCTCGGAAGGCAGAAAGGAGGGGTTTACCCGTGCTTCGAAATGGAATTCGCTCGATTCACCCTGGACAATCTCCACGGCGCTACCGGGGGCGCTGCTTGTAGAGCCTGGGCCATGGATGCTTGCGACCTCCACCACCGCCTGGCCGGAACCGGTGACGCTGACGGGGGTGTCAAAGCACTCCATGTAGGCTCCGATGCCTTCACCGATGTTCGCGGTGTGGGTGTGCACACGTCCGTTGCGCATGACCATCACGTCAGTGCAGAAGGTCGAGATCCACTGCATGTTATGGGAGACGAAGATGACTGCGGAGTCCGCCGCCATTTCACGCACGGCGTTCAGGCACTTCATGGTGAAGCCCATGTCACCGACGGCAAGGACCTCGTCCAGGAGCAGGACGTCAGGCTTGGTGACCACGGCTGCGATGGCAAAGCCGAGACGCACCTGCATTCCGGAACTGTAGCTTTGAACGGGAGCGTCGATGAATTCGCCGATGTCGGCGAAGGCCTCGATGGCGTCGAACTTGGCTTCGATCTGCCTTCTGGTCATGCCGAGGATGGAGCCGTTCACATAGACGTTCTCCCGTCCGGTGAGGAGGGGGTTGAAACCGGCGCCGAGGGCGATGAGGCCGCCCACTCGTCCTCGCAACTCCACCTGGCCGTGGTCCGGCTTGATGAGGCCGCTGAGCATCTTGAGAATGGTTGTTTTGCCAGCGCCGTTTTTTCCGATGAGGCCGAGGCATTGTCCACGCTTGACCTGGAAGGAGATGTCCTCTACGGCCCAGAATTCATGAGGCCGCAGCGAGGGCCTGGAGCCTTGCGGTGCGTCCTTCGGGGTGCCCACGGGCTGCCAACCCATGAAGTCATGGATGATGTCCTGGACTCCGTAGAACAGAGACCTCTTCAGGTCGCGGCAGAAGCGCTTGCCGAGATGCCGGCAGTCAACCAGGACATCATCATCAGTGGACACGGGCATGAGGGAGTGGCGTGGGGAGGGTTCGGGTTACATGCCCATCCGGGCGGTCAGGTGGGGCATGGCGGTGCGCATTCCCGAAAGCATCAGGCCGATGACCAGGACGGAGCCTCCGGCGACCATGAGCACATCCGGGATTCCTGAGGGCTGGCCATGGAAGACCCAGTCACGCGTGGAAAGGATGATCGGAGTGACGGGGTTCCAGGCCATGAACTCAGCAAAGGCCCCCGTTTTCGGCGGTGGATAAACGACTGGGGCGAGATAAATTGCGACAGAGAAGAAGAGGACCAGTCCCTGCTGGACGTCGGCGTAAAGGGCGCTGAGGGGCAGAAGCAGGAGGGCGACGGCAAAGCCCAGGAGGACGCTGGTCACGACGGCGATGGGAACAAGCGCAAGGGTGGCCTGAACGGATGCGCCGTAGTAGAAGAAAACTGCGCTGGCGACCAGGATGTAGAGCACGCTGTCAAAGAGGGCGCGCAGCGGGGCCACGGCCAGGAATGCACCCAGGGGGATCTTTAGTTTGGAAAAGACAGGCTTGGAAAGCTGGAAGATCTGGAGGGGCAGCACGGCGGCCCGGTTGAAGCTGCTCCAGAGGATGGTACCCACTAGCACGAAGAGAGGGTAAGGGATGTCCGGGTCGGAAAAGGCGACGACGCGGGAGCGGTTCAGGATGATCCAGACCACGGTGGTGGCCAGGGGGGGCAGGAACAGCCATACATAGCCCAGCAGGCTGCCCCGGAAGGTGGCCTTGAGGTCACGGCAGAAGAGGATCCAGGTCATCTCGCGGTGAGTCCAGAGGTCCTGAAAGGCCAGTAGCAGCGAGCCCAGGGGGCTGCTTGAGCCTGGTCCGCTTTGGTAGCGGGTGATTCGCACGTGCTTGGTCAGGTCGGTCATGAGCGTGCCGGGTGAAGGGTGGCTGAAGCTAGGATCTGCCGCGTCAGATGCTCCACGCAGTCCTGAATACTGGATGCGCCGGTGCGGAGGATGATTTCGGGAGCCTGAGGCTCTTCATAGGGTGAATCAATGCCGGTGAATCCGCGAATTTCCCCGGTCCTTGCCTTGCGGTAGAGCCCCTTGGGGTCACGTTGTTCGCAGATGTCCAGCGGTGCGCTGACATGAACCTCCATGAAGGTCACGCCATCCGCAGCGCAGGATTCCCTGACGCGCTGCCGGTCGGCGGAAAAAGGGGAGATGAGAGAGCAGATCACGATGACACCCGCCTGGGCCATCAGCTTGGCGACCTCGCCGGTGCGGCGGATGTTTTCCGACCTGTCCTCGGGGCTGAATCCAAGATCCTTGCAGAGGCCGTGGCGGAGGTTGTCGCCATCCAGGATGTAGGAGGGGCGACCGGATTCGTGAAGCCGTGCATCAAGTCCGACGGCCATGGTGGATTTGCCGGAGCCGGACAGTCCGGTGAGCCAGACAACCAGTCCGCGCTGGCCGAGGAGGTGGGAGCGCATCTGGTCCGACACGCGGGTCATCGTCCAGGACAGGTTGCCTGACACGGGGGAGGTGTTCATGATTCAGGGTTTTGCAGATGCAGGCGGGGGCATGCTGCCGCCATTGGTCGCGTCTGAGAGGCGGCCTTGTGCTGAAGGATTTTTGTTTGGAATGCCGCGCATGGGGGATGCGGCCGGGGCTTGTCAGAGGAGGTTTTCCAGCAGTCGGCTGGAAAGGACGGCATCCAGCTTCCTGTGAAGGGAGGCGGCAGCCTTGAGGCGCTTGCGGATCAACTGGATGTCTGCGGGGGATGACTTGTCCCGGGCTGAGGCCGGAACTTCGGCATGAAGCGTCCGGTCGATCTGGTCTCCTGCCGAGGAAAGCTTCTTGCGGATGCCGGGCAGGAAACCGTCGCGTACGATCAGGCGGAAGGCGGTCTCGGCCTCATAGTAGTCACGGCGGTCGCCGGTCACGGGGACGTGGCGCACTGCATGCCACTGCTCAAGCTGGCGGATGGTCATGCTTGCGCTGGCCTTGCTGATCTCCAGGTCGGCGGCGATCCGTTCAAGGCTGAGCGGCCCTGGGTGGAGGTAGAGAAGGGCGTACATCCTGCCGATCAATCTGCCGAGCCCGAAGGCGTGAGTGGTGTTGCCGCTGGCCTCAATGAAGCGGTGCAGCTCCTTCTCCCATGTGGAGGGCGTTGTGCTGCTTCTGGCAGGGGCTGACGGCATCGTTTAGGAAAAACTGAACGACGATGAGCGGCGGACGGCTTCGTTGCAAGCGGCAAATCCTCCACATTCCACATAATAAGAGAGGCCGTCGGCGTCCCGTGCATCACGACAGTTGCATGGACGCCGTGGCTGCGCTTTGTCGTCGACCATGCCACAAACCCCCACGGAGCCGGAATTTGACGAGTTTGCCGCCGACTACCAGGCCGCCCTGCAGAAGGGCCTGCGCCTGACCGGGGAGGACTCGGCCTATTACGCCGAGGGCCGCTGCCGGTGGACGGCGGCCAGGGTCTCCGCTGAAGCAATGAAGGTTGGGCGTGTGCTCGACTTCGGCTGCGGCACGGGGACCGCCACGCGCTTCCTGCTGGGGGCGTTTCCTGGAAGCGGGGTTGTCGGGACCGATCCGTCGGAGGCCAGCCTGGAGGTCGCCCGCCGGGATCATACCGGGCTTCCGGCCGAGTTCATCGTGCCGCGTGACCTGCCGCAGGCCGGGGCGGTTGACCTGGCCTACTGCAACGGCGTGTTTCACCACATCCCGCCGCCTGACAGGCCTGGCGCCGTGAAGTCGGTCTTTGAGGCGCTGAGGCCCGGGGGCTGGTTTGCGCTCTGGGAGAACAATCCCTGGAATCCGATGGTCTGGTACGTGATGAGCCGGGTGCCCTTTGACAAGGACGCCATGATGCTCTGGCCGGGTGAGACCGAGGACCTGCTCACCGCAGCCGGCTTTGAACTTGTTGTGACACGGTTTTGGTTCGTCTTCCCGGGCTTCCTTGCCGCCCTGCGTCCCCTGGAGCCGCTGCTTTCTCCCTGGCCGCTGGGCGGGCAGTATGTCGTGCTGGCACGCAAGCCGCTCTGACAGGCCGATGCTGCGATGGAGCCCGGTGCCGGTTGACTCATCCGTTCCCGGCGGCATTCTGCGATCCTTCCGAAACCTCCCCTGCATGACCTCCCTGCGTTTAAAGGCGTCCTTCATTTCTGGCATCAGCCTGCTTCTTGCCTCAACCGTGCTCCTGGCCCAGGAGCCCGGGCAGGTGATGGACTTCGCCTCCCTTGAGAAACTGGCGGCCCAGCTTGCCCTCAAGCCCTACAAGACGCCGTCGCAGAAGCTGGATCCGTTTTTTGAGGAGCTGAAGTATGACGGGCACAGGCAGATCCGCTTCCGCCGGGACAAGGCGCTTTTTGCGGACCTGGGTGATGTCTATCGGGTCGAGTTCTTCCATCCGGGCTGGATGTTCAAGAAGCCCGTCCAGTTCTTCTCCGTCCAGGGGGGCGGCTCGCAGGCTGTCGGGTTTGACCCGAAGCTTTTCGATTATGGCGAACTGAAGCTGCCGGAGAAGTTTGTCCCTCCTTCCGGTTATGCCGGGTTCCGCATCCTGGCGCCTGACGCCATGCTGAAGAAGCCGTTTGAGTTCATGGTGTTCATGGGGGCGAGCTACTACCGGGCTGTCACCACGGAGCTTGGCTACGGGATCAGCGCGCGTGGTGTGGCGGTGAACACGATCGGCGGCAAGCCCGAGGAGTTTCCCGACTTCACCCACTTCTGGCTGGTGCCGCCGAAGCCGGGGGACAAGTTTTTCAAGATCCTGGCCCTCCTCGACGGTCCCAGCATCACGGGGGCCTACCAGTTTGATGTCATGCCCGGCAGGTCCACCGAGACGCTGGTGAAGGCGACGCTGCATCTGCGGCAGAAGGTGGAGATGCTGGGCATCGCGCCGTTTTCCAGCATGTTCTGGTTCGGGGAGAACAGCCATCCCAAGCCCTATGACTTCCGGCCTGAGGTGCATGACAGCGACGGCCTGCAGATCGAGATTGAAGGCGGGCCGTCGATCTGGCGTCCGCTTGATGTGAGCCGTGACCTGCGCCTGAGCATCCTGGAAACGGACCGCCTGAAGGGCTTCGGCCTTGCCGAGCGTGATCGCGACTTCAAAAACTTCCAGGACCTGGAGGCCGTGTATCATCGTCGGCCGGCAGTGTGGGTCGAGCCCCGTGCCGGATTTGGTAAGGGCAGTGTGGTGCTGGTGGAGCTTTCGACAGGGGAGGAGACCTGGGACAACATCGTGGCGATGTGGAAGCCGGCGGTGCTGGCGACGTCACCCCAGGAGGCCATGAAGTTTGAATACCGGCTGGTGTGGCTGGAGGAGCATCTTCCGGGCACGCTCGCCAAGGTCACGGCGACCCGCCGCGGCTTTGTGATGGACAGCGACGACCATCTCTATGTGATCGACTTCAGCCAGGGCATGATTCCGTCCGGCAGACCGGAGGGCTGGGCGCCGGACATCGATGTCATCATCAGCAGCGGGGGGGCGAAGGTGCTCGACAAGCGGGTCATGAGGAACGGTGAAACCGGCGGCTGGCGCGCCTTTTTCAAGCTGGACGTGCCTGAAAAGACGAACCTGATCGAGATGACCTGCGATCTCAAGGATGGCGAGAAGGCGTTCTCCGAGCGCTGGATGTACCAGTGGCGCCGGTGAATGGATCGCGACCCGTTCCCGCTGGGACTTACTCCAGTTCCGGCGGCACATTGCCGTAGCTCCAGGGGGCGCTGAAGGGCGGTGCTCGAGGGGGCTCGGGGACCGGGCCGGGCTTCAGTTCACGCGCCAGGGTGATGCCGGTGTCGGCAAAGGTGCGGCCCGCCGTGATGACCAGGTTGGAATAGGCGGTCAGGCGTGTCTCGTAACCACCTCCCCCCGGGCCGAAGGCCTCCTCCGTGGGGACATAGCCCACAATGCCGTTGGCGAGCTCGACGGGGAAGGTGAAAGGGAAGGGGCTGGCCTTTTTGATGTCGAGGCCGAACTGGCAGAAATACTCCGCCGGATTGCTGACGAAGGCGGCGGGGCCGACCTGGATGACCTGGACCTCGGCCTCTACTTCCGGGGTGACCTTGCAGAGGTGGTCGAGCATGAGGATTTCCTTGGCGAAGAGGTATTCGGTGGTGTCGCCAGCGGGTTTGCCCGCCTTCACGATCTCGTGGCTGCGCTGGAGGCGTGTTGCAGAAGGTTTGCGGCGCGGGATGGAGAGGACTTTCTGCCTTGAGTCGAGGATGGCTTCGCCGGTGCGTGGCATGGAGAGCAGGACACGCACGGCTTCGGCACCGACACGGCCACCGACCTGCCTGGCCCAGTCTTCAGGAGCCGGGCTGCGCCAGGGGCTGAGGTTGTCGACCTGGGTGACGTCACCGCAGGCCCCCTGCATGAAGATGACCGGGGCACGGGTGTCGAGCGCCCCCTGGATGGTTTTTTCGAGGTAATGAATCCAGTTGGCGGAAATGCCGCCGGGGTTGGTGGTGGCATGGCAGGCGTAGTTGACGATGGTGCCCAGGAGCCTGCCTTCCAGGTCCCAGGCGCCGATGACACCGACCTGGGGGTCGATGGGGCCGGCGTATTCCAGGATGTCGGGGTTGCCGGGACGTGGGTGGCTCCAGCTCCGGCCGTTTTTCATGCGCAGCCGACGATTGAAGGCCACTTTGTCCTCATGGCCGAAGCCAAAGCCGAGCTGGGCAGGTTTGCGTGCCATGCGGGCGGCGCGCAGCCCGGCGACGATTTCCTGGGTGACACGGGTCAGGAAGCCTGGGTCAGCGCAGGAGCTTTCTTCATAGGCGAGCTTTTTCACCAGATCGGTGGCGCTGTCGAACTCTCCCGGCATGACCATGCCCACAGGGCCCGAGGAATGGGAATGTGAGGCGCCGATCATCACGGCTTCTCCTGGGATTTGGAATTCCTTCTGAATGGCCTTACGGGCGTCGAGGACAATTTTTCGTGGCACCACCAGCGTGTCCAGGCCGACCAGGACAACGCTGCGCCTGCCGTCATCGAAGAGCGCCACCCGGACCTTGCAGGCGTCGTGAAATCGCAGGTGGTAGCTTTTACCATAACCGCCAGGCTGCTCCATGCCAATGTCCGGGGTGATGTCGCGTTCCGCAAAGCCTGCCTGAAGAGTGGAAGAAGGTGTCTGGAGCGGCTGGGCGGCCAGGAGGACGGGAAGGCTCAGGAGGATAAGCAGGGCGCGGGTCATTTCCAGATTACGGCCTGTGCGTCCATGGGCTTGCCAGGGAAGGCAAGGACGTGTTGCATGGAGGGAGCGCCACGGTAAAGCAGGGGGGATGACCGTTCTGCATTCCCTGGAGGAGCTCTCCAAACTGCCTGGGCCCGTGGCGCTTGCCATCGGGGTCTTTGACGGACTGCATCTCGGGCATCAGGAGGTGATCCGGGCGGCGCTGGAGCATGCGCATCAGCATCAGGGCACGGCGGTGGTCATGAGTTTTGAACCGCATCCGCTGACCATCCTGCGGCCGGAAGCCGTGCCGCCAAGGCTCTGTGGTCCGGCCTACCGCCGGCGGCTGCTGGAACGCCTGGGAGTTGGCTGCATGCTGCTTTGCCCGTTTGATGAAAACACGGCGACCACCCCTGCGGAGATGTTTCTCGAAACCTTGACGCGTGACTGTCGTCCGCTTGGATGCATTTCCGTCGGCTATGGCTGGACCTTCGGCAGGAACCGGGGAGGGGACATCCACATGCTCATGGCTCATGGGGAGCGGGATGGTTTCGCCGTCTATGGAGTGCCACCGGTGCGTGTGGATGGCCAGGTGGTCAGCAGCACCCTGATCCGTGATGCCGTTTCCGCTGGCGAACTGAGCCGTGCGAACCGGCTGCTGGGGCGTGATTATGCCTTGTATGGAGAAGTGCTTCCCGGGCGTCGACTCGCCCGTCAGCTTGGATTTCCAACCGCAAACGTGCGTCCTGAGGCTGAACTGCTGCCCCCTTATGGCGTGTATGAAGTGCAGGTCGAGGTGGATGGGAAGGTCTGGGCGGGGGTCGCCAACCTTGGGGTTCGTCCGACGGTTGAGACAGGGGAGGTCGCGCCTTCCCTGGAGGTCCATTTGTTCGACTGGATCGGTGAATTATATGGACGAAGCCTTGAGGTTAGGCTGGGGGATTTCATCCGGCCGGAGCAGAAGTTTCCGGGTGTCGAGGCGCTCAAAAAGCAGATTGAGGCAGATGTCATCCTGGCGCGCGGGCTTGCCGGTGCCCGGGCGGGCGGCAAGAACGGGTGTTGACGCCGGAGTGGGCACCAGCTACGAAAACAATCTCTTTATCGCCAAATGTCATCTCCCCAGGACTCCCGAATCCTCATTGTGGACTCAGACTCAGACTTTCTGAGCTGGGCCTGCAATCATTTGAAGGCTCCTGGAGTGACGCTGGTCACGGCCGAAAGGGCGGAGGAGGCCCTGGCATCCTATCAGAAAAGCCGGGCAGACCTCGTGCTTGCCGAAGTCAGAATGCCGGGAACCAGCGGCATTGAGCTGCTCAAGCGCCTGAGGATGAGTGACCCGAATGCGATGGTCATCCTTTTCAGCGGCCTGGCCAGCAACAGCAATGTGATCGAGGCGATGCGTCTTGGTGCCTATGATGTGCTGGGCAAGGAAAAGCTGCCTTATGAGCTGAGGACGGTGGTTGAGAGCGCCCTGCGGGCGAATGAATCCCGCCGTGTCACCCGGGCTCAGGCCGCCGAGGTGCCGACGGAGACCATCCAGGAAACCATCATAGGCCGGTCGGCACCGATGCAGGAGGTCTTCAAGATGATCGGCAGGGTGTCCCGCAGCGATGCTCCGGTGATGATCACCGGAGAAAGCGGCTGTGGAAAGGAGCTGGTTGCCCGTGCGGTCCACAAGTTCAGCCCCAGGACTCAGAAGGAGTTTGTCGGCATCAATATCACCTCCATTCCCGACAACCTGATGGAGAGCGAACTCTTCGGTCACGAAAAGGGCAGCTTCACCGGTGCCGTGAACCAGCGAGTCGGCCGGTTTGAGCAGTGTGATGGCGGCACGCTGTTTCTGGATGAGATCGGCGACATGCCGCTGGCCGTTCAGAGCAAGCTTTTGCGGGTGCTGCAGGAAGGGGAGTTCTGCCGTGTGGGCAGCAACCAGACCTTGAAATGTGATGTCCGCATCCTGGCCGCCACCAACAAGGATCTCGAGGCCGAAGTGGCCAAGGGCACCTTTCGTGAAGACCTCTTCTACCGTCTCAATGTCGTACGCATTCATATTCCGCCTCTGCGTGAACGGAGGGAGGACGTCCGCCTGCTTGCCGAGTTCTTCCTGCAGCGCCAGTCCGCCCGTCGTCGGGGGCCGGTCATGAGGTTTACGGAGGACGCCCTCGCCCTGCTTGAGGCCTATGACTGGCCGGGCAACGTCCGGGAGCTTGAAAACACCATCCAGCGCGCCTGCGCCCTGGCCAATTCCGACGTGCTGCTGCCTTCGGACATTCCCCTCGGCAGCATTGCCAACAGCCGGTTTACGCATCCCACCAACACGGTGACCCGGATGAGGGATGCCCTGAGCAGTCTCATCAGTGTCGCCCAGACCCAGCCTGACATTGACCTGCTTCCCTGGGTGGAGAAAGAGCTTTGCCGGCTGGCCTTGCGACACTTCGAGGATGATGCAGCCAGGACGGCCAAGTTCCTGGGCATCAGCAGTGAGGAGGTCCGTTCCCGTGCCGACCAGCATGCCCCGCCTGCCGCCGCCTCACCCGCGAAGAAGCCCGGTGGCAAGAAAACGGCGGCCTGACCGGACCGCCTGGGCAATTCAAGGGAGTTCCTTGATGCGGATGTTCCGCCACATGACTTCCTTGCCGACGGCCTCCTTTTTTTTGCCAATGCCATGGACCTGCAGGGCGATCACGCCGTCCTTGGTCAGGTCATCGTTGAAGCTGGCGGCCAGAACTCCATTGATGAACGTCCTGATGCTGCTGCCGCGGCATTCGATGCGTGCCTGGTTCCATTCTCCCTGTTTAAAGGCCTTGCGTGCAGCCTCGTTGTTTTTCAGGTCAAACAGCCAGCCACGCCTGCCTTCATCGTAGACGCCGCCGGTGTAGGCACGGGCGCTGGGGTCGATTTCATATTGATAGCCGTGAACCCGGTCGGCTGGGAATTTCTTTTTCTTGCCGTTGATCTCCACCTCGGTCTCCTGGGTGTAATAGTTGCTGCGGAACTGAATGCCTGAGTTCATCGAAGGGTCGACCTTGAACTCCAATTCCAGGATGAAATTCCCGTACTTGCGCGAGGTGCAGAGGAAGGAGTTGCCGGTGTTTGGCACCGTTTTACCGACAATGGCCCCGTTTTCCACCCGGTATTCGGCTGTGCCGCTGTGCTGTTCCCACCCAGTCAGGGTGGTTCCGTCAAAAAGGGTGGAAAAACCAGGGTCACCGGGTTCGGCGGCGGGACACAGAGAAAGAGATGCCGAGACGCAGGTTGCCAGCAGGTGTTTCACAGGGTTCATGGGGAGGGAAAACGTGACAAAAAGCGCAGATTGCACAGCATTTTGAGGCAATCTGGGTTTTAGGTTCATCATGCTCTGTAGAAACCATTTCCCAAGGAGGCTAACTGCTGGTATGCCGTAAGGCATGAGCAGCAAGATAGAAAAGGTTGCGCAATTGTCGATGAAGTTGGGAACCAAGCACTTGTCCGACTACGGCT